>CANRIG010000102.1 GCA_947630595.1 uncultured Lachnospiraceae bacterium | reverse complement strand
TATTTGGTTATGTCTTGTAATCAGACATTGGATTTATGAGGTTCTCCTATAGTCCGATGATTTGGGAAAGTTTTAATCATTATACAAAAATATTAACTGGTCTTTTTCCTGACAGCACGTCAAACCACAAGAGTTTTTTGCCAAAGCCTTTTTATTCATTCACGTCCGTCGTCTCCCCGGCCTTCAGCACCACCGTCCTGCCGTCCAGCCACAGCCAGATATCCTGCGCGGTCGGGTTATAAATATACTGCCCGGACGCGGAATACCGGAGCTGGCGCGCGGCATTCACATAATCGCAGATTTCGATATTTGCGGCATACCAGACTTCCTCATGCCCGGACATTTTCTGCATAAACTGTTCCATGCGCGCCCAGTCGCCGCGCTCGTCAAACTCATACGTATGTCCCCAGACATAAAACAGCAGCGGGCCGTCATACCTCTGCACCGGCTCCAGGAATGCTTCCGCCAGCGCAAACAGTCGCTCATCCCCATGATGACAGGTCGGATGCCAGAGCAGGAAATCCCGCGGCAGTTTAAAGCTGCCAGTGCTCTCTATGGTTCTGGAATATTCCACGCCGCTGCAGCGCAACAGCGCGAGCAGACCGTCATTGTACGTGCCGAACGGATAAGCCATGCCGCGCACCGGAGCCTTTGTGATCTCTTCCAGATTGCGCCGGTCCGCCGCAATCTCATAGGCGGCCGCCGCCTGCCCGGCCAGCGCCAGATCCAGATGAGTAAGCCCGTGAAGCGCCAGCTCATGCCCCTGATAAACCTGCGGTACCTGCGAGGGCAGCAGCTTGTCGTGTGTCACAGCCTTTCCGTTTTTCTCATGCAGGCTGTGCTGTCCCAGCAGCCCGGTATTGATATTGAACGTGCCTTTCAGCTGAAACCGGTTCAGCATGTCCACAAAACGCACGTCCTGCGTGACGGCGTCGTCGTAGCTGAACGTCAGCGCCCGCTGCCGCCCTCCCGGAAACTGCAGCATGTCTCTTCGCAATCCCATAGTTTTCTCCTATTTTTTAGTTATTAAAAAAGCATTATCTTCTTCTTTTTCAACATTTATATCTACCCATTCTGCTAAGCCGGATATATGTTCGGTATTATGATCAGAGTAAAATAGCTTAAATCCGCCTTCGATATTTTCGTATCTGATCATGTCCAAAAAAGAAAAGTTATCTTTTTTAATTTTAATAGGTTCTATAGTGTCAGCCAAAGCTAAAACAAAGGCAACAGGATTACTGCTGTTAATCATTGGTTTCTCTATTATTTTTTGGTTTTCTTCTTTTAAAAATTCATTCAAAGTTTTCACCCAAATATTGTGTGAAATTATTGCGTCTGCCGCTACACTGTAATATTTAAAATGCTTATCTGAAAAGTACAGTCCTTTATAAGTAAATGATTTTTTTGATTTATCCTTTTTGCATTCTGCTTCCCAAGCCTGATTATAATTTTTCATTAAACGGTCATAAAGCATCAACCCACCTGCTATCCCATGGTCAATAACTCCCATTTTTCCATCTTTGCATTTTGCACGATGAGAAAGATATATATTGACATACTCTTTTGTGAAAGTTTTAAATTCGGAATTGTCAAAATATTCTATATTACAGATTTCTTTAATGGCAGTTAATCCACTTATTTGAAGTTTTTTTAGGTGTTCACAACAAGGTTTTTTTTCGTAACTATAACCTATATCATGATATAAACATGCTAAAAACCATAAATATTTGAAATTTATACGATTGCCGTCTATTGAATTTAAATCAATTTCCAAACTTTTGGCAATTATAATGCCTAACAAATAGGTTGACACTATGTGCGGTGCACGCTGACTTAAAATTTCACTATTTTTTTCAAGATATGAATCTTTGAATACTGCTTCTTTCCCGCCAAGAGAAAAATATCGTTTTATAAATTCAAACGAGGCATCTTCACGATAAAGTGTATCATATTCTAATTCTGGTGCGCAGTCATAATATGACCATTCGGCTTTATTGCAAATCAGATCTTTATACATTTTCTTTAATGTTTTCATTTACATACTCCTTTTTCATCTAAACAATAATTTAGCGACATAGAAGCCAATACCTTACACATCATGTTCACTGGATCTCAAGCAAGAAAGCAAATCACCTCGCAAAGCAGTGAGAACACAATTTTTTACCTTCAGAATGCGCTGTTGTTGAAGTAAGTGAACCAGTCTGGATATCTGAAAATAGTAAAAGTGGCTTAATTATAAACCAAATTTCATATCTAATCACCCCAGTTTCCTGCAGATTTCGTCCTTCTGTTCCTAATGCTCACAATATCTGCCAGGCGTAAGGATAAAATCCTGTTTTTATTCTTATTATCCGTCCCGTTGTCCTACCGCCCCAGCGCCTGCAGCCTTGCCTCGATCGCGCGGCTGCCCTCCTCAAACAGAAGTTCACGGTTATAACGGTAGTAACGTTCACATTCATATTCCTGCAAAAACCGGACGCTGTAATAATCCTGATTCAGCTCGGTGATGAAAATGACCAGTTCCTGCCCGGTCCCAAACGCTGCCTCCAGAAAGTCAAAGGCACGTTCCAGCATAGCGCCGGCTTCCTGAAATTCCTCATCCAGTTGATCCTGCTGTGCGTCAAACCAGCTTTTAATAAGTACAAAATCTTTTTCCGCAGTTTCCGTTTCATTTGCGTACCATGTTTTTTCTGTAAGTCCCGCTGTGCCTGTTTCCTGCGTACTTTCCATAGCTGATGCTGCACCTGACGTCTGCACATTTTCCATAGCTGACGCTGCGCCTATATCCTTTTCCCGCAGCTTTCTGCAATACATTTCCAGCGTCTCCAAAACCGTGCGATAGCGCTTTTCTTCCTGTCTGGTCAGCAGCTCCGCCGTCCGTTTCCGGTCGCATTCCCGCTGCAGTTCGTCGATCATTTCCTGCAAAAGCAGATCAGCGCGCCGCGCACTGCCGTCTATTTTCTGGAACACAGGACTTTTGCCTTTCGTCTCGCTGTCCGCAGAATTTCTGTCATCCATCTCTCTGTCCGCAGAATTTTTGCTATTCGCCTTGTTGTCCACAGGGTTTCTGTTATCCGCCTTGTTGTCCGCAGAATTTCTGTTATCCGCCTCTCCGTCCGTAGAGTTCTTCGCTTCCGTCCATGCATATTTATCATATTCTGATACTGCCCCGCCCGGCAGCCGCTCTTTCAGGACTTTCAGCTGCGCAAACAGCAGTTCCATCGCCTCTTCCCCGCGCGCCAGCTCTGCAAACCGGTTCCGGCAGCGGGCAAGCAGCAGGCTGACCACGCTCAGCCGCTCGTCAAACGGCGCATGCGCCGCTTTCTGAATCAGAATCGGGTCGATCGTACCGGAAAGCACCGCTTCCAGCTGATAATCCATCTGATACTTGTGATACAGCTCCAGATAATTTGCAAAGTCCTTTGCAATCGTCTCATGCTGAATATACTGCACCGCCACCTCGCGGTCCATCGTCTTGCCGAGCTGCTCGTAAACCTCCAGCATCTGTGAGAGATCCTCCCAGCCGCGCGGCGTGGCAAATTTTGTGCCGTCCACGGTCGCTTCCATCTTGTAGAAGTTGCCGGGGCGCGCATTCAGGTAAGCGATCACCGCCGGATGCAGCTGCTGCCGGACCGCGTATTCCTTCCACACCGCAAAGTCCGGCTCCACTTCGATTTTTTTGACGCGGTCCATGGTCACAACGTCAAATTCACGCACCGATTTGTTGTATTCCGGCGGATTGCCCGCCGCCACAATAATCCAGCCCTGTGGAATTTCATGGCTGCCAAACGTCTTACATTGCAGAAACTGCAGCATTGCCGGAGCCAGCGTCTCGGAAACGCAATTAATTTCATCAATGAATAAAATTCCTTCCCGCAGCCCCGTCTTTTCCATCTTCCCGTATAATGCGGCCACAATTTCACTCATGGTATATTCCGTCACTGCATATTCACGGCCGCCGAAATTTTTTCTGGAAACAAACGGCAGGCCGATCGCGCTCTGACGCGTGTGGTGCGTGATCGTGTAAGCCACCAGCGCAATCCCGCATTCCCGCGCAATCTGCTCCATAATCTGCGTCTTGCCGATGCCGGGCGCACCCAGCAGCAGCACGGGACGCTGCCGGATCTGCGGAATAACATATGCACCATATTCATCTTTTAAAAGATAGGCCTCGATCGTATCCTTGATTTCCTGCTTCGCGCGTTTAATATTCATCGTTTTCTCCCGGGATGTTATTCATTGCTTTCTCATACATTATATCCATTGCTTTTTCTTGCATGTTGCTCATTGTTTTCGCATACATCATATTCATTGCTTTCTCTTACATGCTGCCCATTGTTTCCGCATACATCATATTCATTGCTTTCTCTTGCATGCTGCCCATTGTTTCCGCATACATCATACTCATTGCTTTTTCTTGCATGCTGCTCATTGTTTCCGCATACATCATATTCATTGCTTGCATATACATTGTGTCATCACCTGTACATACTTTCCGTTCACCGCAAAGAATCTCCTTTGTTGTCCGCCAGATCGTCCGGTTCCAGAATCAGCTTGATCGCCCAAGGCGGCACGTCCACATCCCGGTAATCCTCCTTCATGAACACAAATGCCGTTTCATAAGGCGGCTTTTTCACCGGAAACGTGCCATACCCATCTGTAAAGTAAATCAGCCCCCGCAGCTTCGTAAAGCATTTCTGCTGCAAAAGCTCCTGCACCCGCGCAAACGGCGGACGGAAATCCGTGCCTCCGAAGCCGCGCACGGTAAAATGCTCCAGATACTGCCGCATTTCCTCCTGGCTGGTAATCAGGACATCCTCCTGCACTCTGTCGTCACATTGCAATATGTGAACATGGATGCGGCGAAAAAATCCTTCCGACTCGCTCAGCACGCTGTACGTCTCCTCCAAGAACCGCCGGATCAGCTCGCCCTGACAGGACATAGACGTGTCCACCACGATCACAAAATCCTCGACTTTCTGTACTTCCTTCGTCTCCAGCGGCTCGATCAGCGGCATGTTTCCGTACAGTTCCATGCCATAATTATAGAAGATATAGTCGAAAGAATCCATATCCACCTGCATTTCTTCCTTCAAAACCGAAAATTTCCGCAAAAACTCCCGGTAATCATAGCGTTTTCGGTTGGCGGCCCGCACCTGCTCCTCCAGACTCCGCATATCGTCGGCGGCTTCTTTGGAAAAGGTTTCCATCTCGGTCTGCATCCGTTCCCGGATATCGTCCCAGCGCTGCCGCTGCGGACTCGGGCTCTGCTGCGTATCCCCATCGTTCCAGCGGCTGTGATCGTCCACACAAAATTCCCGTTTCCAGGCATCCAGCTGCGCCGGCATTGGATGTCTCTGGCACAAAAAGTGATATATGCGCTCCGCCGTCACCACCGGATGTCCCGCCCCATCGCCGGTCATGAGATGATAAAATTCCCGCCGCAAAGCCGACATCGGCCGATGCACCGCCCTGATCAAAAGTCCGTCAATCACATGTTCCGCCGCGACATCGCAGGCCAGATTCCAGTATTCCGCGTCGCGTCCTTTCCCGGTCCAGAGATGGGAAAACAGGCAGTGGACGACGCTGTGCAGATAGAGCCGGTTTACCGCGGCTCGCCCCTGGCGAAACACCTCTACCAGCGCGTCCGGCTGAAAAAACAGGGTGCTGCCGTCTGTTCCCGTCACCGCGATCTGCCCGTCCGGCACAAAAGCCAGCGACGAAAGCGCCACGTCCAGAAAACGCATATTCAGGTATAATTCATTGCGCGCGTTGCGCAGAATATCGGTGGCAACCTCTATAAAGTCGAGTGTCTGCACCCGTTCCCTGTAAATTGGATTCATTGTTCACAGCTCCATCCTTTTTCGCCGCGCATATCCCCTACCTCGGGCACGGCGGCGTTCCATCAGATAACTGACCGCTTCCGCGTCCCGCAGTCCGGCGGCATACTCCATCATATATTCCAGCAGGCTGTCATATGATTCCATGTTTTGCTCTGAAAATTCTTTTCTTCGCTCTGAGGATTCCCTGCTCCGTTCTGAGGATTCCCTGCTCCACTCTGAAAATTCTCTGCTCCTCTCTGAGGATTCCCTGCCCTGCTTCGGAAAGCTGGTGCTTTGCTCCAGAATATCCAGCAGCCAGCGCAGGCTTTTTATATCCCTCTGCCGCAGCACGTAAGCGGCCATCTCCCGCGCATGATCAGCAACATAAGTCTCATATTGCTGTTTCGCCCGTGCAGTCAGCCCCTGCGGATAACACAGCCTTGCCTGTACCATCTGCGCTGCCAGCTCCGGCCGTTCCTGCGCTCTCGCATACGGAAACAGTACGTCATACTGGGCAAAGTCAAATTTTCTGTCCTGAAAACAGTTGCGATAAAAGAGACCGCTTCCGTGCACATGCGTTTCCAGGATTCGGGCTGGCGTGTTTTCAACGCCTTCCTCATAAAATTCCGGAAATACCAGGCAGGCCTGCCCTCCCGGATAAAAGTATTCGATATACAGTTCCTCCCGCAGCTCATCCAGAACGTCTTTTAAGTGCGAACGGCCCGCGGCATCCGTATGGACGCACAGATGCCGCACCTGATGGCAGCCGGTAAAAACGCCGCTGCCCCAGTCGGACATCTGTCCGTAAAATGTGATCTTATGCAGCTTTTCGCAATTATAAAAGCAGTAGCGTCCCACCCGGCGCAGAGTTGGCGGGAGCACAATTTCTTCCAGACGATTCCCGCAAAGCACATCCGAGATTCTTCCCATACTCTGCGCTGCGGCCGGTATATCCTGACGCGTTTCATCCAATTGCTGCGACATTTCGGCCATATCCGGCTGAATCCGATTAATTTCCTGTCGTATTCCGGCCGCATCCCGCTGCATCCGATTGATTTCCTGCTGCATTCCGGCCGCACCCTGCCATATCACATCCATTTGCTGTGACGTTTCGCCTGCATCCCGTAATATCTCATCTGCTTTCTTTCGTGTTCCATCCTGTCCCCTGTCAAATTCCCCGCCGGATTCCCTGCCATGCTCCCGCAAAACCTCCGGCACATACCTGCGGATGCGCCCGCTGCGAAAGCCTTCCTGCAGTTTCTGCTCCTCCATATGCTCCGAAAAGGCATACGGCGCCAGAGCCGTCACCGGGTATCCGTCCAGCTGCTCCGGAATCTCCGCTTTTGCGTCAAGCGAAAAACAGCGCCAGATCACAGCGCTGCCTTCCCTGATTTCATATGCAAATGACTGTGCCGCCTCCGCGGCCGTTTCCGCTCTGCCCATTGCAATGTCCTCATATGATATGGCAAACATAGCTGCGGCAAACAACAGGCCAGCTAATTTCTCGTCTGCTATAGCTTGCCATAATCTGCTATAGCTTGCCACAATCTGCCATGGCCTGCCATAATCTGCCATAATCTGCCATGGCCTGCCGCAGCCGCTTTGCTCTTTTTTACAAATGCGTCAGCACAAAAATATCATAAATCGCCTGCACGGCGCGCTCAAAATCCTCGTCTTTCACGCCGATGATGACATTGAGCTCGCTTGAGCCCTGGTCGATCATCTTAACATTGATGTTCGCATGGGACAGCGCGGCAAAGATACGCGCCGCCGTTCCGCGCGTCGCCCGCATGCCGCGGCCCACCACGGCGATCAGCGCCAGGTCCGATTCCAGATCCAGCGTATCCGGCGATACGGCCCGGTGAATGCCGGAGATCACATTTTGCTCCTTTTCCACAAACTCAGACTGATGCACGAGCACCGTGAAGGTATCGATGCCGGACGGCACGTGTTCAAAGGAAATCCCGTTTTCTTCAAACACCTGCAGCACCTTACGGCCAAAGCCGATTTCCGAGTTCATCAGGTCTTTTTCAATGTTGATCGCGCAGAAACCCTTCTTGCCCGCGATGCCGGTGATGGTGTACTTGGGCTGGCGGCAGGTGCTCTCGACGATCAGCGTGCCGGGGTCCTGCGGACGGTTCGTATTCTTAATATTGATCGGGATGCCTTCCTTCCGAAGCGGAAAAATCGCGTCGGCATGAAGTACCGTAGCGCCCATGTAGGACAGCTCGCGCAGCTCACGGTAGGTAATAGTGTCAATAGTTTCCGGGTTTTCCACAATATGAGGGTCGGTCACCAGAAAACCGGAGACGTCCGTCCAGTTTTCGTAGAGGTCCGCATGCACGGCGCGCGCCACGATGGAACCGGTGATGTCGGAACCTCCCCTGGAAAAAGTCTTGATGCTTCCGTCTTCCATCGCCCCGTAAAATCCGGGAATCACGGCCGTTTCCAGTCCCTCCAGGCGGCGGTGCATCAGATCGTTCGTCTTTTCCGAGTCAAATTCGCCGTCCTCGTCGAAGCGGATTACCTCGGCGGCGTCCACAAATTCATAATCCAGATAAGCCGCCATGATTTTACCGTTCAGATACTCTCCGCGGGACGCCGCATAATCGCTGCCGCACTGCGCGGCAAACGCCTCCCGGATCGTCTCAAAATCCTCTTCCAGCGAGAGCTGCAGAGAAAGGCCATCGATGATCTCCTGAAATCTGGCGGCAATCGCTGCGATCCCCTCGTCCAGCGCTTTCGGGTCCGCCGCGGTCTGGTAGCACTGATACAGCATGTCCGTGACCTTGGTGTCCTTGTCGCTGCGCTTGCCCGGCGCGGACGGCACCACATATCTTCTTCCGTTGTCGGAGTGAATGATTTCTCCCACCTTGCGGAACTGCTGCGCGCTCGCCAGAGAGCTGCCGCCAAATTTGACTACTTTTTTCATTGTGAAAAGTTCCCTCCATTTTCGATTAAATTGTATGTGACATGGAAACAGGCCCGACAGGCTCGCCTGTCCAGGCCAGAATTCCGCAAATGTTTTCATCTGCATTTTGCTGCAGATATTTTTATCCGCATTTTGCTGCAAATATCTTTATCTGCATTTTCATTCACATTTCGCTGCAGACAATTTTATCCGCATTTCGCTGCAAATATCTTTATCTGCATATTTTCATTCATATTTCACTGCAAATATTTTTTATATGCATTCCACTGTATTTCTTATCCGCGAATGACATCGCCCATATCGTAAAAGCCCGCCGGTTTGCCAGCCATGTATTTTGCCGCCTGCACGGCTCCTTTGGCAAACACGCTCTTGGAATACGCCGTGTGCTTGAACTCGATCACCTCGTCCAGGCCGGCAAAGATCACCTCATGCTCGCCGACGATATTGCCGCCGCGCACCGCGCTGATGCCGATTTCATATTTCTCCCGGCGTTTTCTGTCCTGGCTGCGGTCGAATTTATATTCATACTGCTGCTCCAGGGCCTCGTTGATGCTGTCCGCCAGCGCAAGCGCCGTGCCGCTGGGCGCATCCACTTTCAGGTTGTGATGGCGCTCCACGATCTCCATGTCAAACCCGGCCGGAGCCAGCAGTTTCGCCGCCTCCTGCACCAGCTTCAGCAACATGTTGATGCCAAGCGACATATTGGCCGATTTCATGACCGCCGTCTTTTCCGCTGCCGCCCGAATCTGTTCCATCTGCTCTTTGGTGTAGCCGGTCGTGCAGAAAATCGCCGCCACTTTCTTCTCTGTGCAGTAGTCGATCAGACCGTCCAGCGCCTTCGGCGAGGAAAAGTCAATAACGACATCCGCCTCCACATCGCAGTCTGCAATTCGCGTAAACACCGGGTAGGTCTTGTCTTTTTTATCCTCCAGATCGACGCCGGCCACAATCTCCGCGTCCTCATCTGCCGCCACGATATCCGTGACCACGCGGCCCATGAAGCCGTTGCAGCCGCTCATAATAATTCTTACCATATGAAACTGTTCCTCCGTTTTTCTCATAGAATCCCGCAGTTCAACATTGCCACTTTCCTGCAAAATCCTGCAATTCGGCATTTCCTTTTTTTACAGAACCCTGCAACCCGGCATTGTCTTTTCCTTACAAAGTCCTGCAATTCGGCATTGTCTTTTCCCTGTTATGAAGTGACTTTTGTCAAGAGGTAAATTTGTATTCCACAAACTTTTTTCTTCCCCTGACAAATC
>CANRIG010000101.1 GCA_947630595.1 uncultured Lachnospiraceae bacterium | reverse complement strand
AAAGGCGAATCCCTGCAGGCCTTTATTTATGGGCATTGCAGGGATTTTTTGACATCGAAACTGTAAAACTCAGGACATCAGAAACACAAACACATAGAGCAGGATGCCGCTCAGACCGTGTCGGTTGAACTGCACGGACGCCGCCTTGGAGAACACGCCGGTAAAGGAAAACAGCAAAATATTCAAATGTAGCAGCAGATAATTCTTCATTTTTTCCATGGGATTGATTATAACATCCTTTTACAAACAAAGCAAGGTGTGTTATACTGCACGTAGGCAATGAGCAGTGCAAAAGTGGCAGGAGATAAAGTGGCCGCTTGCGGCCATCTTTGTCAACTGACACTTTTATAGGGCGAACGCCCGTGAGCGAAAGAGCCGCAGGCTCTTGAGCTGCACTGCGATCTTTCTATACCGCGAACGCCCGTGAGCGAAAGAGCCGCAGGCTCTTGAGCTGCACTGCGATCTTTCTATACCGCGAACGCCCGTGAGCGAAAGATCACATAATATACCTACACACGCAGGAGGAAACCGCATGAGTCTGTATTCCGTGGTGGTGCCGGTCTACAATTCCGAGCCCACCCTGAATGAATTATATGAACGCATCCGGAAAGTTTTTGAAGAGACCGTCCGGGAGGAATTTGAGCTGATCCTGGTCGACGACGGCTCCAAAGACCATTCCTGGGACGTGATGGAGCGGCTGCATGACCGCGACCCGCGGGTTAAGATCATCCAGCAGGCCAAGAATTTCGGCCAGCATCCGGCGCTGCTGTGCGGTTTTCACTATGTAAACGGCGATTTTGTGATCACCATGGACGACGACCTGCAGCATCCGCCGGAAGAAATTCCGAAGCTGATCAACGTCATGAACGAGCGCGACGACGTGGACGTGATCATCGCCAGATACGAGGGACGCCAGCACAGCCTGGTGCGCCGCATCGGTACCTGGGTTTCCGTTTACGCCACCTCCAAAATGCTCAAAAAGCCGCGCGATCTGGAAATCACCAGTTTCCGCCTGATTCGCCGCTTTATCGTCGACGCCATCATTCAGATGAACGTGCGGCTGCCGCAGATCGGCAACCTGCTGATTCAGACTTCCAACCGCATCATCAACGTGCCGGTTCACCACGACGCCCGCAAATACGGGCACAGCGGCTACTCGTTCCGGCGTCTGGCCAAGGACCTGTTTTACGATATCATCAGCAACTCCGCGTTCCCGCTGCTTCTGGTGCGCAACGTGGGCATCCTCAGTTTTCTGACCAGCGCCGCCCTCGCCATCTATTTTCTGGTGCGCTACTTCCTGTACGGCATGTCCGTGGAGGGCTGGACGTCCACGATCCTGATTCTGCTGGCGAGCAACGGCCTGCTGCTGCTCTCGATCGGCATCATCGGGGAGTACCTGATGCACATTCTCGACGAGACCAAGAAAATGCCCAATTACGTGGAACGGCAGAAAAAGTTATAATTATGTGAAACGGTAGGAAAAACTATAAATATAACAGGCATATACAAAATTTGTGTATAGCGGACGCAACCCACTGTATAAAAAATCATAAGGATAAAACATGGGCCAAAAACATGAGGCTAAAACCAGGCGGCAAAAAGCAAGAACCAAAAGCATGAGCTTAAAACATGAGACAAAAAACATGAGACGGAGGTTCCCATGAAGGAAATCGGCGGTTACCTGGAGCTGGAACGGCTCTCGGGACAGGAATACCACGAGCATATGATCAAACTGAATCTGGGCCGGACGGCGCTGCTCTATCTTCTGAAAGCTGCGGGCACCCACACGCTGTGGGTACCGCATTTTCTCTGTGAGTCGGTGACAGACGCCTGCCTGCGCGCCGGTTACGAGCTCAAATATTACCGCATCGGCCGCAATTTCCTGCCGGAGGACGGCGTCCGCCCGGCTCCCGGAGAGTATCTGTACCTGGTCAATTTTTACGGCCAGCTCAGCAACGCGCAGATTCTGGCCTCCTTCGGCCAGTATGACCGGCGCGTCATCGTTGACAACACGCACGCATTTTTCCAGCGGCCGGTGCACGGCGTGCCGACGCTCTATTCGCTGCGCAAATTTTTCGGTCTCAGCGACGGTGCATATGTATACATGGGCAATCTGGCCCCGGCGCTGCCTGTCTCTCTGCTGGAGCAGGACCTTTCCCACACCCGCATGGGCCACATTCTGGGGCGCTACGAGACGGAAGCGTCCGCTCATTACCAGACCATGCTGGACAACGCGCACGCCTTCGACCATGAAACGGTCAAACAGATGTCGGCGCTCACCGACAACCTGCTGCACGGCATCGATTACGCAAAAGCGCGCCGCGTCAGAGAGGACAATTACCAGGCGCTGGATTCCCTGCTCGGCGCGGAAAATCCGCTGACGCTGCGCACGCCGGAGGGACCGTTCACTTATCCGTTCTATCACAAAAACGGGATAACGCTGCGCAAAAAAATGGCACAGTATAAAATTTATGTGCCCACGTACTGGAGCAATGTCCTGAAGGACATGTCCGAGACCTCGCTTGAGTACGACTATGCGGCCAACATTCTGCCGCTGCCCTGCGACCAGCGCTACACGGCGGAAGATATGCGGCGGGTGGCGGACGTTCTGCACCAGTGCGCCGCTGAGGCGGAAGAAACGGCATAAAAATTCAGCAAATGCATACTTATAGATAAATGGGCGTCCTTCCCGCGGTGCCCGCAAACTGGAGATCACATATCATGCACAGACTGGTAATTCTGGGTTCCCTCGGAGAATTTGTACAACTGATCCAAACGGCAAAGCGGCGAGGCTATTATACCATCGTCTGCGACGGCTACGCCGGCAGCATCGGCAAATCGTTTGCCGACAAAGCCTACGACATCGACGTCGGCGACACGGAGGCAATCGCCGCCATGTGCCGGGCCGAGCACGCGGACGGGATCATTACCTCCTTTTCGGATTATCTGTTTGAGTGCATGGTCAAAATCGCCGAAGCCGCCGGGCTCAAATGCTACTGCGGCACCGAACAGCTGCCCTGCTACCGCGACAAAACCAGAATGAAAGACCTGCTGACCCGGCTCGGCATACATACGCCCGCTTACCGATATGTCACAAAAGATTTTGACGACCGTGAGCTGGCTGGCCTGCGCTTTCCGGTGGTGGTAAAACCGATTGACAAATACGGCTCGCGCGGCGTCGAGGTGCTGGATTCCGTCGCCGAGGTGCGCGAACATTTCGACCACACCTGCGCCACCTCCAATATCAAAAAAATACTTGTCGAGGAATACCATGACGGGCTGGAATTTAATATGATGACCTGGGTGCTGCACGGCAAAGTGCAGGTGATCAGCATCGCCGACCGCGAAAAAACGCCGATCGGCAACTGCCAGATTCCGATCAGCTCCCGCAACGTCTATCCCTCCAAGCGGCTTGATCAGGTCTGCGATGAGGCTGCCGGCGTTCTGCAGAAAATCGCGGATGCGCTCGGCCAGACCGAGGGCGCGCTTTCCATGCAGTTTTTCTGGAACCCGCACAGCGGCGTTTCCGTGTGCGAATTTGCGGGACGCTTTTTCGGCTACGAGCACGAACTGGTCGAGTATGCAGGCGGGCTGAACTTTGAGAAGCTGCTGCTGGACTACGTATACGATGGGCGGGCCGTGGAGGAAACCTTCCGCGATTATTCACCGCGCTTTCCGAAGACCAGCGCCGTCCTCTATTTTCACGGGCGGCCCGGCATGGACGTCGTACATCAGGAGACCGCGCAGAAGCTGGCGAAGCTGCCCGGCGTGGCCGAGACCTGGCTGTTTTACCGCAGCGGCGAGACCATCATTCAGCACGGCCCCAACCCTTACGTCGCCCGCTATTACATTACCGGCGACACCCGGGAAGAGATCGACGAGCTGACCCGGTACTTTTTCGCACACATGAGCATCACGGACGGGGCCGGGCGCGAGGTATTATATCAGAATGTGATCGGAGCATAACCAAAGACTGGACTTGGAATCGGTCAAGGTCTGGCCCTGCAGTCTGGGTTGTCCTGCGTCTGAACATGCGGTCAAAAGCTGTCTGGCATCCGAACCAATGGTCAAAAGCTGTCTGGCATTCGGACCAATGGTCAAAAGTTTTCCAGCATCCGGGCCTGCAGTCAGGAGCCAAGCACCTGCTCCAGCAGCGCCGCAATCGGTTTCATCGCGTTGCGCTCCTCCTCCACGGTGTTGAGCTGCGTTCCAGCCTCGATCAGCAGGGAGCGCGGGCGCAGATGCAGGTTGAAGCGTTCCGCTTTCAGGTAAATGTTCCGCGTAAAGCCGGGATAACGCTCCTGCGCGGCCAGCTGTAGCTGCAGAGAGAACGCCAGGTTCTCCTGCGTGTAGGGATTTTCCAGCCACGGAAGCGGCTGATCCTGGCTGTCCCGCGAAATTCCATTGAAAAACATAATCATAGATGTCGGCTTTCCGTCGATCTCCGTCACAAATTTCTGTCCGTCTACCCCGTCCCGGTGCAGGTCGATGATCACTTCGATGGTCGGGTATTCCTGCAGAATTTCTTCCACCGACGCTCTTGCATAATCATACGCTGCGCTCCGATCCAGCACGCCGTCCACAAGGTCGTACACGCC
Source organism: uncultured Lachnospiraceae bacterium (assembly GCA_947630595.1). Taxonomy (GTDB): domain Bacteria; phylum Bacillota; class Clostridia; order Lachnospirales; family Lachnospiraceae; genus Choladousia. The sequence goes on along the minus strand of CANRIG010000101.1, from coordinate 5,511 downwards.
GGTGTCGTGAATCACGTTATAGCCGTATGCATCGCGCAGCTCCTGCGCCAGCGTCTCACCCATGCCCACGATCGTATCTTCCGTTTCCCCCTCTCTGGAATCCGCAAACGCCTCCTGCGAATGCGTGTGATAAATCAAAATCTGCGGAACGTCCGGCGTTTTGGCCAGCCTCAGGTCTGTCTGCAAAAGCGTGTCCGCGTCCAGCAGGGCTGCGTCCGCCATCGTGCCCTCGTCCACGGTGTAATAATGGTTCAGGAGATAGTCGAAATCTTCCAGCTGGTGCAGAAGGTCTTCCGAAACCGTGCGCATCGAAAGGGCCGGAACCGAGTCCGGGACACTGGTCTGGGCTTCTGTGCTGCCGGTGTTATTTGCAGTCCCAATGCTGTCTGTATTTCCGGCATCTGTGTCAGGAGCATTTTCACCGTCAGCTCCAAAATATACGGAGTCTGTATCTGTCTCTGTTTTCTTCCCGCTTATATCTGCCCTCGCTGCCCCTGCATCTGCTTTTCCTGTTTTCTCCACTTCCACGTTCCCTAAATCCTTTGATTCTCTCATTTCCGCATTTTCCGGTTCCCCCGCTTCCGCGTTCCTTGAATCCTCTGCTTCTCTCATTTCCGCATTTTCCGGTTCTCCCACTTCCGCGTTCCCTGAATCCTCTGCTTCTCTCATTTCCGCACTTTCCGGTTCCCCCACTTCCGCGTTCCCTGCATCCTCTGTCTCTCTTATTTTCACACTTTCCGTCTCCGCCATAGCTCCCGGTTCCGTGCTTCTCATCTCTCCCGTTTCCGCACTTCCCGTCTCCCCGGTTTCCGCCTCCGCCGCAGCTTGTCCATCCGCCAGATAACTGTAGACCGGTACGATCTGCCGCATCCACGCGGCCAGCCAGTTTCCGCTCTCCCGCTCTTCCACAGCCGCCGTGTAGCCCGGCGCATAGCTGCGCATCGCCGCATCCTCCAGCCGCCGCTGCACCCCGCCGGAGTCCAGGAGTCCCTGCACCGCTTCCGTATTCATCAAAATACAGCCGCCTTTGTATACAATATAAATTCCCAGCACCGCCATCAACAGATACAGCAGTTTCTGCAGCCCGTTCGCATTTCTCATAGGTCGCCTCCCGTCCTCCGACGCTTGCATCGGCACGAAAGGCCGCACCGGCGCTACCATATATATATGAAGAAACGCTCTCATTTATGAAAAGAAAAACAGCTCTCCAATGCCGAGTAATCCCCCGGCGGAGAGCCGTCTTTTACGTCATGCGGGCAACCCGCCCAACCATAAGATGCTTTCCAATTTAATCAATTACTTTTTATAAAATATCTTTCATACTTATCAATTACGTTCTGATTTTATAAACTGCTTTCTGATTCCATCAATTACTTTCCAGCTCCATCAATTACTTTCTGTTTCTCTCATTTGCTTTCCGGACCCACACTCTGCTTTTCATTTCCCCCGCCCAGCCTGCCGAGCAGTTCATACAGAATCCCGTAGAGAAGCTGCGCCTTTTCCGGCTCCAGGTTCACGCAGGCGGCAAGCCGCTGCGGCACGGTCAGCGCTTTTTCGCGCAGAGCCATGCCGGCGTCGGTGACCGAGACGATAAGATCGCGTTCATCCGACTTTGAGCGCCGCCGCGCTACGTAACCCTTTTCCTCCAGCCGTTTGAGCAGCGGCGTCAGCGTGCTGGAATCGAGATACAGGTATTGGCCGACTTCCTTTACACGCAGTTCCTTATGCTCCCACATCACCATCATGGTGATGTACTGCGTATAGGTGAGGTCAAGCTCGTCCAGATAGGGCTTATACGCCTTCACGATTTCCTTGGCGCAGGCATAGAGAGGAAAACATAGCTGGTTTTCAAGTTTCAGTGGGTCAAACTGATCCGCCATCGTACCGGTTTCTCCTTATGATATGATTTTCCTTGCGAAGTCTGCGGCGGCCTTCCGGTCGCTCTCATTCGGTCTGCCCTTGTGGAGCATCGCGAAAGCGCCCCGGCAGGAAAATTCTTCTTTCGCAACAGGGATTTTCTTTTCCGCAAGCAGCTTTTCCACATATTTGCGGGTAGATTTCACGGCGGCGGAGGTGCTGAAATTCACGACCTTGCCGACGGATACGCTGATGCCGCCGATGAATTTTTTTACTTCGTCGTCAACGTCAAAAGCGTAGGGCGCGCTGCCGAGAAACAGGATGTCCACGTCCCCGGTCAGCGGCTCCGACACCGTTTTGGCCTCCGCGCCGACCGCGTCCGCGATTGCCTCCGCAATCTTTTTTGTATTGCCGCCTCTTGAATAATACCGTACCGCGATATTCATAAGCGCCACCTCACATTTTGAGCGATGCAATCCACTTTTTCCACGCGTCGCCGCCCTGTCCGCCATGCACAACGATGCCTTCCTCCATCGCCGCCTGGCCGCTCACGCTGCTCTTCAAATCGGACAGCGAATTTCCGAATCCGCTGCCGCCGGACGTTGCAAAGAGGATGATCTTTTTCCCTGCAAAATCGTAGCTTTCCAGAAAGGTATGGATAATCCTCGGCGCGGTGCCCCACCAGATCGGGAATCCGAGGAATATCACGTCGCAGTCCGCCACAGGCGCCTTTCCGTCCGCAAGTTTTGGGCGAGAGGTCTTGTCCTTCATCTCGACGGAGCTGCGGGAATTCTGGTCCTGCCAGTTCAGATCGGCCTGCGTGTAGAGAACCTCCGGACGGATTTCATAAAGCTCCGCGCCCGTAAGCTCCGCAATTTTCTTTGCCGCATCAGCGGTCACGCCGCTGGCGCTGAAATATGCTGCTAATACCTTGCTCATTTTTACTCCTCCATTCATTATTACAAGATTCAATCTTGCGCTATTGATATTGTAGCACTCTTTTTATCATTGTCAAGACCAGAAATGCAATTTACAGTCACGTGCGAAAAGTCCCTGACCTTATATCACAATAGAACGGGAAAAATGAAAGAGGCATATCCCGGAACGAAGCTGCGTCTGCGGCGGGATGGAGGACTTCCTGGAGCGGCGATGACAGAAATATGAATAAAAAAAAGAAACTGTTTCGTTTCAGTTTAGAAAATCGTGCTATTATAAATTTATCAGGAGGTACAAACCATGTTCCAGATTCTTGTTGCAGACGATGATAAAAATACGCGCCGGCTGCTCAAAGCCGTGCTTGAAACGGAGCACTATTCCGTATTTACTGCTGCAAACGGTGAGGAAGCCCTCGAGGTAATGGATAAAGAGTATATCGATCTTGTAATTCTCGATATCATGATGCCGAAAATGGACGGCTATGAATTTACAAGGATTCTCCGTGAAAGCAAAAATAATCTTCCCATTCTTATGATTTCGGCAAAACAGCTTCCGGAAGACAAGCATAAAGGTTTTTCGCTAGGGATCGACGACTACATGACGAAGCCGATTGATGAAGAAGAAATGCTGTGGAGAATCAAGGCGCTCCTGCGGCGCGCGCAAATTGCCAGCGAACGCAAAATGACGATTGGAAACGTAATTTTGGATTACGATTCCTTTACCGTGACCAAAAACGGCGAGACACAGGAACTCCCGCAAAAGGAATTTTTGCTGCTTTACAAACTGCTGTCATACCCCGGAAAGATTTTTACACGGATTCAGCTGATGGATGAAATCTGGGGCGCTGACAGCGATACCGGCTGGGAAACTGTGACGGTTCACATCGGACGGCTGCGCAAACGGTTTGAGGGCTGGGAGGAATTTGAGATCGAATCTGTGCGCGGGCTTGGATATAAGGCGGTGAAAAAAGTATGAACAAGCAAAATCGAAAGCATTATTTTGCCCTCACGTTTTTAATATCGGCACTCATTTTTTTCATTCAATTTATTATTACCTCAATCACCGCTTTTATTATTTATATGCTGGTACATTTTCAAATTATCACGCTTGACACCGATCTTCGGCCCAACATCGGGATGATCATCCTCTATATATTCGTGATCAGTAATATTGTCGGCGTCATTGTCGCTTATTTATCCAGTAAAATATCCGCCCGCCCTTTTCAGAATGTGATTTATCAAATTGACCGGCTGGCATCCGGTGATTTCAGCGCGCGGCTGGATTTTGGATGGCCCATCTCCAAACATCCTGTTTTTTCGCAGCTCTCGCACAGCTTCAATCGAATGGCCTCCGAACTAAAAAACACGGAAATGCTCCGCGGGGATTTTGTCAATAATTTTTCGCATGAATTTAAAACGCCTATCGTATCTATCGCAGGCTTTGCGAAGCTGCTTCGCCGCGGCAACCTGACAGAAGAACAAAAAGAGGAATACCTGGCGGTTATCGAAGAAGAATCCCTGCGGCTTTCTGATATGGCGACCAATGTATTGAATCTGACGCGGGTCGAAAATCAAACGATTTTAACCGATATTGTAAAGTTTAATCTTTCAGAGCAGATTCGCTCTTCCATCCTGCTGCTTGCTGACAAATGGGAAAAAAAGCAGCTGGACTTCCATGTGGATTTCGGTGAATACCAAATTTCTGCCAGCGAGGAACTTTTGAAGCAGGTATGGATCAATCTGCTGGATAATGCGATCAAATTTTCTCCCAACGGCGGAGTCATTGAAGTCAATATCAGGAACCAATCGGATTTCCTGTCCGTGCAGATCATCAATTCGGGAGAGGAAATTCCGGCGGAAAGTATATCGAGAATCTTTCAAAAATTTTATCAGGCTGACAGTTCGCACTCCGGCGAGGGAAATGGGATTGGGCTTGCTATCGTCAAAAAAGTGGCAGAACTGCACAGCGGAACGGTTTCGGCTCAAAGCGAAAACAATCTTACCATGTTTACGGTAACGCTGCCGAAGTCGCAGCCAAACGCAGATGAAGAAAAACAGTGAAATGGAAACAAATTCAAACCGGAAGGAGAATTATCATGAAGGAAGTAAAACACCCCAGAAAACCATTACTGTATTATTACGGCATTGTGATACTTGTGCTGATTCTTTTTAATCTGATCGCCATGCCATGGATTGCGCAGCGTCAGATTCAGGAGGTCGATTACGGCACATTTATGACCATGACGGAAGAAAAGAATATCGGCCGGGTTGAAATCCAGAGCAATCAGATTTTGTTTACAGACAAAGAAGAAACCGCTGTCTACAAGACGGGTCTGATTGCTGATTTGGATCTCGTCAACCGTCTGCACGAGGCCGGGGCGCAGTTTTCAGGTGAAATCGTCGAGCAGGCCTCGCCGCTGCTCAGCTTTCTTTTGTCCTGGATTCTCCCGATTGTGATCTTCTTTATCATCGGCCAGTTTCTTTCCAGGAGAATGATGAACAAGGCAGGAGGGCCGAACTCTCTCATGTTCAATATGGGGAAAAGCAATGCCAAGGTCTATGTGAAATCCTCAGACGGCATCAAATTTTCCGATGTGGAAGGCGTAGATGAAGCGGAGGAAAGCCTGCAGGAGATCGTGGACTATCTGCATAACCCGGACAAATACAAAGAGATCGGCGCGTCCATGCCAAAGGGAATCCTGCTGGTCGGCCCTCCCGG
>CANRIG010000100.1 GCA_947630595.1 uncultured Lachnospiraceae bacterium | reverse complement strand
TAAGACAGATTCAGGTAAAGGTGATAGAAGGAGAAAACCAGGCGGAACTGGCTGTAATACTTCATGAAACAACCCTGGTCAATCAGGAATAACCGATTGACAAGCCGGGGCCCTGACTTTACAATGATAAATGAAGGCATTATTTTCCATTTCTACAGGGGGCTTTTATGAATTATCTGGATTATGTAAAAAACAGCATCCGCCGTTCCACGATCCGCTCGCTGGTCGCCTATGTCATTTTGCTGGCGCTGGCGGGGCTGAGCGCGTTCGCTTCGTTTACCTACCAGCAGTCCATCCGTCTGCTGGACATGCTGCCGGTTCCCTCCACGGTCGCCGGCGCCTTTTTCCTGATCATCAGCCTGTTTCTGGTCTACGTCCTGATTCAGACGGCCGTCTCGCTGCGGCGCGGCCAGGTGTTCGCCGACTTTCTGGAGAGCATAAGAAAATTCGGCGACCCGCCCACCGTCTGCGCTCATGTGGACAGGCTGCCGAAATCCGATCTCTGTTCGCTCGGAGATTTCCGCTGCGATGAAAAATATGTGGCTTATCTGCGCGGCGACCGCGCCCTGGTGCGGCCCACGCATCATATTGTATGGGGCTACATTCAGGACCCCTCGGCCAGGCGCTCCGCGCCCGGCGCCGCCTCGCGGCCGCAGGCGACGCAGAACGTCGTCCTGCGCATGACCGAACGGGAGAGCCTCGTGCTGCGCACCCGGAATCTGGCCAAAGCCGAGGCGCTCCTGCAGTTTATACAGGAACGCTGCCCGCAGATGACCGCGGGCTATTCCGTGAAATATGAGAGCTCCTACGCCAAAAATCCGGAGAATCTGCGCCTGAAAAAATAAGCGGACGGCCGCATCCTTTTATACCTTCCGGTTTTCCAGGACGCGGTGAATGTGCAGCGCGAGGTACATGGCCTCCTGGTTGGTGATGCGGACGCCGAACTGCTCCTGTACAAACCGGTCGATCTTATCCACACAGGAAAATTCCGAGGTGCAGACCTCCGCGATCTGGTCGTACAGCAGCCGCGAAGAGTCCTCCGGAAGCTGCTGCCCGGAGACCAGTCTCTGGGCAAACAGCCGGATGTGCGTCACATACCTGGAATAGGCGATGTTCTCCTCATCGTAAACCAGCTGATAATAATACTTGACGATATTGAGCACGTTGTCCGCCAGTTCGCGGATTCGCCTGTTTTTCTCGTTGTACGGGTGATCCACCTGCGCGTTGATAAAATGGAACGCGATATTGCCCGCCTCATCCTCCGGCAGCTCGATTCCGAGCTGATGTTTCACCACCGTCAGCGCATACCGCCCCACCTGAAATTCGTTCGGGTTGAAGCGGCGCATATCCAGCGTATAAAAGTTGGGCACGAGAATGCCCTCCTTCGTGCGGCGCACGGCAAACGCGATGTGGTCGGTCAGGGAGAGATAAATATGGTCCAGCAGCTGCATCTCAAACGTACTGACCGCATAATCAATCACATTTTTGCAGATTTCAAAGTACACGCTGTCAATCTCGGCGGCAAGGCGGATGATGCTCCGCGAGATGGAACGGTCCTTGAGCACAAAGACCTTTTCCACCTCACCGGCGCTGAACTGATAGCCGACCGCCCTGTGGTAGCCGATCCCCTTTCCCATCAGAATCGTTTCCCGGCCTTCGTCGTCCAGCGCGAGTACCAGAGAATTGTTCAACACTTTCACTACCCGCATGGTTCCTCCCCGGCGCAGCACGCGCCGCATTTTTCAAGTGCGCTTCGCGCGGTCCTGCCTTGCGGGCTGCGCGGCGGCGCGCGAAGCACAAAGTCACATATTAGCGTTCCGCTCCGTTTGTACGGATGACATTCTGATACCAGTAAAAGCTGTCCTTGCGGATGCGGCGCAGATCCTTCAGATCCATGTCCTCCCGGTTGATGTAGACGAAACCGTAGCGCTTCCGGAAGCCCTGGTGCGAGCTCAGCAGGTCGACGACCGACCACGGACAGTAGCCCATCAGCTCGACCCCGTCCTCCATCGCCAGCGCCATCGCATCCAGATGGCCGCGGATGTAATCGATCCGGTAATCGTCGTGAACCTTCCCGTCCTCCGTGAGGACGTCCGGCGTGCCAAGCCCGTTTTCCGTGATGATCAGCGGCAGATGGTAGCGCGCATAATACTCGTTCAGCACGATGCGCAGGCCCATGGGGTCGATCTGCGCGCCGTATTCGCTCGCCTGCAGGTTCGTGTTTTTCTCATCGCGGCAGTAGCCGTACTGGTCAAAATCCACCTCGTTGCCCCGGTACGCGCGCATGCCAACCGGATGCTCCGCGTCCGCGGGCAGATAGCTCGCGCACAGCGTGCGGTAATAATTAAACGCAATGAAATCCATCTTCGCGCTTTTCAAAAGCTCCGCGTCGCCGGGCTCCATCCGCGGCACTATGTCACGCTCCCTGAGATATCTCATATAATATCCGGGATATTCGCCATAGTAATGCATATCCAGGCAGTAATTTGTCTTGAACCAGTCGTTCATCTTCGCCGCCCACACGTCCTCCGGGCGGTTGGTCAGCGGATAAGTGCAGGTGGAGGAAACCGCCGGGGCGATTTTCCCGCCCTCCACCAGCTCATGGCAGGCGTTCACCGTCAGGGCGTGCGCCAGAAACATGTGGTAATCCATCTGCGCACGGATTTTGTCCGCCTTCCAGGGATCCGGCTCGGTGATGTTCATGCGCTCGTCCACGCGGATCATCAGGTTCTGCTCGTTGTGCACCAGCCACCATTTCACCCGGTCGCCGAACGCCTTGAAGCAGACCCGCGCATAGCGCTCAAACGCAAAAGCGCACTCCCGCGCCTCCCAGCCGTTGTATTTTTCGACCAGCGCGTACGGAAGATCAAAGTGATACAGGGTGACAAAAGGCATGATGCCGTTGGCCAGCAGCTCGTCGATGACGTTGTTATAAAACTCGATGCCCTTCGGATTGACCTCCCCGTCGCCGTCGGGAATAATCCTCGCCCAGGAAATCGAGAACCGGTAGATTTTCAGGCCCAGCTCCTTCATGAGCGCGATGTCTTCCTTCCAGTGATGGTAAAAATCGCTCGCCACCTTGCTGTCGGCCTGCCGGCCGGACCGCTTGAACGAGTTAAAATCGGCGACGGTCATTCCTTTTCCGTCTGCGTCCCAGCCGCCCTCAATCTGAAACGCGGAGGACGCCGCGCCCCAGAGAAAATGCTCCGGAAATCCTGCTTTCATAAAAACCGCCTCCCCGTCTTTTATCGTTTAATCAGAATCACGTCCCGGCCAGGGCCTGCATTGCCCGCGGGAACGCCGCTGACGCCCGCGAAGTCGTCCGTATTGGAAACCAGCACCATGACCGTCGGGTCATAGCCTTTGGCGCGGATGCCGTCGATGTCGAAGCTCACCAGCCGGTCGCCTTTCTTCACCCGCGCGCCCTGCTCCACATATTTCTTAAAGCACGCTCCGTTCAGCTCCACCGTGTTGATGCCCACGTGAACCAGCAGTTCGACGCCGTTGTCCATGGTAAAGCCGAGCGCGTGCATGGTCGGGTACAGCACCGTCAGCGTGCCGTCCGCCGGGGCCACGACCTCGCCCCTGGAGGGAACAATCGCGATGCCCTTGCCCAGGGCTTCCGACGCGAACACCTCGTCCGCCGTATCCTTCAAATCCACCGCCTTGCCCTCTACCGGAGCGCTGATGCGGATGTCTGCATTTGCCGCCGTCACCTTAACGGAAGCAGCCGGCGCTGCGGGGATTGCCCCTGCGGTCTCCGGCACAGCCGGAACCTCGTCAAAGCCAACCAGGTAAGTAAGAATCGCAGCCCCGAAAAACGCCACCGAGATTCCAATCAGGTACGCCAGGAAGCGCGGGAAGCTGGTGCCCTCTCCGTAATAAGACATGATCGTCAAAATACCGTTGTTTGCAAAGCCGGTGTTCACCGCGTTGCCGATGCCCATGATCGCACCGCCGAGCGCGCCGGCGATAACCGCGCACACCATCGGCCGTTTCAGGCGGAGGTTGCAGCCGTAGATTGCAGGCTCAGTCACACCGACGAGGAATGCGGAAATGGTAGCCGCGCCCGCGACCTGTTTGGTCTCGCCGTCCTTGGTTTTCAGCATAACGCCGAGCGCCGCGCCCGCCTGAGAAAAGTTTGCCGCGCCCGCAAAGCACATCAGGGTATTCGTGCCGGAAATGGCCACGTCATTCAGGCCAATCGGCAGCAGCGCGCGGTGCGCGCCAAAAATAACGCATACGCCCCACAAACCGCCGACCACAATACCGCCGAGCAGCGGGCTGAAGGAATACAATGTCTGGTACAGCCACTGAATCACAAAACCGACATAGATGCCCACCGGGCCCACGATCACCAGCGCCACCGGCACCATGACGATCAGGGAAATGCCGGGCACCAGAATGATCTGCAGGATTTCCGGCACCACCTTGCGGAGCCCCTTTTCCAGGAAGTGCAGCACAATGACCGCCAATATAATAGGAATAACCGACTCTGTGTAGCTGAATACGCGCGTCTGTTCTCCGATCGTGAACGCCTGCTTGATCACGGGCAGGCCGAAGATCGTGGACGGCGTCGCCACATCCTGCACCATCGCGTCAATCGTCGGATGGCAGAGGAAACCGCCGATCACCATGGCGATAATCTCGTTGCACTTGATCGCCTTCGCCGCCGTGTAGGCCAGGAAGACCGGCATGAAATAAAAGATGATGTTGCTCGCCGTATTCAGGATCGTGTAGGTGCTCGTCGCTGTGAAAGCGTCGAACATCGGCAGCCTGGAAGCCGCGGAAAGCAGGCCCTTGATGAGGCCGGCCGCCGCGATCGCCGGCACGATCGGCGTGAAGATTTCGGAAATCTTCTGCAGGACAAAGTTCAGGCTGAATTTTGTCCCGGCATCGGCCGCCGCGCCGCCCTCGCCGACCATCGGCATCAGGGCGTCGTAAATCTTGGTCACCTTGGCGCCGCAGACTACCTGAAACTGTCCGCCCGCCTCGACGACGGAAATGACTCCCTCCAGATGCTCCACCACGTCCTTTTTCGCGCGTCCCGGATCCTTCAGGACAAAGCGCAGCCTTGTAAAACAATGTGTGACTGAATTCACGTTGGATTTTCCGCCGACATTCTCCAGAATGTCACCGGCAATTTTGGTGTAATCCATACTTCTCTCTCCTTTTCTTCTGAAAATAAAAGTGTCTGAGTTGCGTGCGTGCTGTCCGGACAGCAGCAAACAGCGCCGGCGGCCCTGAAAAACAAAAAAAGACCCAATTGAATATATAAGAAACCGCGCATTTCTTATCCTTCAATCCGATCTTGCCTGCTTTACCAGTAACACGTCGTCATCTGTTTATCAGTTATTAACAAATTAACATAAATTTTATCTTGCGTCAATAAATATTGTGCAAAAGAATGCTGCATTTTTTATCGGGCAGGGGGACTGCCGCAAAAGGGCTGCTGCAATCCCCCGCTTTCGTATTTTTATAAGTTGTCCGCATCGCCCGCTGCCACACTGCCGTCACCAAGCTCGAGCACCGTGCACACCGGCGTCTCCTGCCGGTAGGTCAGCGTGATCTCATCTCCGGTCTCGTAGCGGATGATATCCATAAACTCCATGAGCGGAAGATCAAAAATCTCCTCGCTTTCCTCCAGCATCACATAGAAATGCGTGTTGCCGTCGACGACGCCCTGCGCAATCCGGCGGATATGGCCGCTGATCCGACTGGCATCCCCGGCCGTCACATGGCCCGCGAGTCCCTCCGACTGCAGCAGCTTCACATAGGTCTGCTCACATTCGGACACCGTGTCGCCGATGGCCACATTCTGGTAGCGCTGAATGTTGACCATGGCGTACATCTTCACCAGGCCGGCGTTGTCCTTGAGCGCCATAAAGTAGGTCGGCTCGCCCGAGATATTCAAGAGCAGCGGGAACGTCGACTGATAGCCGAGATGCTGCACCTGGCCTTCCGCGGAATCCATGGCCGAATACTCCTCCGCGCCCGCCACCTCGTAATACTTGGTCTCCATCGTGCGCTGGTTCATCAGCACGAAACCGACATTGGAACGGTCGCCGCTGACGGAGGTCACGCCCGTGTACACCCACACGTCGTCATCCTGCGCCAGATAATTGTAGCCGTCCGTCGTCTGCAGGCAGCCGCGCTGTCCCAGAACACTGTTGATGAAGCCGTTGATCAGCGTGCCGTGATAATCGTAAAGCTGAATCAGCAGATCCGCGGGGTACACGCGGTCCACCCAGGACGGGCAGTCCTCCACCGCCATCGATTCGCACTTTCCGGTGACGGCGTTACAGAGCACCACCCTGCCGATCGTCTGCCCGCCAAAAAGGCCGATCGTAAATTTTTTCACCGGACAAATCCAGTAGGGCGTGCCGTCCTCATCGATCTCAAAGCTGAGCTGGTCGAAAATATACGTCGGATAGTGAAAACGCAGATGCCGGTAGATGTTGCGGTTCAGGTACTCCGACTCCGAATAGCGGATGCCCTCCGGCACCTTGACCAGCTCCGTGTTCTGCGTCGCCATATCAATGCTGATGTAAGCCGGAATGCCGTTTCTCTGGTTGGTAAACCATTTGACGGGGCTCGCATAGACCAGCGGCGTCACCCGCACCGGGCGGTCATGGTAATTGATCTGCGAATATAGGGTGCTGACCTCAAACTGCGACACCATGTCCACCATGCTGCCCATCTTGCGGTTGCCCAGAATCTCCGCTGAATCCTTGTCCAGCAGCGGAATCCGCTTGAAGTCCACCTCATCGATGTCCGCGGCAAAATCGCCGGTCTCCGGCACCAGCAGGTCGCGGTACTTGCCGGCGTTGACAATCGGCGACGAGAGAATCGTGCCGGCCGCATAGATCACAACCACTGCCAGCAGCACCAGCAAAACCGCCTTCGGTGCGCGCCGGGCGCGGATATTATTCTTTAATTCCCACAGATCCTGCGGCGACTGGATGCGAATCCGGCTGCGGCCGATACTGACCGGCAGCGCCAGCACCAGCAGCACCAGCAAAAACGTCCACAGCCCGCTGGAATGAATATTGATCGCGGGCAGCGCAACATAATAATAAGCGCCGACCAGCACCAGCAAAATCAGGGCAATGATCAGCTTTCCTTTTTTTCTTCTCATGTGGGAACCCTCCTTCCGGCCTGTTCTTCTGAATTTTCATGTTTCCTTTCACAAAACACTGGCTGCGGATGAAAGAATTATACCAATTTCAGAGGCACAGCGCAAGGGTACAAGACAGGTAAATCTAAAATACAGAACATGCAAAACCAAAACGCAGGACATATAAAATCGAAAGGCAAACGCAAAATGTGCCGCGCCGCTCTTTTCTTTTCCGGCAAACTCTGGTAGAATGGCAGAAAACAGAAGGTGGGAAAAGAGGAGGTCTTATCTCATGCAAAAGCTGAAACGTATCCTGGCGCTGGCGGGCGCTCTGCTGCTGATCGCCATGTATCTGGTCACACTGATTCTGGGGCTGACATCGAGTCCCGGCTCGGAAAACATGCTCATGGCCTCCATCGCCTGCACCGTGATCGTGCCCTGCCTGCTCTACGGGATTATGCTGCTCACCCGGGTGCTGGACCGGCGTGACCGAAGCGACGGCGAAAAGCAGAATAAATCACATACCGGTAATACAGGACAGGGGCAGAAACATACGCAGCCGGGCGCAAACTCTGATGGTGACATGAAAGGAATCAATTCTAAAGAAATATACGAAAAAAACAAAATATACAAAAAAACAGATAAATGTGAAAATAAGCTAAGACAAAAACGTGAGGCAGAACATGATACGGAATATTATCTTTGACATCGGAAACGTGCTGGTCGGCTACAACTGGCGCGAATATATGGACAGCTTCGGATTTCCGGCCGAAAAAGAACAGGCCGTCGCAGCCGCGCTGTTCGGCAGCGATACCTGGACGGAGCTGGACCGCGGCCGCATTCCGCTGCCGCAGCTCGAGGAAATGTTTGCGGCGAACGCGCCGCAGTACGCGGAGGATGTGCTGCGGGTTTTCCACAGCTCCCACCGCTGCATTCACAAATGCGGCTACGCGATTCCGTGGATTCAGGCGCTGCATGAGCAGGGTCTGCGCGTTTATTATCTCTCCAACTACTCGCAGTATATGATTGAAAAGACGCGGGACGCTCTCAATTTTCTGCCGTACATGGACGGCGGTCTTTTTTCCTGCGAGGTGATGCTGGTCAAGCCGGAGCCGGAAATTTTCCGCGCCCTGCAGCAGCGCTGCCCGGAAATCGTCCCGGAGGAATCCGTCTTTTTCGACGACGTGGCCGCCAACGTGGAAGCCGCGCGTGCGCTCGGCTTCCAGGGCATCGTCTTTCAAAATTATGAGCAGGCCCGGCAGGCGCTGGCGGAGCTGACGGTCTGAAAGCCGCCTGCCGCCTGCCTAAAACGGGTGGAATCCTTTAGAGTATTTTCCAATATCCCATCTTGTTTGTGCCCACCCGCTCGATTCTTCGCCTCTCTTTTAATTTGCCGATATGCTTTGCTATCGTCTTTCTGCTGCAACCCAGTTCCTCAGAAAGCCCGGCGTACGTGATGAACGGATGCTGCCTTAACAACGCCAGCACATCTTCCTCCTGCCGGCTTCCCTTCATGTCAGTCACCCCATCGGTCACCCCATCAGTCACCCCATCAGTCACCTCGTCCTTCGGCGGATTCGTCGCTTTGATGCCCGGTATACCGGTTTCCAGCCGGTCGAACGGAATTGTAACCGCAATGGTATTTTCCCTGAATTCATATGCATCTCTTCCGTAAGCATCCACGATCGTCGGAACGCCCTGACCGGAGCGCTCGCTGATATGCAGCTGAAGGAAAATGTCCGAGAGCTTCCGGTTCACCGGAACGGATTCTCCCAGATAAAATCCCTCCATTGACTGTTTCGGCGGCATCGTTCCCCTGGATACGATTTCCAGACGGTCGGTATATACGGTAAACATTGGCGCATTACAGTCAATCCACCGATTGTGCAGCAAGGCGTTTATCACGGCTTCCCTGTAGGCTTCCCGGTCAAAAAGCGGCACCTCAATTCTCGTGGTCACTCTGTTTTTTTCATCTGCCTGCGGCACATTGATCAGTTCGCCGTATTTCAGAATACTTTCCACCGAAAACAGCAGGCAGTCATTTCCGAATTTCCTGACCGTATACATGGAGGACGCTTTTTTCTTTGTATCGCCATATATTGAAAAACGAATCGGTATATGGCTGTCATCTGAAAGCAGCTGCGCCATCAGATTATACCTGCCGTCTTCCGTCAGAAGCCCCAGATTTTTCCTGAAGCTTTTTTTATTGATCGGAACCTTCTTCATCGTGTAGTACATGAACATTTTATCAAACGTAATATCCTGATATTCTGATTCCATATTTTCAATAGTCGGCTGCCCGTTTCGCAAAATATCAAACAGCTGCGACTCCCGCTCCGGATAATCCATCAGATTCACCTTGCTGGAACCGATGCGCAGAAAGCGTCCTCTGTCAAATGACGGGTGCCCGTAAGAAAGTTTTGAAGCCAAAATTATAATTACGGCATCTGTCAGGCTGGGTTGGGACGAATCAAAAGCACGAAGCAAAGGGATTATTTCCAATGCTTCGTGTTTTTGGTGCTAACAGTCATTGGATTGTAATATATTTGTTGCAAAGTAATGGAGTATAAATTCTTTTGTATATTGGTCTTCAACCTTTTTTGTTATCAGTATGGTCAAATTATCCAGAGATCTTGTCAACGCAACATAAAGTAAATGGCTCATTTTATTATCTTCGGTTTTTTCTCGAAATAAATACGGCGCTAAATCAGTTGTTAGAACAAAAAGGCACTTCTCTGCTTCTAGTCCCTTGATAATCTCGATTGAACTTAAAACTACAGCATCGGACAGATTGATTTCTTTAGGAGTAAAAACTGAAATCATTTGCCTATAGTCTTTCTTGGACAATCTATCAAAAACGCCATTTTTAACCCAATTTGAGATTATTGGCTCAGCCTTTCCGGACAAATCGAACTCGTTTAACATACGTTCTGTAACATAATATGCAGCTCTTCTTACTGCTATATCATTCTTTTGTTCATGCCATTTATCATCCATTGCACGATATACCATATAAAATAAAGTTTCAAAACGTTGATTATGCTCTTTTTTATCATGTGTACAGTATATATCACGTTTCATACTTATGTATCGAAGGTCATAATTTTCAGCATCTATATACTCTTGAATGTTCTCTATTGTTCTCGCCAATTAACGTTACAATCTTTCCGAGCGTCACATCAATGCTTCTAAGGTTCCGATAATTTTCGAT
>CANRIG010000099.1 GCA_947630595.1 uncultured Lachnospiraceae bacterium | reverse complement strand
GACAATCTCTTCGAAAACTGCATGCTGATTGATAACTGAGTACCATGTTTTAAGGAAAACGACGGAAGTCAGGTATTTTACACGCCATTTTCTTTTATAAAAAGTAATATTCTGCTTTATTTCTTGCAAATAGTGCGGTATGATGATACTAGGGTGCAGGGTGGCTTCATGACTGTGCAAAAATTCGCACCGGTATAAAAAATCATGCCTGCAAAAAACATACATCCGCCGCCCGCAGACTATCCCCCTGAGGTGTATCATGACCGCACGATATCAGAAAACCGGTTACCTGACCGGCGATTTCCGCCTTTTTTATCTGACCAGCGCGGAGGAGCGCGATTTTCAGAGCCATTACCACGATTTTCACAAGCTGCTGTATTTCGGCAGCGGCAGCGTGAGCTATTATATAGAAGGAAAAACTTATCAGCTCCAGCCGGACGACATCGTGCTGGTACCGGCCGGCGAGGTACACCGCCCGGTGATTCACAGCGGCGCGCCCTACAAACGGCTGATCGCTTATATTTCCCCGGCTTTTTTTGAGCAGTATCAGACGCAGGGAATCGGCCTTGCGCGCTGCTTTGCGCACTGCGCCCGCCGCGGCTCGCATGTGCTGCGCATCCAGCGTTTCCGCGAAAGCCGCCTGTACCCGCTGTTGCGGGAGCTGATGCACGCGGCCGGCGAGGAGCAGGGCGCTTTTCCCGCCGCCGAGCTGGCCCTGTACCGGCGGACGGTCCTGCTGCAGTTTCTGCTTCTGCTCAACCGCGCGCTGGACGGCGGCGACGTCTCGTTTCCAGCGGCGGCCGGGGCCAATCCGCAGGTACGGCAGGCGCTCGCTTTCATCAACCGCCATTTGACGGAGGAACTGCCGGTCGGCCGCGTCGCCGACGCCTGCTATCTGGACCGCTCCTATCTGATGCATCTGTTCCGCCGCGAGACCGGCTACACCATCGGCGCTTACATCACCGAGAAGCGCCTGTTCGCCGCGCGCACGCTGATTCAGGCCGGGACGCCGGTGACCGACGCCTGCCTGCGCAGCGGGTTTTCCAGCTATGCGGCGTTTTACCGCGCTTACCGGAAAAAATTTCGGGAATCCCCGAAGGATTCCCGAAGTCAGTCATTTGATCCCGTCTGATGTATAAAATGCCCGCGGGAAAATCCCGCCTCAGCTCAGCGACTCAACCGCCGCACGCTCGATCGGCAGTCCTGCCTTATAGCGCTCGATGAATGCGTCGAAGCCCGCCACATCCGCGGCATCCGCCTGCATTTCCACGCCTGCGTCGTCCGCAAAGACCGCCGTCTCAAGGAACTCGTCCAGTCCCTCGCCGTCTTTCTTATGCACCATGTAGGAAGCCAGCAGCGCGATGCCCCATGCGCCGCCCTCGCCCGCGGTCTCCATCACGGACACCGGCGAATTCATGGCAGCCGCCAGCACACTCTGGCCGACGCCCTTTGTCTTGAACAGGCCGCCGTGACCCGTGATCCGGTCGATCCGCACGTCCTCGCCCTTGAGCAGGATATCCATGCCGGTCTTGAGCGCGCCCAGAGAGGTAAAGAGATGCACGCGCATGAAGTTTGCCAGGTTGAACTGGCTGTCCGGGCGGCGCACAAACAGCGGACGGCCTTCCTCAAAGCCCGTGATGTGCTCGCCGGAGAAGTAGTTGTAAGCCAGCAGGCCGCCGCAGTCCTTATCGCCCTCGAGCGCTTTGTTGTACAGCGTGCCGAACAACTCATCCATATTTACCTTCATGCCGAACGCCTCGGCGAATTCCTTAAACAGACCCACCCATGCGTTCAGGTCGGAGGTGCAGTTGTTGCAGTGCACCATGGCCACCTGATCGCCGGCCGGCGTCGTCACGATGTCGATCTCCGGATACGGCTTGCTCAGGTCGTGCTCGAGCACGATCATCGCAAACACGGAAGTGCCTGCGGATACGTTGCCGGTGCGTACCCGGACGCTGTTTGTCGCGGCCATGCCGGTACCTGCGTCGCCCTCCGGCGGGCACAGCGGAATCCCGGCCTGCAGTTTGCCGGACACATCCAGCAGCTTCGCGCCTTCTTCCGTGAGCGTGCCGGCGTCGTCGCCCGCGCACAGCACCTTCGGCAGAATGTCGCCCAGCTTCCAGGGGAAGCCCTTCGGCGCCACCAGCCCGTCAAATTTGCGGATCATCTCAGCGTTGAAATCCTTCGCCGCGGTGTCGATCGGGAACATGCCGGACGCCTCGCCGATGCCGATCACCTTGCGGCCCGTCATCTTCCAGTGAATGTAACCGGCCAGCGTCGTGATAAATGTGACATCCTTCACGTGCTCCTCGCCGTTGAGAATCGCCTGATACAGATGCGCGATGCTCCAGCGCTGCGGGATGTTGAAATGGAATACGTCAAACAGCTCCCTGGAAGCCGGCCCCGTGATCGTATTTCTCCAGGTGCGGAACGGCACCAGCAGCTCGTCCTTCTCATTGAACGGCATATAGCCGTGCATCATGCCGCTGAATCCGATCGCCGCCAGAGACGTGATCTCCGCGCCGTACTGCGCTTTTACGTTGGCAGCCAGATCGCTGTAGCTGCCCTGCAGGCCCTCCCAGATCGCGTCCAGACTGTACGTCCAGATGCCGTTGACCAGCTGGTTCTCCCAGTCGTAGCTGCCCGAAGCAATCGGCGCGTTGGTCTCGTCCACCAGCACCGCCTTAATCCTCGTGGAGCCAAGCTCGATACCGAGCACTGCCTTTCCGCTCTCAATAATCGCTTTTTTTGTATCCAGTCCCATTGCTGCACCCTCCTGTTTTTTAAAAATTTTATACAAAATCAGGCAGCTCTGTCTGCCATTTTTTCAAGTATATCACTAATCAGGTGCTTTTTCTACTGCTTTTTGTAAAATAATCCGCCCCAGACGCAGCTCCTCCAGGAACGCGCCCAGCTCCCCGTCGATGTGATCGAACAGGCGGTTTTTGCCGCCGGACGGCTTCTGCAGGTAATTGGTGCGGATGTCCTGATTCATGAGCTGAATTTCCTCCCACAGCCCAGCGGCGGACATGCGCGTCGCGCCCGCGCCGAGGATAATGATCTGCTCCAGCGCGTCCGAGGTCGCCACGGTCACATGGTATTTCCTGCTGATCTCGCGCACCGTCTTCTCGATATACTGGTCCGCGGTCTCGGCCTCCTTTGTATAGATCACATAAATATTATGGTATTTCAGCACCTCGCCGCGGCCGCCCTCGACCTTGTAGGCGTCAAACACCAGAATCAGATGCAGATTTTTGTAGCCCTGGTAATTGCAGAGGATGTCCATCAGCCTGCCGCGCGCGCCTTCAATGCTGGCCTTCGCCAGCTCCCGCAGCTCGTCCCAGGCAAAAATAATGTTGTAGCCGTCGACCAGAAGGTATTCCTCCTCCGGCTCCTTCTTCGGCGCGCGCGCCGTACCCGGAGCCTCCACCCGGCGGCTTTTGGCGTAGCGCTGCCGCTCCTGGGAGGACGTGCCGTAGGTGCGCGTGAAAATCGCTTCCAGTTCTTTCTCGTCAGCCGACCTGCTGCCGACGGAAGAACCGCTGTCTGCGGAAGCCCTGCTGCCCGCGGAGGTTCCGTTTCCGGTGAAGGATTTGCCATCAGCGGAGGGTTTGCCGTTCGCAGAAGCACCGATACCACCTGGCAGTCTGCCTCCGTTCGCGTTCCGGCCGCTCTCTGTTCCTCCGGTACCGCCGGACAATCCGCCGCCGTTCGCGTTCCGGCCGTCTCCCGTTCCTCCGGTGTCGCCGGACAGTCCTCCGCCGTTCACGTTCCGGCCGTCCCCTGTTTCTCCGGCGCTGCCGGGCTGCGCGCCCGCATCCGCCGGCTTCCAGCCGCTCTCCACGTGCATGTAGTTCTGCACCTGATCCCAGCTCACCACATAGCCGGCCCCGTGGGCACAGAATACCGAGCCGGTCGGGTTTTCCAGATCCGCTTCTGAATCATAGCCGCAGGCCTCGATCACCTCCTGCGCATTGTGGCACTCCTCGTAGCCTTTCAGCGTGCAGGTCAGGCGGCCCCGGCCCCGCGTGTAAGCCAGCAGTTCCGTCTGGTATCCGCGCATCGTCACCACCGGGGCCTGCCCGGTGATCACCGCCGTCTCTCCGTTCAGCTCCGGCGGCGCAAAGCTGCCGTACATCCGCTGAATATCCGCCAGCGCCCGGCCCACCGCATCGGCCGGCAGCTCCAGCCGGAATTCATACACCGGCTCCAGCAGCACACTCTGTGCGCATTTCAGTCCGTGCCGCACCGCGCGGTAAGTCGCCTGGCGGAAGTCTCCGCCCTCCGTATGCTTCAGATGCGCGCGCCCAGTCAGCAGCGTAATCCGCATGTCGGTGATTTCTGAGCCGGTCAGCACGCCACGGTGCCGCTTTTCTTCCAGATGGGTGAGAATCAGGCGCTGCCAGTTGAGGTCCAGCACGTCCTCACTGCACGCGCTGAAAAACTGCAGGCCGCTGCCGCGCTCCCCGGGCTCTAGCAGCAGATGCACCTCGGCGTAATGGCGCAGCGGCTCAAAGTGCCCCATACCCTCGACCGCGTCCGCAATCGTTTCCTTATATACGATATTTCCCGAGCCGAATGTCACATGCAGGCCGAAGCGCTCGCGGATCATATCTTTCAAAACCTCGATCTGCACCTCTCCCATGAGCTGCACCTGAATTTCCCGCAGCCGTTCGTCCCACACCACATGCAGCTCCGGCTCTTCCTCCTCAAGCTGGCGAAGCTGCAAAAATGCCCGGTGCACGTCGCAGTCCGGCGGCAGCTCAATGCGGTAAGATAACACCGGCTCCAGCAGCGGCGGCTCCGCCTCCGTCTCCGCGCCCAGGCCTTCCCCGGCAAAGGTGTGATCCAGCCCCGTGACCGCGCACACCATCCCGGCTTCCGCCTCGCCGGCCGTCTGATAGCCCGCGCCTGAATAAATACGAATCTGGTTCACTTTCTGCTCCCAGATTTTGTTTGTGACATTTTGATCTGCGGTGCTGGCGGCCCTTTGACCTGTATTGCCTGCGGCCTTTTGACTGTCATTACCTGCGGCCTTTTGCCCGGCGGTGCCTGCCGCCTTTGGGTCTGCGGTTTTTGTATCTGTAGCTTTTGTATCCGCAGCTTTTGTGCCCGCTGCCGGACGCGCATTGGTCAGCACATCCTTCACCCGCAGCGTGCCGCCGGTGATTTTCATGTGCGTCAGCCGGTTTCCCTGCTCATCGCGCGTAATCTTAAACACACGCGCGCCGAACGCCTGTGAATACTTATGCACCTGACTGTATGTCCGGACGCCGTCCAGCAGCTCCCGCACACCCCACAGCTTCAATGCGGAACCGAAATAACACGGAAAAACCCTGCGCCCGGCCACGGCCTCCGCAATCTCCTCCGCCGACAGCTCCCCGCATTCCAGATACCGCTCCAGAAGCGTCTCGTCGCACATCGCCAGCGATTCCCAGAATTCCTCCGAAACCTGCTGCGGATTTTTTGCAGAGTCCTGCCCGTACAGCGGCCCGAAGTCGACGCACCTGCCGTCCAGCCGCCGCGTCAGCTCCTCCATCAGCGCCGTCCGGTCCGTGCCCTGCTGGTCCATCTTGTTGACAAACAGAAAAACCGGCACCTGATAGCGCGCGAGCAGCCGCCACAGCGTCTCTACATGGCCCTGCACGCCGTCCGCGCCGCTGATCACCAGCACCGCGTAGTCCAGAATCTGCAGCGTGCGCTCCATCTCCGCCGAAAAATCGACGTGTCCCGGCGTGTCCATCAGCGTCACCGGCAGATTCTCCAGCGCAAGCTCCGCCTGCTTGGAAAAGATCGTGATGCCGCGCTCCCGCTCAAGCGCATAATTATCCAAAAAAGCGTCCTGATGATCCACCCGGCCCAGCTTGCGGATGCTGCCGGTCAGATACAAAATTCCCTCCGCGAGGGTGGTCTTTCCGGCGTCCACATGGGCGAGCAGGCCGAGGCAGATGTGCTTCGACGGCTTTTTCCCTGATTTTTTTTCGGATGTATCTTCCATTGAGAATACCCCTTCCTGTGCGATAATAACCAATATTATCATACCACAGAAAGGGGTATAAGTCGATATGTGTTTAAATGCGGGCCGTTTTCTCCGCCGGAACGATTCCGCACCAGGGCTTTCAGCTGTCTTGACGTGTGGATCATGATAAAAGTACCTCTAAATACTGCTTGACTGTTTTTTCAACTTTGAATATCTTTGCATATTCCAACAGGCGGGGAATGTCTTTCCCGCTCCGCCGGACATATTCCTTTATAGCGGTCTGCCTGTCCTGAATTTCCACCTGACTGCAGCCTCTGAAAATGTCACAGATTGTTCTTTCTGCACAATAGGAGCGCAACGTATGTCCCATAGGAGACTGCACTTCCACGACACCCAAATTGTGCCACTCTTTTTTTACCGTATATACTTTTACCCGATGTCTTGTAAGGTTTGTGGAATTGTAGCCCCGCTTCATTGTTACTGTGTACTGCAGCGGCTCGCGGTCCGCCATATCCAGCAGGTATAATGCCGTCTCATGGGAAAAAATCGCTTCTTTGTATCGCGCCTGCAGAATATACATGCCGTCCGCCCAGGCATCCGGGGCCAGATAAATTCCCCTGGCTGCCTGCTCATACCCCATTTTCCTTACAAATTCAAGAGCATATGTCTTGGAAATACCGGAAGATACTGCGTCCTCCAGCCTTAAAATTCCATAATTCTCAGCGGTAATTTCTTCCAGTAATTTCGATTTCTGCATTTTCTCACCTTACTTTCATGCTATATATTATATTTAATTGTAGCATAAAAGTAAAGTATCAGTTTTTCTCCGCATCCTCCACCCGCATGCGCATCTCCGGCAGCCGGATGCCGGCATCGGCAAGCGCCTCCGTAATCCTCTGCGTGAGATCAAAATAAAGGTCCCAGTAATCCTCGTTGCGGCACCACACGCGCACCGCAAACTGCAGCGTCTCGCCGGCGGCGCTGTACAGCCGGGCAAACGGCGGCTGCGGTTCCTGCAGAATCCGCGGGTCGCCCGCGAGCACCTGATCGATGATCTCCTGCACCCGGGCCGGATTTTCGCTGCGCGCGCAGTCAAACATCATGTCCACCCGGCGCTGCTTTTTCCAGGAATAGTCCACAATGTTGGTGTTCATCAGGTTTCCGTTCGGCACCGTAATCCTTTTATTGTCAATGGAAACGATGATCGTGTAAAACATCCGGATTTCCTGCACCGTGCCGGAAACATCCGCCGCCTCGATAAAGTCGCCCGTCCGAAACGGCCGGAATACCATCAGCATGATGCCGCCCGCCAGATTGGACAGCGCGCCCTGCAGGGCAAGACCGATGGTGACGCCGACGGAAGCCAGCGCCGCGAAAACGGAGGTCATCGGCACGCCCAGAATCCCGATCGCGGACACGAACAACATCACATAAAATATTGCCCGCACCGCGCTGAGCGTAAACGTCCGCACCGAGCTGTCCGCCCTGTCAAAAATTTTGCTCCGCCCCAGCATGTTCAGCAAAATGCGGATTACAATATTTCCCGCAATCAGCAGCACAACAACCGCCACGATTCGGATGCAGGCGCTGACCGCCATATCCGCCAGCGCGGAGACGAACGATGCTTCCATGGTCAAACTCCCTTCTGTGCAAATTTTCCTTAAAATTTCAGCTTTCAGTATTTTAATGCTTATTTCCTGTTTATGTTTCGTACTGATTTCCCGTCTGATCGGCTTTCTTTTAATTCAGAACGGCGTGCTTTTAATCAGTATACCACAGCTGGCGCAAAAATGCCGGACAAAACAACCGATTTCACGGCTGTCCTGCCCGGCGCTCTTCCTACCGTTTAAATTTCCGTCAGCTCATATTCTCTCGTGCCCAGTCCCAGCTCGACCGCCGCCTCAATCGTATGGATTCCGTTGCGGGACTCCATGCGCTCGATCAGGGCCGCCTTGCCCGGATCCGGAGACTGGTATACCGCGTCCACGCACGCCTGATCCACCGCCACCGGATCGACGGAAGCAAAAATACCGATGTCCGCCATCTCCGGGTCATGTGGATGCGCATCGCAGTCGCAGTCCACCGACAGCCGGTTTGCCACATTGATGTAGACGATATTTTCACGGCCCACATGATCCATCACGGACTTGTCCGCATCCGCCATGGACTCCAGGAACGAATCGTGATCCGACGTAAATACGTCGTCGAAATTCCAGCTGGTCGCCGAGCTGTGAATCCAGATTTTTCCGCGCGCCGACGCAAGGCCGATCGACATGTTTTTCAGCGCTCCGCCGAAGCCGCCCATGGCGTGGCCCTTGAAGTGCGACAGCATCAGAATGGAATCATAGTTGTCGATGCGCGCGCCCACATAATTTTCTTTCAGGTGCTTTCCGCCGTTTACCGGAAGTGGCACGTCCGCCTCCTCGTCCAGAATGTCACACGGTGCAATCGCCTTGAATCCGTGCTCCTCGATGGATTTCCAGTGATCCTCGCTGCTCTTTCTCCGTCCTGCATAAGCGGTATTGCACTCCACAATCGTGCCGTTCAGCTCCTGCACCAGACCGCCGATCAGCGCGGGCTGCAGAAAATTGTGACCGCCCGGCTCGCCGGTTGAAATCTTAACCGCAACCTTACCTTTCAGTTCCGCTCCCATCGCATGATAAATTTTCTTCAACGCTTCAGGAGTAATCTCTTTTGTGAAATAAACCTTTGCTTTTCCCATTTTGCATTCCTCCTTTATATTTATACATTATACACCAAAAGTCAAAGCGCCGTCAAATATCACAGCCTGCTCAAAGGGCACGCAAAACCGCCGCCGTTCCTCTGAAATTTCACGGCATCAGCAGCCCGCACACCAGCATAAAATGCTCCGGCAGCCTGCCGTCCTCAATCCAGAGCAGGTTCTGATGCAGGTATTTCGTGACCGTCAGCCCCACATTACCGCCGAGCGATTCGATGGAATGGCGCAGCTTTTCCGGGAAACGGCAGGGCTCCCCTTTCAGGCGCGCGCAGTTTTCCGCGTCGCAGTTCATGCAGGGGCCGGCGCTCAGGGAAACGCTCCCCGGAATCTCCTGCTCCAGCGCGTACAGCTCCGCGTTCAGTTTCTTCTTCTCCTCCCAGAGCGTCTCGTTGAGAATATCCGTGCGCTCCGCATTGGTGAAGGATTTGGAGGTCAGTTCCTCCGGCAGAAAAATCTTGATGCCGATAATGCGAAACCGGCCGTATCTGCGCCAGTACGCCTCCGGGTCAAAATCAAAGGGCGGACAGGACCACAGTTTTTGATAAGAGGGGCACTGTCTGCAGTATTCCAGAAACGTGGGCACATCCACGCACTGCTCCATATATTCTTCGACAGGTACAACTGTCTCGTAACGCTCCGTTCTGTAATCAACCAATTTTCTCACCTCGCTATTTTCCGCCACAGCACAGCTGCACCGTACCGCGGAATCATTTTTCAGGACAGTTTTCTTTTATTTTGTACGATAATTCCGCGGCAGTCAAGCCGAACCGCAAAATTTTTGCCAGTTTCCCGGCAAAATGATATACTGAATATACACTCATAATTCAATTTCGACGAACAGCCTGCGGCAGTCTCAGTATCCTGCCAAGAACGCAGGATGCGGAATGAAATTCGACATTCGGGCAGTATCCTGCCTGTCACCGGGAGAAGCATGCGATGGAACAGAAAAAGAAACCTGAATATTTTGAAGAAACCCTTTCCGATTTTGTGCACGATGTGGCGAGCGGCCGCGCGATCCGCCATCTGGCCGACTGCGGGTACACTGTGGAGCAGATCATGCAGCGCCTCGATTTTCCGACGCCGCGAAGCCGGGTGGAACAGACCATTTTCCGGTATCTGAAAGAAAACGGAACCTTGCTGGATGAGCTGCCGGTTCCCGAAACGCAGCTGCAGGCCGTCACGCTGGAACACGCCACCGAGCGCAGTCTCAGCGCGCGCCTGTCGGAGCTGCTGGCCGCAGACGGCGAAGCGCAGGCATACGTCTCCTGCCCGTTCGGCACCATCCGCAGGGACCGCGAGCTGCGGATGCAAAGACTGCTTTCCTGTCTGACCGCCCGCGAGCGGGAATATATTCTCGGCATCCCATGGGAAATGAAAATCATGTATCACCGTCTCGACGCGCGGATGCGGGAAATCAGCATTCAGCTGGCCGTGCACACGGACGCGGCAATCCGGTTTTACTTTCTGAAAAGCGGGAAGGTGCTTGTGGCTGCAAAATAAATGCGGCAGGATTTTTGTCCAAAATATTACCCGAAATGTCAATTTAAATATAAGTTCATATTATATGTTGACTTTGTAATATATTTGTGATATTGTAAAGATACCTTTTTTGATTTTGATCTGTAACGATTTCAAAATTAGGTATGCTATGGGCGGCAATATCTGGCCGCCTATAGCTTTAGCTCCGTCAGATCATT
>CANRIG010000098.1 GCA_947630595.1 uncultured Lachnospiraceae bacterium | reverse complement strand
TTGATAAGAGCCGGATTTTCCTTATTTTACAAGGAATTCCGGCCCTTTCCAATCACTCAAGTGTCGAAAACGGGATTTTAACACAGTCAACGTCTTTTGGGTACTATAAAATATGGAAAAAACAAGAAAATAGTTTCAAAAAGAGGGTCAAAGTGTTATACTATGTCTGAAAGGCGGGGAAGCTATGAACACAGTCATGGTACAGATGCGCGACGGGATCGATGAAGACGGGATTCGCCGGGCGGGAGAGATTCTCCGGCGGGGCGGACTAGTGGCTTTTCCCACGGAGACGGTATACGGGCTGGGCGCCGACGCGCTGGACGCGGAGGCCGCGGCGAAGATTTACCGCGCCAAGGGCCGGCCCTCGGACAATCCGCTGATTGTGCATATTGCGGACTGGGAGGCAATACAACATATTGTTTCCGAAGTTCCGCGTGAGGCCAGGCTGCTGGCCGATGCGTTCTGGCCGGGCCCGCTGACGATGATTCTGAACAAATCGGAGGCGGTGCCGCTGACGACGACGGGCGGCCTGACGACGGTGGCCGTTCGGATGCCGGATCACGAAGTCGCGCGGGCGCTGATTCGCGCGGGCGGCGGCTATATTGCGGCGCCGAGCGCCAACACCTCCGGGAGGCCGAGCCCGACGCAGGCCCGGCACGTTGCGGAGGATATGGACGGCGTGATCGATATGATCATCGACGGCGGCGATGTGACGATCGGCCTGGAATCGACCATCGTCGATCTGACCGGGGAGACCCCGACGATCCTGCGCCCGGGTTATATCAGCCGGGAGATGCTGGCCAAGGTGCTGGGGACGGTGGAGACCGACCGCGCTCTGCTGGCGGACGACGACCGCATCCGGCCCAAAGCGCCGGGGATGAAATACCGCCATTATGCGCCGCGCGCGGAGCTGATTATTGTGGAAGGACCGGAGCAGCGCGTGCGGGAGCGGATCAATGAGCTGACTGCCCGCCGTCAGGCGGAGGGCCGTAGCGTGGGCATCATCGGGACGGACGAGTCGCTCGGTTTTTACGGGGCCGGCATGGTGAAATCCATCGGCTCGCGGCGCGACGAGCGCACGATTGCACAGCATTTATACAGTATTTTGCGGGAGTTCGACGATTCCGACGTTTCCGTGATCTATTCGGAATCGTTTGAGACGCCGCAGATGGGACAGGCCATCATGAACCGCCTGATCAAGGCGGCCGGACACCAGATTATTCATGTATAGCAAGGAGCGGAAGAAGTGGGGCAGTACGGGAAACTGATATTTGTAAGCGGCGACGACACCGCGCTCGGCCCGATGGCGGAGGCGATTATGCAGAGCAGGATTCTGCTGGGGGACATGGATATTACCTCCAGGGGCGTGGTCGTGCTGTTTCCGGAGCCGATCAATCCCAAGGCGGAGGCGGTTCTGGTGAGCAACGGCCTGACGATGAAGGACCATATGAGCGCGCCGCTTCTGCGCAGCGATTTCGCCGAGGGGACGCTGGTTCTCGCCACCAGCGGGGACGTGCGGCAGAAAGTGCTCCGCGAATTTGCGCCCGACGAGGTCGCCGTGTACGCGCTTCCCGATTATGTGGGCGCGTCCCGCGAGGCGATCAATCCGTACGGCGGGGCGCTTGCCGATTACGGCCGGTGCTTTGCGGAATTGGAGGTGCTGATCGACGCACTTGTCAATAAATTAAACGAGGAGGAATTATCATGGTAGCATTGGGATGTGACCAGGGAGGTTACGAATTAAAACTGGAGATCGTCAAATATCTGGAAGAGAAAGGCATCGAGTACAAGGACTGCGGGACCTATAGCCCGGATTCGGTGGATTATCCGGTTTACGCGCGGGCGGTGGTGAAGGAGATTCTGTCCGGCAGCTGCGACAAGGGCATCCTGATCTGCGGCACCGGCATCGGCATTTCGATCACGGCCAACCGCTACAAAGGCATCCGCGCGGCGCTCTGCTCCGACTGCTTCAGCGCGGAGGCGACGCGCCAGCACAACGACGCCAACATTCTGGCGATGGGCGGCCGCGTGGTGGGCCCGGGCCTGGCGGTGAAAATCGTGGACACGTTCCTGAACACGCCGTTTTCCGGCGCGGAGCGTCATGCGCGCCGCATACATATGATTGACAACGAGGAATAATATGCAGCCGGTGCAGGGAGGAGGACGGCAGATGCAAAAAGTGATCATTATGGATCATCCGCTGATCCAGCATAAAATCGGCCTGATCCGCAGAAAAGAGACCGGCTCCCGGGATTTCCGGGCGCTGATCAGCGAGATCGCCATGTACATGTGTTATGAGGCAACGAGAGATCTGAAGCTGCAGGATGTGGAAATCGAGACGCCGATCTGCCCGACGACGGCCAAAGAGCTCTGCGGCAAAAAGCTGGCGATTGTGCCGATCCTGCGCGCGGGCCTGGGGATGGTGGACGGCATGCTGGCGATGATTCCGGCGGCCAAGGTGGGGCATATCGGTCTGTACCGCGACCCGGAGACCCTGAAGCCGGTGGAATATTACTGCAAGCTGCCCGCGGATTCCAGCGAGCGCGAGGTGTTTGTCGTCGACCCGATGCTGGCGACCGGCGGTTCCTCGGTGGCGGCCATCCAGATGCTCAAGGAGCGGGGCGTGCGCAACATCCGCTTCATGTGCATCATCGCGGCGCCGGAGGGCGTCGAGGCCATGAAGAAAGCGCATCCCGACGTGGATCTCTACATCGGCGCGCTCGACGATCATCTGAACGACCACGGCTATATCGTGCCGGGACTCGGCGACGCCGGAGACCGGATTTTCGGGACGAAATAACAGGACGGGAATAACCGGACAAAACGGCAGGATAAAAACAGCAGAATAAAAATACGAAATAAAAAGGACAGGACAGAGAAAGACGGGTGAACGGCGCGTGCCGTTTGCCCGTCTTTTCATGGAACAATATAAAAAATTTGCCCCTGAACATTCACCGTCAGGAAATGTTCATGTCGTCCAGATCGATGAGCCAGACCTGCCGCTCCTGTTTCGCGGCCTGCCGGAGCTCCGCGGAGAAACCGGAGGTGGAAAAAATGCAGTAGTAGCGCTCGGAGGTCCCGAACGGTTCCGCCGGATTCTGCAGGCCATCCAGAAGCTGGATGCCGGCCGGCGCGTCGCTGCAGTGGCAGATGCCGAGCACGGTGTGGGTATCGTCCGCGGCAACCAGCGGGATGCGGAAAAACGGTTCGCGTTTTGTCCCGCCGTTCCACCAGGAGCCTGTGTGCCGGTAGGCGAACGGCGTCTGCCCGCTGGCGGCGAGCCGCTCCAGATATTCGGCGCACACCTGTTCAAAGACCGGCAGCAGGTATTCGTTCAGCGCGGGCCGCACCTCGAGCTCATAGACCATCTGGCCGCGGCCGAAGAGAATGCTGCTGATATTCGGATAGACAAAGCGGTACCAGAAGCGGAGCAGGTGGTCGGTAAAGACGTAGCGCGCTTTTTTCTGCACTTCGCCGACGGCCGGCGTCTCTTTCCGGAGAATGCCGAGCGAAAGCAGGACGCTTAAGTACTTGGCGCATTTGTTTGTGCCGATGTCCGCCTCGCCTGCGATCTCGGCGAGCCTGGTGCAGCCGTTGGAAATGGTTTCCAGCAGCAGGTTGTAGGTGGAAATTTCCCGCAGCTCCCGGTGCAGATGGGCGAGCGGATGCGCAAGCAGCGGCGAATCGCTGCGGAAAAAGAGGGAAAAAATATTTTCCTGCGCCGTCCGCTGGGAATGAATCTGTTTTAAATAGGTAAGAAATCCGCCCGTAACCCCGTACAGCAGCAGCTGTTCCCGGGGCGTGTAGTGGCTGAGCCAGGGCTGGCAGGCGTAAAACGGCGCCGACGACAGAAACGCGCGGGCCGTAATCAGATGAAACGGGCTGGCCAGCGGCTCCTGCATGACCTGGCCGGCATAGCTGACCGAGGATGTGGTGACGATCAGAAACACCTTCCCCGCCGGGAGCGTGCCTTCGACGGCGGCCCGGAATGTGTCGAAAAAATCAGGGCAATACTGTACCAGATACTGAAATTCGTCGAGCACAAGCACCAGGCGCTGCGCCTGCGAGGCCGCGGATATATGGGAAAAGGCCTGTTCCCAGTCGGTAAACGGCTCGGGAATTTTCTGCGGATTCAGGCAGTGCACGGTTTCATGCCAGAAGGCCGTCAGCTGCCGCTCGGGAACCGTTTCCCGGGCGGAAAAAAAGACGGTTTTTTTGTCGGCGCAGAATTCGCGGATGAGACTGGTCTTTCCGGTATCGTATCTGCCGTAGAGGAAGATAAAGGAAAACTGAAAGCGATTGTATAATTTATTCAGTTTTTGAATATCAGACAAAAACAGCGACTGCATGGACCGTACCTCTTGCCTCGATCAAAATGTCATGTACTGTTTGAAGTATATCGGGAATATCAGGAAAAGTCAATTCCATGAGGCTTTTCTTTTTCTTAAGAATCTTTTTATTTACGATGAGAAAAGAATATAATATACTATATCTGACCTGTTTTTTCAGAAGATTGTCAGGAGGATTCACCAGTAATGTATAAAGAGTTAAAAAGAACTGCCGCCGCGTTTCTGGCTGCGGCTTTGCTTATGCAAAGCGCCGCTGCCGGTATGGCGGAGCAGATTGATCCTATATCAGAACCGCAGACCCAGGTTCCGCTGGAGACGCAGATGCCGGCCATGGCCGGGCCACAGGATGTGACGGAGCCGCAGGCTCAGGGCGTGACGGAGACGCAGCAGGTTTCGGCGGACCTTTCTCAGAATCCGGCCGGTTCGGCTTCCCCGTCTCAGGATGCGGCAGGCACGGAGCAGCCGCCGGCGGGAGAACCGCAGACGCAGGGCGCACCGGAGCTGCAGACGCAGGGAACATCGGAATCACAGACGCAGGGAACATCGGAGCCGCAGGCGCAGGGTGCGCCGGAGTCACAGGCACAGGGAACATCGGAGTCACAGGCGCAGGGGGCGCCGGAATCACAGGCGCAGGGGACGCCGGAGTCACAGACGCAGGGAGCATCGGATCTTCAGACACAGGACGCATCGGAGCCTCAGACACAGGACGCGACGGAGCCGAAACCGGGACAGGGCGCTGCAGACGCGGCGCAGGATACGGAGGACTCTTCCGGGACGGCGCAGACGCAACAGGCTTCGGAGGACCTGTCTCAGAATCCGGCGGACCCGTCTTCCCCGTCTCAGAATGCGGCGGGTATGGAGCAGCCGCCGGCGGGAGAATCGCAGACGCAGCAGAATGAAACGAAGGAGCCGGGGACGCAGCGGGAGAAACCGGAAGATCAGGAGACAGAACAGGGAGAGACGGAGGAACAGGAGAGCGAACAGGAGGAAACCGAGCGCTCGCAGCGCGTAAACGACGGCAGCCGGCTGGAGGCGCAGGACCTCGTAGACCGGCTGGAGGCGGCGCTTCCGTACTTGTTTGTGGCGGAGACGGTGGAGACGCCGGACGGAGATTTTGAGGAAAACGAAGCCGGGGAAGCCGGGTCTCTGGCCGGGCAGCGGATTCTGACCGGCAGCGACGGCGGAGCCTGCGTTTCGGGCCTGAGCTCTCTTTCCACGGAGCTTGCCAACGCCGTGACCAGCACCGACGTGGCCGTGATCAACCTCTATGCCGGCGAGGACGGCGGGCTGGACACCGCGCAGCTGGACGAGGCGTTTGAAGATCAGGTGATAGATGTCACATTGCAGTACTATGTGATCAATGTGATCGCAGACTATGCGGATCAGCCGCTTTCGTTTGCGGATTTCGACATGACGCTTTCCGGCGCTCCGGTTTCCTATACGGACGCTTTGCAGCCGGGCGACATTCTCTACAATTTTGCCGCGTGGGACGGCGACGGATTTACCGGCTACACCGGCGAACTGACGCTGTCTGACGGAGACGGCCTTCAGGGCACCTTTCTGGCGCCGGAGGCCGACGTTTTGCTGCAGTCTGATCTGGCCGGAGCCATTTACGCTTCCGATGTGACCGTGAGCGGCGGGGCGGAAAACCTGCTTTCGATCGCGTTCGCGCAGCGCCGTCCGTCTGCGGCAGAACCGGATGCGACGGGCGCAGCGCAGGATGGGGCGCAGAATGGTATGCCGGACGGGATGCAGAGTGAAGCGCAGGACGGCGAGATGCAAAACGGCATGCAGAGCGAGCCGGGCGATTATGAGACGGAGCTCATTGGGGAGAGCGAGATTGTAGGAGAAGCGGCCGCGGCGGGCGACGGACAGAGCGGGGACGAGTCCGGTGCGGACGACCTGCCAATTTTAGATGAAGCGGAAACAAAAGACGAGCCGCTTGCGGACGGAATGGAAACGAAAGACGGGCCGCAGATCAGTCTCATGCTGCAGAACAACAGGATGCCGATTGTCAGGCTGATAAACGCGGCGGAGTTTACGGTGACGCTGACCGAAGCCGGTGCAGCGCCGACTGAGAGCAGTACGGTGACGGTGACTGCGGCCGCGGATATTGCGGACGAGGAAAGAAAGATCATATATGCGGCGGGAACCGAGGTGCCGGATGCTGTGAAAAGCGGCGCCGAGGCCGGCAGTTACAACGTTGCGCTGGCATACAGCGGCGAATATTGCCTGAATGTGGCCATGCCGGAGGGATATTATGCGGTGCCGCCGCGGTATTTTACGGTGGGCGAAGAAAGCGCGATTACGTTCTCAGGCGTCTCAGGCTGGGAGAGCGGTTCCGGAAACTTAACCGTTGCCATGGTTAAAAACGATAGTTCGGCGCTTCCGGAGGGCACGGTGCTGTTCGAGGTAAAGGCGGACGAGTCAGGAACCGGCACGCCCGGCGCATCCATGAGCGGAGCGGAGTTCTATATTAAAAATGAAGCGGGAGAAATTGTTTATTTTATTCAGTATCCTGGCAGCCCGGTGGTGCTGAGCGGACTTACAAATGGAACGTATACGGTGGTACAGACCAAGGCGGCGCCGGGATATCAGGTGGCGGCGGATCAGTCCTTTACATTGCCATTGTCAACTGGGGAAAACACGGTAACGGTGGAGAACCAGCCTGTAGCCGAAAAATCGGAGACCGGTACGATTCAGGTGTCTGCGCAGGTGTTTTTCGGGAACGTGCCTTTGTACGCGGTGGAAAATGATGCTGAAAAATATTATGTGGCATTGTTCAGCGCGGATCCATTCAGCGCGGATCCGTCCGCCGCAGGAGCGGCTGTCAGGGTCAGCGGCGTCCAGGAGCTGACGTTTCGGAAGGACCAGCATACCGGCGATACGATATCCTTTGACGGTCTGCCGCTGAAGTCTTCCGGGGATCCGGCGGTAAATGCAGCATATTATCTGGCGCTGACCGATCAGACCGGCACACCGATTGCACCAGATACCGCATTGGACGGCTACAAATATACGTATCAGTGGCAGATAACGGAAAGCGGCGGCGCGGGCGGCGCATCGTCGGCCGGACCGGTTACCTTTGCGGAAGCGGGCCAGACGGCTAAGGCGACGCTGCAGATTGCGTATCAGGACGGTTCTTATCCGGAAGAAAGCTTTTACTACCTTACGACATTTGAACTGACCAAGAAAGTCGTGGATTCGGCCGGCAATGATGTGAAGTCGTCGGACACCTTTTATGCGAACCTGTATGCCGATGCAGAGCATACGGTTCCTCTCATTACAAAACCGCTTCCGTTCTCCATGAACGGGAACAGCACAGTAACGTTAACGGCAACGTCGCAGCCATCTTCTCCTATACTGAAAATGACGGCGTCACCGGCGACCTGTTATATTGCGGAGACAGACCAAAACGGCAATGTGCCGGATTCCAGCAGTCTTCCGTATACGGTATCGTATGTGATGTCTTCGGGAACGCTGCCGGCAGACGGCCAGTTTACCGTAAACTGCGGAGACAGGCCGCAGATAACCATTCAGAACCAGCTGAATAAATCCGGCAGTGGCGGTGGCGGCGGTGGCGGTGCGCCGGCCGGGGTGAAGATTAGTGTCAAAGATGCAAACGGCAATTACGTGCCGGGCGTTACGCTGGTGATCAAAGACAGCGCCGGAAATCAGGTCGCTGTGGTTGTGACCGGAGAGAGCGATATCGTACTGTATACGCTTGCCGCGGGGGATTACTATCTGTCAGTTTCCAGCGTGCCGGCGGAGTATGCGCCGGCGGAGGATGTACCGTTTACGATAAATGCGGACGGAAGCATAACGCTGGAAAGCGGGGCTTCGGGAAGCGGCGGCATTGAAATAACGCTTGAGGAAAAGGATGACGGTCAGACCGCCGGTTATGCCCTGACGGTCAGAAAGCAGATTTATGTCGACGGCCAGCAGGTGTATGCGCGCGATCCCCAGATATTTTATGCAGCGCTGTTTAAAGATGCGGATTACAGGGAGAAGGTCAGCAATGTGCAGTCCATTACCGTCAGCGGGCTGGAGGGTTCGACCGTATTTGAAAACCTGACTTCCGGGGTCACATATTATATTGCAGAGACGGATGCGAATGGAATCCCGTTAAAGAGCGGTTCGCCGGAGTGGACGGCCGACGGAACGGACGGCGGTGCGGTCACCATGACGTCCGACCGCGAGGCGGTGCTCCGAAACAACTATGCGAAGCTGCCGAAGGGCTGCCGGTATACCGGCACGCTGACGATTACAAAGCAGGTGACCAGCGCGTCCGGCAAGGCTAAAAATGTCACGGAGACGTTTTATGCCGGCATTTTCCGCAAGGCTGATTTCAGCGACAAGCCGACGGTGATCAGCCTGAATCTGGATCATGCGTCCTCTGCGCAGGCGGGCCGCAGGATTCTGCTGTCAGACAAAGCCGGCGTCACTTATTATATCAGAGAGACGGATCAGAACGGCAATCCGGTCAACGGCTCCAAAACGTTCGGCTATTCCGTCAGCGTCGATCAGCCGAAGGTGACGATTGTGCCGGGCACCGCGGCGGCGATTACCATCACCAATCAGTCGCTGGGCAAAGACGCCCTGCTGGCGGGAGACGAGACGGAGGAAACGGAGGAGACCGAGATGACGGAGACGGAGGATACGGAACCCTCCAAGGTCTCGCTTTATCTCACAAAACGTGTCTATGCGGGAACAATGCAGCAGGCGGTGAATGAGACATTTTACGTCGGGCTGTTTAAAGATGAGGACTGTACGCAGCTTTATGCACGGCCGATCGCCCTGAACCTGGACGGTAAGAGCGAGCTGACGCTGCGGCTTTCCCTGAATCTCGGAAAAACGGAGGAAACGACGGTTTATATCGCGGAGGTGGATCAGGACGGAAAGGTGATTCAGAATGAGCAGGAGTTCGGATATGAGATTCGCCTGATCAACGCAAAGGCTTCCTTTACGAAATACCGGAAAGCGATTCAGACGATTCTGCTGAATTCCGTGTACGGCTCGGCTACCGATGACGACTGGCAGTCGATTCTGGACGACGGTTTCGATGATCTGGACGAAGGCTGGCTCGGAGACGACTGGACGGTTTCCGAAAACGGCGGAACCGGGGGCGGAACGTCCGCAAAGACTGCGGACGATACGCCGGTCGTTCCATACCTTGTACTGATGTCTGCGGCGCTTGCCCTGTTTGCGGTGCAGCTGTGCAGAAAAACTCGGTCTTATTGATATTTGTTGAGCAGATCCTCCGGCAGCTTTTTGGCGCAGGCGATCGCGATCGAGCCGTCCCCGATGTGGCAGGAGACGCTCAGGGAAAGAGGGTCTGCCATCAATGTGTGATTTGGATACGCGGACTGGACCTCGTCCTTCCAGGAATTGATTTCGGTCAGGTCGGTCCCGGAGTAGGCCAGCATGATATTCATGTCGGAAGCGTCCGCACTGGCGTGAAACCGTTCGGTGCAGTCCTTGTGGATGGCTTCCAGCATGGTCGTGCGGGCCGCTTTCATGGTACGGCTTTTGGCGTAGGCGTCGAGCTTGGCACCCTGAATCTGCAGAACCGGCTTCAGCCGCAGCAGCGTGCCCAGAGCGGCTGCCGCAGGCGTGATGCGGCCGCCCTTTTTCAGGTAATACAGCGTCGACAGGGTGATGTAGATGCTGGAATCGGCCGCCGTATCCTCCAGGTACTGCCTGATTTCAGCGGCGCCCCAGCCGGCGTCCGCCAGCGCTTTGGCGTCGATGGCCGCCTGCTTCTGCGTGATGGAGATGCGGCGGTTGTCCGCGACGAATACCTTTCCTTCGTATTCCTGCGCCATCACCTGCGCCGCATTGCAGGAACCGCTCAGCCCGCTGGACATCGGAATGTGGACGATGGTCTCATAATCTTTCAGAAGCCGGTCCCACAGCTCCGTGACATCGGCGAGGGACGGCATGGAGGTGGAGATGTTCGCGTTCCCTTTGAGAAACTGGTAAAATTCCTCCTGCGACAGGGTGATATCTTCATAATACAGCTTATCGTCAATGTAAAACGGCATCGGAAGGACGTAAATGCCCATCTGCTCGGCCGCGGCGCGCGTAATGCCGCTGTTGCTGTCCGTGACAATTGCAACTCTTTCCATAATAATCTCCATTCCGCCGCCCTTCGGTTGGCGGCACAAATAGTAATGAAAGTCTCGACTCCCTCTACATTTTC
>CANRIG010000097.1 GCA_947630595.1 uncultured Lachnospiraceae bacterium | reverse complement strand
TGGCGGTGTCACTCTTGCGGCAGAAAATATCCAGATAAAGGTCGGCCTTCTTCTGGTCGTTCAGCGCGAACTGCAGGAAGGTGATAGCCGCGTCTCCGCTGGCGTTGCCCTGCGTGGCGTGAGCCCAGTCGACGATCCACATCTTGCCCTCCGGGGAGACGATGACGTTGCTGGGATTGTAGTCTCCGTGGCAGAGCTTGGTGTGATTGGGCATGGAATCCAGCCGCGTGCAGAGCTCGTAGCGCGCCGTAGCGTCCAGGACATCCTTCAGGCTGTTGATCTTGCGCGCCAGCTTATCCTTCTGCAGGGTCAGGCGCGGAGCATGGTTGGCGTGCA
Organism: uncultured Lachnospiraceae bacterium; assembly: GCA_947630595.1. GTDB lineage: Bacteria > Bacillota > Clostridia > Lachnospirales > Lachnospiraceae > Choladousia. The sequence continues at coordinate 10,332 of CANRIG010000097.1, read as the reverse complement.
TGGCCAGCTGCAGGTCGACAAACTCCTCCATGTGCCGCTCCAGATGGTCCGGATCCTCCGCCATGATCTGCTCCATGGTCTTGCCTTCCACGGCCTCGATCACGATGGCCCACTCGCCGTCGATCTGCGTGACCTCCAGCACCTTCGGAATCTCGAAACCGCTTTCCTCCACGCGGGCCTGGCAGAGCGCCTCGTTGAAGACGTTCGCCTTGCCGTGCTCCAGGGTAAATACTTTGATAATCCGGCCTTCCTCGCGGTAAACTTTCTTGTACGGACGCGTCAGAATCATGGTTCTTTTACTCATATTAAATCCCTCCCGTTACTGTCGTTATTTATTTTCGTTTCCATAGTACGCTTTCAGGTAAATCTCTTTCAGCTCAGACATCAGCGGATATCTGGGATTCGCGCCCGTGCACTGGTCGTTGAATGCCTGCTCCGTCATCTCGTCCAGCGTCTCCAGGAAGTAAGCCTCGTCTACGCCGTAGTCCCGGATGGTCGGCTTGATCTCGATGGTGCGCATGAGGCCGTCCAGCTTCTCCAGCAGCTTTTCAAACACTTCTTCGTCGGTCTTCCCGGTGAGGCCCACATAGCGGCCGATCTCCGCGTAGCGCGCCAGCGCGTGCGGATACTGATACTGCGGGAAAGTGCCCATCTTCGTGGGAACCTCGGCGCTGTTGTAGCGCATCACATCGAGCAGTACCAGCGCGTTTGCAATGCCGTGCGGCAGGTGATGAAACGCTCCGAGCTTGTGCGCCAGGGAATGGTTGACCCCGAGGAACGCGTTGGCAAAGGCCATGCCGGCCAGGCAGGAAGCGTTGGCCATGTGATCTCTCGCCTCCACGTCGGTGCCGTCCTTATAAGCGCGCGGCAGATAATCGAATACCAGCTTGATGGCCTTGAGCGCCAGGCCGTCCGTGAAATCCGAAGCCATCACGGAGACGTAAGCCTCGATGGCGTGCGTCATAACGTCAATGCCGGAAGCGCAGGTAAGTCCCTTGGGCGCGCTCATCATGTTGTCAGTGTCCACGATGGCCATGTCGGGCATCAGCTCATAATCCGCCAGCGGCCACTTGATGCCGGTCTCGCGGTCCGTGATGATCGCAAACGGCGTCACCTCGGAGCCGGTGCCGGAGGAAGTGGGAATCGCGACGAAATACGCTTTCTTTCCCATCTTCGGGAAGGTATAAATTCTCTTGCGGATATCCATGAAGTCCATGGACATATCGGCGAAATCCACGTCCGGGTTCTCGTAGAGCACCCACATGATCTTGCCCGCGTCCATCGCGGAGCCGCCGCCGAGCGCGATGATGCAATCCGGCTCAAAGGCGCTCATGGCCTTGGCGCCCGCCTGTGCGGAGCTGAGCGAAGGATCCGGCTCCACATCCGAGAAGCAGGTGTGCACGATGCCCATCTGGTCCAGCTTGGCCTCGATCGGTCTGGTGTAGCCGTTCTTGTACAGGAAGGAGTCGGTGACGATGAAGCAGCGCTTCTTTCCCATCACCGTGCCCAGCTCATCCAGCGCCACCGGCGTGCAGCCTTTCTTGAAATATACCTTTTCCGGGGTCCTCATCCACAGCATGTTCTCTCTCCTTTCGGCCACGGTCTTGATGTTCAGCAGGTGCTTGACGCCCACGTTTTCCGATACGGAGTTGCCGCCCCAGGAGCCGCAGCCCAGGGTCAGGGAAGGCGTCAGCCTGAAATTGTACAGATCGCCGATGCCGCCCTGGGAGGAGGGCGTGTTGATCAGGATGCGGCAGGTCTTCATCGCCGACGCGTGCTGCGCCATTTTTTCCTTTTCATTTACATTGATATACAGGGACGAGGTGTGGCCGTAGCCGCCGTCCGCCACCAGATGCTCCGCCTTTTCCAGCGCCTCCACAAAGGTCTTTGCGCGGTACATGGCGAGCACCGGCGAGAGCTTCTCATGCGCAAACTCCTCGCTGATGTCCACTGATTCCACCTCGCCGATGAGAATCTTGGTCTGCTCCGGCACCTTCACGCCGGCCATCGCCGCGATGGCGGCAGCCTTCTGGCCTACGATTTTGGCGTTGAGCGCGCCGTTGATGATGATGGTCTTGCGGACCTTGTCGAGCTCATCCTTCTTCAGGAAATAGCAGCCGCGGTACTGAAATTCTTTCTTTACCTGATTATAAATGCTGTCCAGCACCGTCACCGACTGTTCGGAAGCGCAGATCATGCCGTTGTCAAAAGTCTTGGAATGAATAATCGAGGAAACCGCCATGCGGATGTCGGCCGTCTCGTCGATGATCGCCGGGGTGTTGCCTGCGCCCACGCCCAGGGCCGGCTTGCCCGAGGAATACGCGGCCTTCACCATGCCCGGGCCGCCCGTGGCAAGGATGATGTCCGCCTCTTTCATGATCATGTTGGTGAGCTCCAGGCTCGGTACGTCGATCCAGCCGATCAGGCCCTCCGGCGCGCCCGCCTTTACCGCCGCCTCCAGTACGACCCGGGCCGCCTCGATGGTGGATTTCTTTGCCCGCGGATGGGGGCTGATGATGATGGCGTTCCTGGTTTTCAGGGCGATCAGCGTCTTGAAAATCGCCGTGGAGGTCGGATTCGTGGTGGGAATCACCGCGGCGATGAGGCCGATGGGCTCGGCGATCTTTTTGATGCCGTACACAGCGTCCTCCTCTATGACGCCGCAGGTCTTCGTGTTTTTGTATGCATTGTAAATGTACTCGGCGGCATAGTGGTTTTTGATGACTTTGTCCTCGACCACGCCCATGCCGGTTTCTTCCACTGCCATCTTGGCCAGCGGGATGCGCATTTTATCCGCGGCGGTGGCTGCTGCCTTGAAAATTTTGTCCACCTGTTCCTGGGTGTAGCCGGCAAATACGCTCTGGGCCGCGCGCACACGTGCGATAAGCGCCGTCAGGTCTTCCGCTGTCTCGACCGGTCTGCTAACATTCTCATGGTTATCCGTCATAATAATGCCTCCTGTATTGTTATTTTTTTAACTATCTCGATACTAGCACTCTGTTAAAAATTTGTCAATACATTCCGGCATATTTTTTTCTAAACTTTTTGCCAGCTTTTTTCCCAAATTTTTCCAGCTTTTCCCTAAACTTTTCCCAAGCGGGCAAAAAATTGGGTTTTCTCACGCAAACACTGTCTTCAGGCGCCGTCCGCCGTCTCAAACTGCGCCTGATAAAGCTCGTAGTAAAAGCCGCCGGCGGCCATCAGGCTGTCATGCGTGCCCTGTTCCACAATCTGACCGTCGCGCATCACCAGAATATGGTCGGCGGAGCGGATGGTGGAAAGACGGTGGGCGATGACAAAGCAGGTCCGATCCTTCATCAGCTCCCGCATGGCCGCCTGAATCTGCTGCTCCGTGCGGGTGTCCACATTGGAAGTGGCCTCGTCCAGAATCAGCATATTGGCGTCGAGCAGCATGGCGCGGGCGATCGTGAGCAGCTGTTTCTGCCCCTTGGAAATGCTGGTGCCGTTGTCGGAGAGAATCGTGTCGTAGCCCTCCGGCAGGCGGGAAATATAGGAATGGATTTTTGCGGTTTTGGCCGCTTTTACCACATCCTCCATCGTGGCGCCCGGCTTGCCGTAGGCGATGTTTTCAAACACCGTGCCGTAAAACAGCCAGGTGTCCTGCAGCACCATGGCGTAGGCGCGGCGCAGGGAATCCCTCGTCACGCCGCGGATGTCCTGCCCGTCCACGAGGATCACGCCCCGGTCCGCATCGTAAAACCGCATCAGCAGATTGATGACGGTGGTCTTGCCGGCGCCCGTGGGGCCGACGATGGCGGTGAGGGAACCGGGCTGCGCCGTCATGCTGAAATCCCGGATGACGGGCTTTTCCGGCACATAGGAAAAGTCCACGTGCTCCAGCGCCACCTCTCCCTCCGTGTCCGTCAGTTCTGCAGCGCCCGGCGCGTCCGGCTGCTCCGGCTCCGCGTCGATCAGGCCGAACACCCGCTCCGCGGCCGCGAAAGCGCTCTGCAGCTCCGCGATAATGTTCGCCACCTCGTTGATGGGGCCGGAAAACTTGCGGGAATACTGCACAAAGCTGGAGAGGTCGCCCAGGAGGATATCGCCCCGCAGGAACAGAAGCGCGCCGAATACGCACACCAGCGTGAGCGAGATGTTGTTGATGCAGGTCACCGCCGGCCCGGTGACGGTGCCGTTGGCCTCCGCCCTGGTGTAGGCGTCCACCGCAATTTTATTTTTTATCTCAAACTTCTCCAGCACAGCGTCCTCCCTGCCATAGGCGCGGATAGTCTTCTGCCCGGAGATCATTTCCTCCACAAAGCCGTTGAGCTCGCCCAGTCTGGCGCTGCGCGCGCGGAACATCGGCCGCACGCGGCCGGCCAGCCATCGGGTAAAGACGGCGGTCGCCGGGACCGTAAAGACAAAGATAAGCACCAGCTTCGGCGCGATCGACATCATCATGAGGAAGGACACCGCCACGGTGACAATGCTCTGCAGAATCTGCAGCAAATCCGACGACAGGGACTGGTTCACCGTGTCCACGTCGTAGATGACGATGCTGATGATGTTGCCGGTCTGGTATTTATCGTAAAAGCTGATCGGAAGCCTCGTCATGTTTTCAAAGATGTCATGCCGCATCTGCCGGGATATGATCTTGGAAAGCCGGATCATAACGGCGTTCAGCAGATAGGTGAGGACGGAGGACAGCAGATAGCAGACGCCCATCAGGGCCGCGCAGGAATACACCGTATGAAAATCCACCTTCCCCTGTCCCAGGGCAATGGCATTGATGGCCCGGCCGGAAAGCTTCGGGCCGTAGAGCGCGAGCAGGCTGCTGGAAACGGACAGCACAAGCGCCAGAGCCAGAAGCAGACGGTTTCTGCCCAGATACTGCCACAGGCGCAGAAGCAGACGGCCTCTGTCCTTTTTTTCGGAAGGCTTTGCAGGAAGGTTCGCCATCACGCAGACCCCCTTTCGTCGCCCATCTGCGACCGGGCGATCATGCGGTATTCCCCGCAGGTCTGCATCAGCTCCTCATGCGTGCCGAAGCCAATGGTCTTCCCGTCGGAAAGCACCAGAATATGCGTGCAGTGGCGGATGGAGCTGATCCGCTGCGCGATGAGAATCGTCGTGGTATCCCTGTAATTCTGGTGCAGCGCCTTGCGCAGAAGCGCGTCCGTGCGGTAGTCCAGCGCGGAGGAAGCATCGTCCAGCAGCAGAATCTCCGGGCGCGTCGCCAGGGCGCGCGCGATCAGAAGCCGCTGTTTCTGGCCGCCGGAGAGGTTGTTGCCGCGCACCGCCACCTCCGCCTGCAGTCCGTCGTCCCGGGCGGCGATAAATTCCGCCGCCTGCGCGTCCCCGGCCGCCCGGTCAAGGGCCGCCTCGTCCACCGCGCGGAAGAAGCGGATATTGTCCCCGATCGTGCCCTCCATGAGGAAATCGTTCTGGAACGCCACGCCGAACCTGGCATGCAGTTCCTCATAGGGAATCGTGCGCACATCGCGCCCGTCGAGCAGCACGCTGCCCTCCTGCGGCTCGTAAAAGCGCAGCAGCAGATTCAGAACCGTGGATTTGCCGGAGCCGGTCCCGCCCAGGATGCCCAGGCTTTCCCCGCGCATCAACTGAAAGCTCAGATACTCCAAATTGGCGCCGACGCCGGTGTAGGAGAAGGTGACGTCGCGGAATTCAATATGAGGAGGCACAGTCACAGTCTCGCTTTCAGAACTCTGATTTTGGGAGTCGGAACCTTTTTTATATAGATTTTCTTTATTTTGGTCGTCTTTATTTACATTTTCTCTATTTGGCTTCCCGGTCTCCGTTACCACGAGGTCTTCCGGCATCGCCAGCACATCCGCCACCCGGTGGGCGCTGGCCTCTCCCTTGGACCACATGACAAAAATTCTGGTGATGCCCAGCATGGCATTCAGAATCATCACAAAATATTGCAGAAAAGCGATGATGACGCCGCTCTGGCTGTTTCCGGCATTCACCCGGAAAGCGCCCGCCAGCACCACCAGCGTCAGGCCGAGGTTCAAAATCAGCGAGGCGGACGGGTTGGTCACCGCGGTGATCATGCCCGCCTTCTGGTCGATGCGGGTCAGCTCGCTGTTGACCCGGTGAAAGCGTTCCTTTTCATAGTCGGTTTTGCTGAGCGCCTTGATCACGCGCACACCGGTGATGTTCTCCTGGAGCACCCGCACCATGCCGTCCAGCACGTTCTGTTCTTCTTTATATAATGGAACGCTTTTTCTGGTTACCACATATACGATGACGCCGATCAGCGGCAGCAGACAGATGAGCACCAGCGAAAGCACCGGATCCATGCTGAGCATCATGACCACGCCGCCCGACAGCAAAATGGGCGCGCGAATGCCCAGCCGCTGCATGCGCGCCAGCAGCTGATTGATGTTGTAGGTATCGGTGGTAAGTCTGGACTCCGCCGAGGAAACGGTCAGCCGGTCCATCTGGCTGGCGGAAAGATGCTCCAGCTTCTCAAACAGATCGCAGCGCAGTCTGCGCGTAATCCTGCCGGAGCTGACCGCCGACATGCGGTTGGCGCCCACGTTGGCGGCAAGGCATCCGCCCGCGCACAGCAGCATCAGGCCGCCGTACAGAAAAACGGGCCGCAGTTCTCCCGTCGGCACAACATCGTCCAGTATAATCTCCATAAAATAGGGGATCAGAAGCTCCAAGACCGCTCCCAGCAGCTTAATCCCCATCGTGATCGCTATGTACCAGGCATGAGGCCTGATATATCGTCCCAGCTTTTCCATCTCTCCCCTTTTCGTATGCTTCCATGATGTCCCGCAGATACCGGCAGTAATCGTCCCTTACCTTCTCCGGCTGCAAAATCTGCATCCCGTTCCCCACGCCGGTCACCCAGCCGAAAAACTGCCGGCTCACCGACACGAGAACGTGCGCCCGGAAATGGTCCTCATCCGCCGGAACCATAAAAATATCATGTCCGAACCGGTCAAGCACAACGCCGGCCAGGTCTTTCCGGCACAGCAGCACCACTTCCTGATCGGTTCCGCCGTACATGCCGAAGGTTTTCTTTGCGAACGCGGCAAGGTTGAAGTCCTGAAACCGCTCCCTGCCCACGCGTTCTTTCTCCAGAACGGCAATATGCAGCATCTTGTCGACCCGGTAATGCTTGATCATGTCCGCCTTTTCGTCATACGCCACCAGATAATAATTCTCATCGTCCCAGGTCAGGGCCCAGGGGCTGATCTCATAAAAAGCGCCGTCCCGTTTCAGCCGCAGTTCCTTCTGCATCGTCCACTCGGCATACTGGAACGTCACCTGCCGGTTCTGAAATATGGCGGTGTGAATCTGGTCTACATTATAATAGATCGTTTCGTTCTCCGTCTTGGGGCGGTTGAACACCACCACCTGGTTGGACAGGGCTTTCGCCTCCGCCCTGCTGCAGAGCTTCTCCAGCTTCTCAATCAATTCGTTCGATTTCTTTTCCGTGATGAATTTGGAGCTCTGCACCGCGTCCACCATGAGCTTCAGCTCCGGCAGCTCAAACTGCCTGGAGGCCACATAGTATCCCTGCTTCCGCCCCACGGTCTTCACAATGTCCAATCCGAACCGCTCCAGCGTCTCAATCTCGCTGTAGATCGTGCGGCGCTCCGACGATATGCCGTACTCCTGCAGCAGAATCCGGCAGAGCTCCGTCGCGTTCAGCGTGTGCTCCTCATCCGTCCGCTCCAGCAGAATTTCCATCAGATATAATGTTCTCAGCTTCTGCTCCATCACCGCCATGGTATGTTCTCCTTATTCCTGATGGTCCATCCAGTAATCCTCCGCGTCCTCGTACCCGTCGAAATCATCGTAATAATCGTAGTAAAAATCCTCCGGGTCGACGTAATCCTGCACATCATACGGGTCAGAATACTTTTGGGCGGAAGAAGATCTGCTCCTGGAACTACTCCTGGAACTGCTCCTGCTGCGCACTGCGGACGAGCCGTAGGATGAGCTGTAGGACAAATTGTGGGACGAACTGTAGGACGAACTGCTGCCGGTGCTCGTACTCGTCCTGCTGTGCGCGCTGCAGTATTGGGAGCCGTCCGCCACAGGACTGCTGCAGTCTTTGTTTCTGCAAGTATGCTCGCTGCAGTACAAACCGCTGCCGTTTCTTTTTCGATAGCATCCCGACCTCATGCACGTCCGGTAGCCCTGCTCGCGCGCATAAGCTTCCGCATGCAGATCGCAGTAAATCGTGCCGTTATCGTCCCTCAGCGCATGGCAGCCCTCCTTCTGGCAGGTATGGTTTCTGCAGTATCTGCTCCCGTCCGTCCGCTTTTCACTGCATCCCGACTTCATACAGGTCCCGCTGTAACTGAGACTGCTGTAACTGAGGCTGCTGTAGCCGGTACTGCTTTGGCCGGTTGAAGAGCTCCCGGAGGTTTTCCGGCTGCCCGATCTGTTTGCATGCAGACTGGGGTCATGCAGGAAACAGTAATCGCTTCCCGATGTGCTTTGGCTGGTGCAGCCCGGGTAACGGCACCGCTCGTTATGCCCCATAAGGGAAATGGCATACACCGCCAGACATAAGATAAGAATTCCTTTCAAACCAGTTCCATTTTTCTTTGGCATACCCTCAGGCCCCCTTTTCTCTGCTTTGTCACAGGGTATTTCGCTTTATGCGCTGATTATACAGCGGGAGCCTGTGCAAAAATAATGACACCATGGAGGTTATTTGTCAATTCCAAAATGGGGATTCCTTATTCTGTGTTTCCCGCCAAAATTTTCACAGCAAAAACGGAATGCCAAAATCGCCCGCCTGTTTTCCTCAGATCACAAAGCGGGCGGCGTATCATTATCTCAAATAATAAAATGCCTGGCTTTCGCCATTTCTTCATTGATAATGATAAAACTGGAAATCTTCCAAATCCTTATCTCATCTTTCAATTCACGTCTGAATACATCCTGGAATGGAACAAGCCATTCTTTCTTCGCATTTTTTACTACCAATACCAATATAATTTTTAAACCGGACGTACGCGTTATAATTTTTCTTCTTCTCTTCCGGAGTATCCGCCTTTATTTGATTAGGGCATGATGATTTTGCTTCAATAAAATATAATTTGCTCTCTCGGCGCAAAATAAACTCACAGCTTTTAATTCCATTTGACATTAGATTTTTCGTATATGGAATGCTTTTTTCCAAACGAAATACCTGTTCTTCCGGATATTCTCCAAATCGCATACCAGATTCCTGAATCACAACCATCAAAGCACTTTCTCAATCTCCTGTTCGTACAGACGAATGGAAGTGTCAATGATAGAATTTTCCGGCATTCCATCGTGAAGATCACAAACATATATCGGTTGCTTTTTATCTTTATTCAGGGAAATACAACTCACTAAACCTGCCTTTTTCATTGCAATTAAACAGAGCTTTTTTATTACAAAATAAGAATGACTTGTAATAAATACCTGGAGCCCCATATCATTCGCAATTTTATCAATCATATCAAGGAGCTGGCAGACCGCTTCCGGATGCAGTGCCGATTCAATTTCATCAATAAAAATGATTGAATTATTATCCAGATATCCATTTGCCAACAATCGATCCATGATAGCAATCTTTTTTACACCCTCAGAAGTCGCGCCAATAGAAAATTTCTGATTCTTTTTATTCCTATAAAACCATCTGCCGGTTTCTTCGTCATAGTCCACTTTTCCATCGATTACATTGCTGACTATTTTTCTTGAATTGGCAAATACAGTATAATTCTTTCCCCGTGAGGGAGAAATTCTCAGAGCCTTTACAAGATCATAATAAGTATCATCAAATCCAAACGACTTGTCCACTTCTCTTGATTTTAAAATAACAGAAAACAGAGATAAAACCTCTTTTGCAGGAATATAGACAGAATTACCCATTTTCCCCTTTTCTGGTGCAGAAGCTGCTCCCACTTTGCTGGAGGCACTCTGTGAAAATTGATAATTGACCTCGTCATCTCCTAACCGTACACTCAAGCTCAAACCGTTTTCAGCTGTTTTTGCCACCATGTCGCCAAGTCTCTCTACCTGAAACGTCCATCTCAATTTTTCAGAAAGAACCTCACTTATGGTTTTTATATCATCTCCGCGCTTATATTCTTCCAATGATCGGATTGCAGAATAAAGGGCTTTCAGCAAAAACGTTTTTCCTGTTCCGTTTTCTCCTATTATGAGATTGATGTTCGCAAATTGATTACTGGAAAAATGCTCGATCATTCCAAAATTTTTCAACTGAACTTCACTAATTCTATATCCCATATTTCTTCCCCTCCCGTGCTAGCGGTAGTGTCAAAAGCTACCTGTTTTTTTGTTGCAAAATATAATAAAAACCTTGATTTTAAGGGAAATCTGCAAAAA
>CANRIG010000096.1 GCA_947630595.1 uncultured Lachnospiraceae bacterium | reverse complement strand
GTGACGTCGTAGCCGCCCCCGCAGAGCGTCTCCAGCACCGCCGACAGGCTGTTTTTAATCAGTCCTTTTCCGGCCCTTGGATTGTATACAAACAACAATCTTTCCATGTCGCGTTCTCCCGTCTTATGTCCCGTTGTATGTTTTGTACATCTGCAGCCGCATAACCTGTTGCTTAGTATTATATGTTACTACTTTACGGGCAAAATCACAAGAAAATTCTTTATGAAGTTTTGATTATTTATGAGGTTTGCCGGATTTTCTATTCGGGCGCTTTCAGCTTGCACACCCTGCGGTCATAGGTAAACAGCCCGTTGATCTCCTCCTCGATGTCCGACACCTGCGTATAGACCGCCGCCGAGAGGCCCTGCTTTTCAAGCTGGGAGATTCTGTTCTGCAGCTTCCAGAATTCCCGGGCGAACTGCTCCCGGCTTCTGCAGGTCCGGTAGCCGTAGGAAGCGCTGCTGTACGTGTGGCCCTCCGCCGCCCAGGTGATGCCGCCGTACTCGGAGAGCACAAACGGCCGCCGGTCCTTCTGTACCCGCAGCCTGCGGAAATAATTATGCACACTCTTTACGTCGCCGCCGCCCTGGTCGAACCAGCCGCTCGCGTGATCCACCGGACGGCTGCCGTCCAGCCGCCGGATCGCCCCGGTGATGCGCAGCGCGTCGAACTGGCCCCAGCCCTCGTTGAACGGAACCCACATGCCGATGCAGGGGCAGTTGTACAGGTGTTCCACCTCCGCCAGGCAGTCCTCCTCCCAGCTTCTCCGGGCGGCGGCGTCCGTCCGCGCGAAAAAGCGGTAGGCGCTGTCTCTGACGCGCGCCGTCAGCGACGGGAAAAGCGTCGGCAGATAGCAGAGCCGCAGCATGCTGAGGCGGCCGCCGCCGTTTACCATGTCCTGCCACACCGCCATGCCCAGCCGGTCGCAGTGGTAGTACCAGCGCAGCGGCTCGATCTTCACGTGCTTGCGCATCAGGTTGAAGCCCAGCGCTTTCATCTGCTCGATGTCAAAGATCATCGCCCGGTCGTCCGGAGGCGTGTACAGGCTCTCCGGCCAGTAGCCCTGATCGAGGACGCCGTTGAAAAAGTACGGGCGGTTGTTCAGCATCAGCCGCGGGCGGCCCTTTTCGTCCGTGCCGGCGGAAAATTTGCGCATCGCGAAATAGCTGCGCACGCGGTCCTCCCCGGCCCTGATTTCCAGGTCATAGAGGAACGGATCCTCCGGGCTCCAGGGGCGCAGCTCCGGGAGCGCGACCGTACAGACGGCCCGGTACGCGGAAGCGGCACCGCCGCCCGCCATTCCTGCGCCCATGCGGATTCCGCCGCCCGCGCCCGGGCGGACCCCGCCGCCGTTCCCTTTATCAACGAGCTGAAACGCCTCCGCCCCCAGATGATGCAGATAGGAGGTGTCGCGGCCCTGAATCAGGATCTCCGCCGCCTCCGGCCGCGCCATCACAAGCTCCAGCCGCACCTCTCCCTCATCAAAGAGCGGCGTGATTTTCAGACGTTCAATATAATTTTCCGGCACCCACTCCAGCCATACGGTCTGCCAGATGCCGCTCTGCGCCGTGTAGAACATGCCCTTCGGATGCAGGCTCTGCTTGCCGCGGCACTGGCGGCCCGCGTCGCTGTCGTCCTGCACGCGCACCCAGATCGTGTTTTTTCCTTCCCGCAGGTGTTCCGTCACATCAAAGGAAAACGGCAGGTAGCCGTTGCGGTGGCTGCCCAGCAGCGAGCCGTTCCACCACACAAAGCAGCGGTCGTCGACGGCCCCGAAGTGCAGCAGCAGCCGTCTGCCCTTTGGCACCCCGCACAGCGTGAGGGCGCGGAAATACCACAGGTACCCTCCCGGCTCCAGCCGCCTGCCGACGCCGGAACGTCTGCTCTCCGGGGAGAACGGCACCTGAATCGTCCCGTCAAACCGCTCCGGCCGCACGCCCCTTTCGGTAAACGCGTAGCGCCAGGGTCCGTTAAGACAGAGCCATTCTTCCCGCCGCAGCTGCGGCCGCGGATACTCCCGCAGCGCCGGGGCGCCGTCCGCTCCCTCGCTCCAGAGCGTTGTCAGCTCTGCCGTCTCCCCGCCGTTTTTCTTTTTTCCCGCCGCCATCGCGGCCAGTGCACTCCACACCCGCATAACGCCTTTCTGCCCTCCTGCCTGTTCTTTGTTTTGTCACAATTTCATCATTTTTTCTGCTGTTTTTTCTTTTCTCTCCGGTTTTTCCGTTTTATGCAGTCTTTTCTTTTCAGTTTACCTTTTCGCAGGCCGTTTTGCAAGTATTTTTCTGCCGGTGTGACAGGTGTGACAGGCGACGGTTTTATCAATCGCTCTGCGCCGGTGAAACAGGCGGGCGAAGCAGGCGGCGGGCGGCTTTTGGGGCACGCAAAAACGGCGGCCCGCCCGTATTCCTTTCGGAAGGCAGACAGCCGCCGCTTTATACATGTTCCCTTTTTTCTGTATCTCTCATTTTCCCGCTTCTGCTCGGTCCTCCAAGGGCCGTGCGGTATCTCCGTTTTCCTGCTCAGTCTTCCCAGGGACGGATGCGGTAGGTCACGCCCAGCTCCTCACAGATCGCCCGGCACCGCGCTTCCTCCTCCTCAGTGAGCGTCGTCGCCACCGTCGTCATCACCACGTGGGGCACGTACTGCCTGCACTCTTTTGCAAAGCTCAGCATTGCGTCGAACGACTGCTCCCCGAACTTTGAGCGCACCAGCGCATGGTATTTCTCCGCGTCCGGCGTGTTCAGGCTGATGGACACGGTGTCGATCAGGCCCTCGAACAGCGGCGCGATGTTCCGCCCGTTGATCAGATTGCCGAGGCCGTTCGTGTTGATGCGGATGGGCTTGCCGTACTGCTCCTTGACGTAGCGTGCCGTCGCCAGCAGCACCTCCAGCGCCTCCGTCGGCTCGCCGAAGCCGCAGAACACGACCTCGCGGTAGCGGCTCAGGTCGAATTTTTCAAACTCGGCCAGCACTTCCTCCAGGGACGGCGTGTGTTCCAGCCACAGCGGCCCCGATTCCTCCATGCTCTCGCGCGTCTGGCGCAGGCAGAAGGTGCAGGCGCACGGACAGCGGTTGGTCAGGTTGACGTACAGATTGTCGTGCACCTCGTATAGTATGGTCATCGCTTTGTGTTTCATAGCTGAAAACTCCTCTCGCTGATATTCTCTTTTTATGGCTTATCCCGTATGTGCGCGCGTGCGCACCTCCGGCTTCAGCGTGTGCAGCACTTCCTCAAAGCAGACGCCGTCCGTCAGCGGCAGGTCCAGCTCGATCGAGCGCTCGATGCAACGCTTGATGAAAAGCGAAGCCCGGCGCACGGAATCCTGAAACGGCACGCCGTTAACCGCGTCGGCGGCGATGATGGCCGCGAAAATATCCCCGGTGCCGGAACGCTGCGTGCCCACCCGGTGGACGCGGCGGATTTTTGCCGGCTGCCCTTTCTCATAGCAGAAATTGGCGATAAACTCGCCCTGCGGGATGCCGGTGATCACGACCCGGTCCGGGCCCATGGCGCTGAGCTTTTCCGCCAGCGCCGTAACCTCGCGCATGCGCCAGCGCTGCGCGTGGTAGGGCGTATCGGTGAGGATGCAGGCCTCCGTCAGGTTTGGCGTCAAAATGTCCGCATGGGAAACCAGCTTTTTCATCTCCGTGCACATCTCGCGCGTGTAGGTCGGATACGGCTTCCCGTAATCCCCCATCACCGGGTCGACGACGATTATATTGTCCTCGCTCCCGAATTCCTGAAAAAAGCGGAGCACGATCTGAATCTGCTCCTTCGAGCCCAGAAAGCCGCTGCAGATGCCGCGAAACGTGAGCCCCAGCTTTTTCCACTCGTCGATGTAGGGCTGCATCCGGTCGGTGTAATCCTCAAAAAAGAAGCTCTCAAAGCCCGTGTGGTTGGAAAAAATCGACGTCGGCAGCGGGCAGCACTGAATCCGCAGCGCCGATATGATCGGCAGCGCCACCGCGATCGAGCAGCGGCCGAAGCCGGAAAAATCGTTGATCACGGCAATTTTTTTCTGATGGTTGTGGTCTGGCAGCGCCATGTCATTCCCTCCTGTCGTCCGGCCCGTCTCAGCGGTTCAGGCCGATCAGGCGCACCGCCTTTGTCTTTTCGAGCGCAAACCCGGCCGCATAGAAAATCACAATCCCGAGCACGCCCTCCAGCGTCAGCCCCGGCACCTGCAGCAGCCCGGTGTAGACGCTGCCGTTTAAAATGGAACCGGCGATAAAATATCCGAACACCATGATGGCGATGCCCGCCACCGAGGCCAGCAGCATCCGCGGCGAGCGCATGTGAAAGCTGCGCTCCCGGCTGCCGTTCGCCAGCAGCCCGATCGCCAGGCCCATCAGCCCCTTGATCAGCAGCGTCGGCAGCACCCACTGCGTGTAGCCGGTCAGCAGATCCGCCAGCGCCGAGCCGATGCCTCCGGCCATCATTCCCGCCGACGGGCCGAGCATCGCCGCCATCAGCAGGATGCAGGCGTTGCCCAGATGCATATACCCCAGCGGAATCGGAATCTGAATCACCATCGTGGAGACGCAGACCAGCGTAATCGCCAGGGCATGAATCGTAACGTATTTTGCTTTGTTTTCCTGCATATTACCATTCCTTCCCGTACTGTCACTGTCTTCTCATTTCTTATATGAAATATGAAACGATTTCCCATGGGCGCCGCCGGACAGCTTTTCCGCTTTCTTTGCGTACCGCTGTTCCTCTGTGGCAGCTCCCATCATACAGGAGGACTGGCATTCTTTAAATATCCAGTTTGTAACTATTTAATAAGGCCAGTTGGCGATTCAGGACACGTTCATCTTCGCCAGCTTCGCGGCCTGGTCGGCGGCGATGCAGCTGTCGACAATCTCCTCGAGGTCGCCGTCCATGATCTTCTCCAGCTTGTAGAGCGTGAGGCCGATGCGGTGATCGGTCACGCGGCCCTGGGGGAAGTTGTAGGTGCGGATTTTCTCGGAGCGGTCGCCGGTGCCGACCTGGCTGCGGCGCGCCTCCGCCTCCGCGTCGTGCGCCTTCTGCATCTCCAGATCGTAGAGCTTGGCGCGCAGCACCTTCAGCGCCTTGTCCTTGTTTTTCAGCTGTGATTTCTCGTCCTGACAGGAGATCACGATCCCGGTCGGGATGTGCGTCAGGCGCACCGCGGAGTCCGTGGTGTTGACACACTGGCCGCCGTTTCCGGAGGCGCGGAACACGTCGAACCTGCAGTCGTTGAGATCGAGCTTCACATCGACCTCCTCCGCCTCCGGCATGATCGCCACTGTGGCCGTCGAGGTGTGGATGCGCCCGCCGGACTCTGTCTCCGGCACGCGCTGCACGCGGTGCACGCCGGACTCGTATTTGAGCCGCGAGTACGCGCCCTGCCCGGTGATCATAAAGCTCACGTATTTCATGCCGCCGATGCCGATCTCCTCCGCGTCCATCGTCTCCACCCGCCAGCGGTGGCTCTCCGCGTAGTGCACGTACATGCGGTAAATCTCGGCGGCAAACAGAGCCGCCTCGTCCCCGCCCGCGCCGGCGCGGATCTCGACGATCACGTTTTTCTCGTCGTTCGGGTCTTTGGGCAGCAGCAGGATTTTCAGCTCCCGCTCCAGCTCCTCGATCTGCCTCCGCGCCTCCGCCAGCTCCTCCTTGAGCATGGCGCGCATCTCCTCATCGTTTTCTTCCTCCAGCATCATCAGGCTGTCGTCTATGGTCTGCTGGCAGTTTTTGTACGCGCGGTACGTATCCACCAGCGGCTGCAGGCTGCCCTGCTCTTTCATCAGCTTCTGGAATCTGGACTGGTCCGCGATCACCGCCGGATCGTTGAGCATGTTCAGAATTTCTTCGAAGCGTATCAGCAAATCCTCTAATTTATCAAACATGAATTTCCTCCTGCCATATGCCATGCACCACGCGGTCCAGGCCCGCCAGGTCCCTGACCGCCGCAATCTCTGCAAATCCGGCCTCCGCCAGCAGCCGCTCCACCGCCTGCCGCTGATCGCAGCCGATCTCAAACAAAAGCCGCCCGCCGGGCCGCAGATGACGGGCGCTCTCCCGAACGATCTCCCGATAAAAATGCAGGCCGTCCGCGCTCCCGTCCAGCGCCAGCCGCGGCTCGTGCAGCCGCACCTCGTCCGCCAGCCCTTCGATCTCCTCCGTGCGGATGTAGGGCGGGTTGGAGACAATCATATCGTAAACGCCGTCGATCGCCGCGAACAGGTCGCTCTGGATCCAGCGCACCCGCGCGCCCAGCCGCCGCGCGTTCTCCCGCGCCACCGCGAGCGCCTCCGGCGAAAGGTCGGCGCCGTCCACGGTCACAGACTGCGCGCCGCCGCAGGCCAGCTTCGCAAGGCTGACCGCCAGGCAGCCGGAGCCCGTGCACAAATCAAGGATGCGCATGCCCGGGCGCACAAAGCCAAGCGCGGTCTCCGCCAGCGTCTCCGTGTCCTGCCGCGGAATCAGCACATGTTCATTGACCAGAAACGGCAGGCCCATAAATTCCTGCTCCCCGGTCAGGTGCTGCAGCGGAATCCGCGCTGCGCGCCGCTCAAGCAACCCGCGGTAACGCCGCCAGTCCGCCTCCGAAAGCTCCGTCTCGCGCTCCGCCAGATACCGCGCGCGGCTGATTCCGGTCACATATTCCAGCAAAAGCCACGCGTCCGTCTGTGCGTCGTCAATCCCGCGCGCCGCCAGGCAAGCTCTGCCGTACTCCAGCGCGCCGCGCAGGGTCGTTCCCTGCTTTATATCCCGCAAGTCCGCCGCCCGCTCACGCATGCGCCGCCGGAGCGCCGGCCTCTCCGGACGTCTCCTGGTTCAGCTCGTAGTGCGTGCCGAACTGCTCATTTTCAAACTTTCTCCAGTCGAATACCGCTTCCACCGAGGCGATCGCCACCTCGATCATCGAATCGTCCGGCTCCTTGGTCGTCAGGTGCTGCATCGCCAGGCCCGGGCGGCTCAGCATGTTGACCACCTTGCTGTCGGAGCTGCCCGCCAGGCGGATAAACTCAAACGACACGCCCGCGATCAGCGGCAGCAGCGCCAGGCGCAGCACGATGCGCCAGAACGCCGTGTGCACGTGAATCAGCGCGAACAGCGGGATGCTGAACACCATGATAAACACGATGCTGATAAACAGCACGATAAACAGGAAGCTCGTGCCGCAGCGCTTGTGCTCGCGGGAGCTTTTGCGCACGTTTTCCACGTTCAGCTCCAGGCCGTGCTCGATGCAGTTGATGC
Source organism: uncultured Lachnospiraceae bacterium (assembly GCA_947630595.1). Taxonomy (GTDB): domain Bacteria; phylum Bacillota; class Clostridia; order Lachnospirales; family Lachnospiraceae; genus Choladousia. The sequence continues at coordinate 4,014 of CANRIG010000096.1, read as the reverse complement.
ACTTGTGCTCCGCGCCGTGGTACATAAAATTGCGCTGAATATCTTTCATGCGCGAAATCAGGGCCAGATAGCCCATGAAAATCAGCAGCTTGACGATGCTCTCGGCGATCAGGATCACCATCTCCGAGCGCACGATCTGATGCAGGAAGCGCGAGAGGAAGTACGGCAGCAGGATAAAAAGCGCCACCGAAAACGCCAGGGAAAAGATGACCGTCATCGTCATCAGCAGGTCGTCGTCCCCGCCGCTTCCGTTCGCGTCTCCGGCCTCTTTCGCCAGCTTTTCCTCGCATTTGCGCAGAACCTTCTCCGCCTCCGCGGTCTTGCCCTGCGCCCGCAGCTTCTCCGCCTTCGCGGACGCCTTTTTGCGGGCCTTGCCCTCGCGCTCCGTCCGCTCCTCCTCCGTCTCCTCCGCAAACAGGGAGGCGGAGTACATCAAAGCCTTCATGCCCAGCACCATCGAGTCGAAAAAGCTGATGACGCCGCGGACAATCGGCAGGTTTCGGATTTTCTGGTTTTTGATTCGCTTCGCGCCGCAGTCCTGCACGTCCACCACGATTTTGTGGTCCGCCGTCCGCACCGCCACCGCGTATTTGTCTCCGTTGCGCATCATGACGCCCTCGATGACCGCCTGACCGCCAATTCCGGATGGTTTCATTTCTGTCTCCTCCTGTGCAGATTTCTCTATGGAATAAAAACAGGTTGAGATTTTGCAACCCCAACCCTGTCACATTTTACACTATTTGGATTCAAGACCATACTTTCTGTTGAATCGCTCAATACGGCCGCGGGCCTGAGCCGCTTTCTGCTGGCCGGTGTAGAATGAATGGCACTTTGAGCAGACCTCCACGTGAATCTCTTTCCTGGTAGAGCCTGTCACAAAGGTGTTGCCGCAGTTGCAGGTAACCGTCGCCTGATAATACTTCGGATGGATTCCCTCTTTCATGATTTTCACCTCTTATTCTTATTTTGTGAACTGCTGCCTCCGTCCGCCGCCGAAGAGCCCCGCGGACGGACCATTCCCGGTCGATGCTGCTCAAATACTACCGCAGCAAGCCTCCCCGGGCTATCCCTGCAAGTCCCTGCAGTTTCGTCTCTGATGAGACAACATGAGAATCATAGCATAATTTTCTCCGGAATGCAACTGTTTTACGGCTTTTTTGCAGTTTTTTTGCGGCTGCCCGCCGGAAGGCGCGGATTCAGATTCCCTCCGAACCTGCCGCCTCAAACTGCGCGTTGTAAAGTCCCGCATAGAATCCATTCTGCTCCAGCAGCTCCCGGTGCGTGCCCTGCTCCACGATGTCGCCGTCCCGCATCACCAGAATCAGGTCGGCGTTGCGGATGGTCGAGAGGCGGTGCGCAATCACGAACGAGGTGCGGCCTTTCAGCAGCGTATCCATCGCGGCCTGAATCAGGTGCTCCGTTCTGGTATCCACGGACGACGTGGCCTCGTCCAGAATCATGATCGGATTGTCCGCCAGAATCGCGCGGGCGATCGTCAGCAGCTGCTTCTGTCCCTGGGAAATGTTGGTGGCCTCCTCGTTGATCTCCATCTGGTAGCCGCCGGGCAGGGAGCGGATGAATTTGTCGGCGCGGGCCAGCTTCGCGGCGCGGACGACCTCCTCGTCCGTGGCGTCCAGGCGCCCGTAGCGGATGTTTTCCATGATCGAGCCCTTGAAAAGCCAGGTGTCCTGCAGCACCATGCCGAAACCGCTGCGGAGCGCGTTGCGGTCGAACTCCTGCACCGGATGCCCGTTCAGGCGGATGCAGCCGGAATTCACGTCGTAAAAGCGCATCAGGAGCTTGACCATGGTGGTCTTGCCCGCGCCGGTCGGGCCCACGATCGCCACCATCTGGCCGGGCCGGATTTCGCTGTTGAAGTCGTGGATGATCACCCGCTCCGGCGTGTAGCCAAACTGCACGTGTTCAAACGAAACCTCTCCCTTGATGACGGACGGGTCGGCCGGATGCTCCGCAGCCTGCGTTTCCTCCGCCTCGTCCAGGAACTCAAAAATACGCTCCGCCGCCGCGGCCATGGACTGCAGCAGGTTGGAAACCTGCGCCATCTGCGTGACCGGCTGCGTGAACCGCTTCACATACTGGACGAACGCCACGATATCGCCGATCTCGATCGTCCCGGCGGCCGCCAGCATCGCGCCGGACACGGCCACCGCCACGTAGCCGAGGTTGCTGACGAAATTCATGATCGGCTGCATCAGGCCCGACAGAAACTGGCTCTTCCACGCCGACTGGTACAAGATGTCGTTTGTCCTGCAGAATTCCTCCAGCTCGATCTTTTCCCGGTTGAACGCCTTTACCACATCGTGCCCGGAAAAGGTCTCCTCAATCTGTCCGTCGATCTGGCCCAGGTATCTCTGCTGGGCAATGAAGTATTTCTGGGACTTTTTTACGATTCCCATCACCAGCAGCATGGACACCGGCAGAATCAGGATCGTGATCAGCGTCATCAGCGGCGAGATGGACAGCATCATGACCAGCACGCCCACCAGCGTGCACACGGAGGTGATCAGCTGCGTGACGGACTGGTTGAACGCCATGCCCAGCGTATCCAAATCGTTCGTAATCCTGGAAAGAATGTCGCCCACCGGGTTGCGCTCAAAATAAGCCAGCGGCATCCGGTTGATCTTTTCGCTGATGTCCCGGCGCATCCGGAAGCTCATGCTCTGGGACATCTGGGTCATAATCCAGCCCTGTATGAAGGAGAACAGGGCGCACAGCCCATAAATGCCCATCAGGCCCAGGAGGATTCTGCCGATTTTTCCGAAATCAATGCTGCCGGTGCCGGACAGCTTCGCGATCAGCCCGTTAAACAGCTCCGTGGTGGCATTGCCCAGGATTTTCGGTCCGATCACGTTGAAAATCGTGGACACGACCGCGAAAACCGCCATCACGGCCAGCGCGATTTTGTAAGCGCCCATGTAGCGCAGCAGGTGCCGGAGCGTGCCCTTAAAGTCTTTTGCCTTCTCGCCGGGCATGCGGCCCCGCCGCGGTCTTCTGCTCTCAGCCATTTGCAGCTCCCCCTTTCAGCGCGCTCTGGATTTCTTCCTCGGAAAGCTGGCCGCGCGCGATCTCAAGATAGGTTTCGCAGCGCTCCAGCAGCTCCCGGTGCGTTCCCGTTCCCACGATGCGGCCTTCCTCCATCACCAGAATCTGGTCGGCGTGCAGGATCGTGGAAATTCTCTGCGCGACGATGATCACCGTAGCGCCGCGTATCTGCTCCGCCAGCGCTTTCCGCAGCGCCGCATCCGTCTTATAGTCCAGCGCGGAAAACGAATCGTCGAACAGGAAAATCTGCGGATGCTTGGCGATCGCCCGCGCGATGGACAGCCTCTGCCTCTGGCCTCCGGAGACGTTGGAACCGTTCTGGGCAATGCCGGCCCGGTATCCGCCGTCCTTGGCCTCGATAAACTCCGTCGCCTGCGCAATCGCGGCCGCGGATTTCATATCCGCATCCGTGACGCCTTCCCCGGCGAATTTCAGGTTGCTCTCGACCGTGCCGGAAAACAAAATCCCTTTCTGCGGCACGTAGCCGATGCTGTCCCGCAGCTTTTTCTGACTGATCTCGCGGATGTCGATTCCGTCCAGCGTGATGCTGCCGCCGGTGACGTCGTAAAAGCGGGGAATCAGGTGAACCAGCGTGGATTTGCCGCACCCTGTGGAGCCGATGATCGCCGTCGTCCTGCCTGGCTCCGCCGTAAACGAAATGTGTTCGAGCACCGGCGACTCGGCGTCCGGATAGGCGAAGCTGACATCGTCAAAAGTCAGCACGCCTTTCATCTGCGCCAGCTCGCCGTCCCTGGTCTGCTCCGCATCCTTCAGGGAAATCCCGGTTTCCAGAACCTCCTCGATACGGTCGGCCGCGACGCCGGCCCGCGGCAGCATGATCGAGATCATGGAGAGCATCAGAAAGCCCATGATGATAAGATTGAAAATGAGAAGTAGAGGATATCCATAACTTCGTGCACACAACAAACAAGCCATCTTTCGGTGGCTGCT
>CANRIG010000095.1 GCA_947630595.1 uncultured Lachnospiraceae bacterium | reverse complement strand
TTTTGCAGATTTCCCTTAAAATCAAGGTTTTTATTATATTTTGCAACAAAAAAACAGGTAGCTTTTGACACTACCCATCAGGAAAAGGAGGGACGGGAATGAAAAAACACGCCATGCGGAAGAAAGTGGAGCCCTATCTCTGGCTGCTTCCGAGCATGCTGCTGATGGCCGTCATGATCGCGGTTCCGGTCGTCACCGTATTCCGGCTGTCTCTGTCAAAAATCACGCGTGCCGGCGTCATCAAGGGCTTTAACGACTTCGAGAATTTTAAGACTACCTTTGCATCGCCCACGTTCTGGCACACGCTGCAGAATACGCTGGTCTGGACGGTGGTGGTCGTGGGATTTTCCACGCTGATTGGCTTCGTCATCGCCATGGTGCTCAATCAGAACTTCGTCGGGCGGAAAATCGTCCGCGCGATCGTGGTATTTCCCTGGGCCACGTCTCTGATCATCCAGTCCGTGATCTGGAAATACATCATCAACGCCGACTACGGCTCGCTGAACGTGATTCTGAGCAAGCTCGGCATCATCAAAAATTATGTCAACTGGACACCCAATGCGACGGCGTACTTCGCCTGGGAATGCTGGATCGGTATCTTTGTGACGGTTCCGTTCGTCACGTTCTGCGTGCTCTCCGGCCTGCAGAGCATCGACGACGCTTTCTATGAGGCGGCGGACATCGACGGCGCCGGCTTCTGGCAGAAGCTGACGCGGATCACGCTTCCTCTGCTGAAACCCAGCCTCACCGTATCCACCGTTTTGAACATCATCTACGTGTTCAACTCGTTCCCGATCATCTGGACGATTACCAAGGGTGACCCGGCGGATCAGACCCATACGCTCGCCACGTACCTGTACAAGCTGTCCTTCTACAACGGCAAATCCGGTCAGGCGGCGGCTGTCTCGGTGGTCGGCTTCGTCATCCTGTGCATCTGCGCCAGCATTTACATGATCCTGTCCCTGCGGGCAGAGAAGGAGGCGCAATGACACGTAGGAACCGAAAAAAACTGTTTCAGAAGATTGCGCTGTATCTGTTTGTGATTGTGGTCTGCGTCGTCATCCTCTATCCCTACTTCGTGATGTTTACGACCGCAGCCAAGGACCGCAGCGAGATGTATGCGCTGGAAATGACGATTTTCCCGCGCGAGTGGAAATGGTCGAACTTTATTGAAATCTGGTCGGCGGCCCCGGTGTTCCGGTATTTCCTGAACTCCGTCATCGTCGCCGGCGGCGCCACCTTGCTGGCGATTCTCTGCGGCATTCCGGCGGCCTATGCCATGAGCCGCATGCAGTTTAAGGGCAAATCCGTCTTCCTGGGCCTGGTCATCATGAGCCAGATGTTCGCCCCGGTTGTGCTGCTGGTCGGCATTTACAAGCTGATGACGACGCTGGGGCTGGTGAACAGCCTGCTGGGCCTGATTCTGCTGAACGCCGCGTTCAACCAGGCGTTCGCGATCTGGCTGCTGCGCGGCACGTTCCTCTCCATTTCCTCGGAGATGGAGCAGGCGGCCCTGATCGACGGCTGCGGTACGGTCGGCTCCCTGATCCGGGTGCTGCTGCCGATGTCCGCGCCCGGCATCGTGACCACGCTGATCTTTGTGTTCATCAACGCCTGGAACGAGTACACGATCGCCCTGACCCTCATGTCCACCGATACGCTGAAGCCGATCACCGTCGGCATCAACGTCTTCTACGGCTTCAACATGATTCAGTGGCAGTATCTGTTTGCTACCTCCCTGTTCGCAACGATACCGGTCATCATCCTCTTCCTGTGCATCGAGAAGCATTTGGCGGCGGGACTGACAGCCGGCGGCGTTAAGGGGTAAGGCCATAAGAGGGACTGTTGCAAAATTGCGACAGTCCCTCTCTGTTCTTCTTTATACAATCCATGCAGCTTTTGGTACACAGCGCCGCATCCTCACACAATCTCCTCCAGCGGACAAATCTCAATCCCTTCCTTTGTGAGCGCCTCGCGGATTTTCTGCACGAAAGCCAGGGCCTTCGCCCCGTCCCCGTGGACGCAGATGGAATCCGCGCGGATGGCGATGTCGCGGCCGGTGACGGCAGTGACCTTCTGCTCTTTCACCATGCGCACCACGCGGGCGATCGCCACATTCTCGTCGGTGATCATCGCGCCCTCTTTCCTGCGGTCCACGAGCGAGCCGTCCTCCTCGTAGCCGCGGTCGGCGAACACCTCCTGCGCCGCGCGCAGTCCCAGGTCGGAGGCCGCGTGCACCAGCTCGCCGCCGGAGAGGCCCATGACGATCAGGTTTTTGTCGTATTCCGCGATGCCCTCACAGATTGCCTTCGCCAGCGCGTAATCCTTCGCCGCCATATTGTAGAAGGCGCCGTGCGGCTTCACGTGCTGCATGGTTACACCCTTTGCCCGGCAGAATGCGTCCAGCGCGCCCAGCTGGTACAGAATGTAGGCCTTCGCCTCCGCCGGGCTCACGTTCATGTTTCTGCGGCCGAAGCCCATCAGATCCGGATAGCCGGGATGCGCGCCCACGCGGATGCCCGCCGCTTTGGCCACGGCCACGGTTTTATCCATCACGACCGGGTCGGACGCGTGATAACCGCAGGCGACGTTGGCCGAGGTGATCAGCGGGATGATCTTGTCGTCCGCGCCGATCGTATAGCGGCCAAAGCTCTCGCCGAGGTCGCTGTTCATATCCACACGATACATCGTTTTTCCCCTTTCTGTTATGCACGGCAGGCCTCTCTCCCGCTGCGCCGCAATGCACGCCGCAGGCTGAAGCTCTGCCATCGTCAAGGCAGGCGCCCCTGCCGCATCATCCATTCCAAATGCCGCTCAGGCGCCGCACCTAAGAATCAACTCAAAATACCGTTTATCTCCCGCCCATAATCGACTCGATAAATCCCGTGTCCGCCTCGCCCCGGCAGAATACCGGGTGGCGCATGATCTGGTACTGGAAGTCCAGGTTGGTCTCCACGCCCATGATCACCGTCTCGTCGAGGGCGGAGCGCATTTTCTGCAGGGCCGCCTCGCGGTCGGGCGCGTGCACGATCACCTTGGCGATCATGGAGTCGTACTCCGACGGAATCCGGTAGCCGGAATAGAGGGCGGTGTCCACGCGCACGCCGTTGCCCGCGGGCAGGTGCAGGTGCGTGATCAGGCCCGGGCTGGGCATGAAGTTCTTTTCCGGTATCTCCGCGTTGATGCGGCACTCGATGGCGTGCCCGCGCGGCCGGATGTCCGCCTGCGTGAAGCTCAGCGGCTCTCCCATCGCCACGCGAATCTGCTCGATGATCAGGTCGGTGCCGGTCACCATCTCGGTCACGCCGTGCTCGACCTGGATTCTGGTGTTCATTTCCATGAAATAAAACTCGCCGTTGGGGCTCACAATAAATTCAATTGTGCCTGCATTCGTGTAATTCACGGTTTTTGCCGCAAGCACCGCATATTCATTCATCTTGGCGCGGATTTCATCCGTGATCGCCGGAGACGGCGATTCCTCGATCAGCTTCTGGTGGTTGCGCTGCACCGAGCAGTCGCGCTCGCCCAGGGCCACGATGTTTCCGTGCGTATCCGCCATGATCTGGATTTCCACGTGGCGCGGATGCTCCACATAGCGCTCCAGGTACATGGTATCGTCGCCGAAGGCGTTGGCCGATTCCCGCTGCGCCACATTGAACTGAAATTCAAAGTCGTCCGCGGACCGGGCCACGCGCATGCCCTTGCCGCCGCCTCCGGAGGATGCCTTGATCATCACCGGATAGCCGATCTTTTCCGCGACCGCCCTGGCCTCCTCCGCCTCGTACACCGGCTCCTTCGTGCCCGGCACCACCGGCACGCCGGCCTCCATCATCGTCCGCCGGGCCTGCGATTTGTTGCCCATGCGGTCGATCACGTCCGCCTCCGGCCCGATAAAGGTGATGCCGTTCTCCTGGCATTTGCGCACAAACTCACTGTTCTCGGAGAGAAATCCGAAGCCCGGATGGATGGCGTCCGCACCCATGTTCCGGGCCGCGGTGATGATGCGGTCCATGTTCAGGTAGCTCTCGCGCGCCGGCCCCTCGCCGATGCAGATGCGCTGGTCCGCCAGCTGCACGTGCAGGTTTTTGGCGTCCTCCTTGGAATACACGGCCACGCTGCGAATCCCCATGTTCCGGCAGGCGCGGATGATCCGCACCGCGATTTCCCCGCGGTTGGCAATTAAAATTTTGTTGAACAAAGCTCCCGCCTCCTTCCGGATTTATAATTTCTTCACGCGGAACAGCGGCTGCCCATATTCCACCTTCTGCTCGTTGCTCACAAGCACTGCCTCGATCTCGCAGTCAAATTCGCTCTGGATTTCATTCATCAGCTTCATCGCCTCCAGAATGCACACGGTCTGCCCGTTCTTCACCTGGTCGCCCACCTTGACGAAAGCCGGAGCGTCCGGGGCGGGCGCCGAATAGAAAGTGCCCACGATCGGGGAGACGATAAACAGCTTCTCGTCCTCCTCCGCCGCCGGGGCCTCCGCTTTCTCCGCGGCCGGAAGCACAGGCACGGGCGCCGCCGGCACGCCGGCAGCCACCACCGGCGGATGGTCCAGCTTGCTCATGGTAATCCTGAAATCTCCTTCTTTCAGCGTAAACTCCGTCAGGGATGAGTTTTCAATAATCTTTACTAAGCCTTCAATCTTTTCCAAATCCATTCCCGTTTCTCCTTTTCTCAAGCGGCTGTTTCACCGCAAAGTTTCAGTCTAAAGCCTTTATTCAAACAGCGTCCGCAGCCGCTTCGCCACCAGGCGGCACTCCAGTACCTCCCTGCAGGGCTGGTGAATCTTCCGGCGCATGTCGTCCAGCTCTTTGATTTCCTCCAGATAGAGCCGCTGCGCCTCCTGCACGGAGATCGCCCGGAAGCGTATCTTGTGATCCGTCTTGCGCTGCACCAGCTTGGGAATATCCACGGACGCCACCGTCGCGATCTTGGCGTAGCCGCCGGTCGTCTGCCGGTCGGACAGAAGGACGATCGGCTTGCCGTGCGACGGCACCTGAATCGCCCCGAACGCGATTCCGTCCGAAATGATGTCTGACTTTTCTTTCGGCGCGATGAACGGCCCCTCCAGGCGGCAGCCCATGCGGTCAAACTCACTGGTCACCGTGTACTCGCTGTTTAAGAAGGTGTCAATGCCCTGCTTGCTGAACATATCGTCCTGCGGCCCCATCACCACGCGCAGCTCCACGTCCATCTGGTCAAATTCGTCCAGCTCCAGGCGGCGCGACAGGAAAAACGGCAGGTAGCGCCGTTTGATGCGGAAATTCATGTAATCTCCGGCCTGCAGCTTCCGCCCCTTGAAGCCGCCCAGCGAGCTCTTCATATTTGTGCAGCGGCTGCCCATGACGACCGGAATCTCCAGATAGCTGGAAAAGGCCACATAGCCCCGGCTGCCGGTGCGGGCGCTGCCGAATTTCAGGATGTCTCCCTTGTTTACATAAATCGCCGTGTACATGGGAGCCGGGTCACCGTTGATGGTGGGCTGGAAATCGCCTCCCGTGATGGCGATGATCGTCGCGGATGTAAATTCCAGCGTGGGACCGATCAGGGTAAATTCGAGCACCGCCTCATTTTCCGGGTTGTCCAGAAGCAGATTGGCGATTTTGAACGACCGCACATCCATGACGCCGGCCACGGAAAAGCCCTGGCTCTGGTATCCGGTGCGGCCCAGGTCCTGCACTGTCGTCAGCATTCCGCCCTTTAATACGCGAATCCCCATACTACACCTCTCTTTCCCGAACGACGCACTCGTACTCCCCGCGTTCCACCAGGTCCTTGATGCGTCTGTATTCCGCCTCATCAATGGGGACGAACCGGATGTAATCCCCCGCCTCCACCAGAATCGGCGTCTCCCGCTCCGGGTCGTAGGTCCGGACCGGGGTCATGCCCATCAGCTGCCAGCCTCCCGGCGAATCCAGCGGGTAAATGCCGGTCTGGGAACCGCCGATGCCGACGCTGCCGGCGTTGATTTTCAGGCGCGGATTGGCCAGGCGCGGCGTGTGGATGCGCTCGTCCAGCCCGCCCAGATAGGTAAAGCCCGGCAAAAAGCCCAGCATGTAGATCAGGTAGTCCCTGGACGAGTGAATCGCAATCACTTCCTCCTCGCTCAGCCCCGCGTGCTCCGCGATGTTGGCGATGTCCGGGCCGTACTCCCCGCCGTAGCAGACCGGAATCTCAAAGACCCGCTTCCGCTGCGTCCCGGCCTTCGTCTCCACCTTCACCAGGCCCCGCACCCGCTCCTCGATCTCCGCATAGGAGAGCACCCGCGGGTCGTAATTGATCAGCAGCGCGCAGTAGGTGGGAATCATGTCCACAATGCCCTCGATGTGCTGCTCCTTCAGCAGCTTCACCGTAGCGGCGATTTTGCGGTTGATCTCCGGGCTGATCTCTTTCCCGAACTCAACCAGAAGGGAGGAGTCCCCTTCCGTTAAAATTCTGATATTCTGCATTTGGTTTCTCCTTTTTCCTCTCTGACGATAGAAAAAAGGGCGCGGCCGCTTCCGGCCGCACCCCGGTACGTTTTATGCAAACAGCGACGTCACATTCGTGAGGAATGTGTTGATGCCCATGTAAGCCGAAAGGACCACCACCACTACGCCGAGAACCAGCATCCATGCCGGATGGCGGTAGGACTCGCCCATGATCTTGCGGCTCTTGGCTGCGATCAGGCAGATGCCGAGGGTAATCGGAAGAATCAGGCCGTTGAACGCGCCCGCTACCACCAGCAGCGTCGCCGGGTTGCCGAGGATCAGCATGATCAGCGTGGAAACCGCGATGAAGCCGATGATCACGTAGTTCTCATTGCGCTCAATCGCCGGATGGAAGGTTTTCAGGAAAGACACCGAGGTGTAAGCCGCGCCGATGATCGAGGTGATCGCCGCGCACAGCAGCACCAGGCCCGCGAAACGGTAGCCGATCTGGCCCGCGCCCTGCAGGAACGCGTCCGCCGCCGGGTTCGCGGAATCCAGGGTCACGCCCTTGACCACGACGCCGAGGATCGCCAGGAACAGCAAGATGCGCACGATTGTCGCAATGCAGATGCCCGTCACGGAGCTCTTGTTGATCTCTTTCAAATTCTTCTCGCCGGTGATGCCCGCGTCAATCAGACGGTGCGCGCCGGAGAAGGTGATGTAGCCGCCCACCGTGCCGCCCAGCAGCGTAATGATCGGCGCAAACAGATTGGTGACGCCCGCCTCCGGAACGAAGGTATTCTTCAGCGCGTCGCCCACCGGCGGCTTGACCACGATGATCACCACAAAGATGACCACGATCATGATGCCGCCCAGAATCTTGGTCAGGGTGTCCATCGCCGCCTTGGCGTTCTTCAGCAGGAATACCGCGATCGCCAGAGCGCCCGCCAGCACGTAGCCGAGCTTGGTCGGGATGCCCAGCAGCGTGTTAAAGCCGAGCGCGCCGCCGCCGACGTTGCCGATGTTGAACACGAGGCCGCCGAGCACGATCATAAACGAGACAAAATAGCCGAGTCCCGGCAGTACCCTGTTCGCCACCTCCTGGCCGCGCAGGCCGGTCACGCACAGCACCCTCCAGATGTTCACCTGTGCGATCGCCGCCAGAATGATCGATACCAGAATGACAAAGCCGAAGCTGGCCTTGTAGGTGCTGGTAAACGTCGCCGTCTGCGTCAGGAAACCCGGTCCGATCGCCGAGGTCGCCATCAGGAATGCCGCGCCGAGCAGCGCACCGCCTTGTTTCTTTTCTTTCATAGTCATATCCTCCTTTTGGTTCTTGATTTCAGAAAACTGCGAGGACTCCGAAACCGAAGTCGCAAATCTCCCGAGATATACAGGAAGGGCGCCATGCCGATCAGCAAGGCGCCCTCGCCCTCAAAACCTTATGCACATTATAGCACATTATTTCACGTACGCCAAGTAAAATGTTAAATAATTACAGAATTAAAGTGATAAATCGCCGTCACTGCTCCGCGGGCTGCCCGCCGCACAGCGCCTGCACCTCGGCCGCCGTCAGCACGCCGTCGTAAATGCGCACGTCGTCAAACAGCGCCTCGCGGCAGTCCTCGTCGCCCCAGATGAAGCCGCTGCCGACCATCACGTCCTTGGCCTGGGAGATACCGGTCTTGTTCTTGCGGAAGCAGTCCGCGATGTCTTTCTTCTCCTCGCCGGCCAGCTCGCCGTTCAAATAAACCTTGATGCCGTTCGGGTCCACGGTGTAAACCACGTGCTCCCACACGCCGCGCTCGCCGCTGGTCGTCAGCAGCGCGCCCTGCACGTCGCTGTAACTGTTGGCGTTGATGCGGGCGATCAGGTTGGCGCCGATGCGCGTCAGCGGGTAAGCCGCGTCGGCATCTGCCTCAAACAGCGCACTGTGCTCGAACGTGTCCTCGCCGATCTTCGTCCACATGGCCACGGAATAACCGGACGGGCCGACCTCCTGCAGCGTGTCCTCCGGCAGGCGCAGGTAGTTGACGCCCTTCGCGCCTTCCTCGTTTGCAATGTGAAGCACGCTGCCGCGCTCCTCATCCGTGACGATCTCCGCCGCGCCGACCAGCTCGGCGCTCTCCTCCAGCGCGGAGCCCTCCGCCGGTGCCAGAGCCGCGTCCTCAAAGTCGTAGCCCACGATCAGGACGGCCACGCCGCGCACCGTCACCTTGAAGGTCTTTTCCAGCGTCGTCTCCCCGCAGGTAATCTGCGCGGTCAGTTCCACGCGCACGTCCTCCTCCTGCGGCGTCACCTCGCCGGTCTCGCTGATGACCGACGCGTCGGCCGTGCTCCAGGTCACGGACGCGCCCATCACGCTGTCCGGAAGCGCGATGTTTTCCTTCGTCGCCGCCGGCAGCATCTGGCCCAGCGCCACGGACGTCATGTCCGCCACCATCTCCGTGTCTTCCATATCGATCATGCTGCCCCAGATGCACATATTGTCGTTTCCGATGGCGGAGAACGTCATCACCGCGTCAGGATCGGTGTTCTCCTTGTGCTGGCGGAAGAAGTAGCCCTTGTACACCGTGCCGTCGTTAAAGGTAAAAGTCACATAATCGTATCCTTTTCCGGAATCGGTCTTCGTCCAGGTGCCGGTCTTCGCGCCGTCCGCGGTGCCGTCCTCATACAGCGTCAGCATCTGCGTGGGCTCCATCTCTCCGGTCGTCGTCCTGCCGTGGCAGATAAATTCGTAGGAACCGACCACCTCGGCGTCCTCATAATGCGCCGGCTGCTCGCCGCAGTATTCATACACCGCCGTCGCCGGCCACAGATCCTCGTTCAGGAACTGCTGGTGCACGCGCACCTCGTGGCCCTCGAGCTGCGGCTCGATGTCAAAGCGCTGGTGGTACACCAGATAGCGCGACCCGTCCTCATCGATCAGCATCGAGTTGTGTCCAGCCGCACGCTTGCCAATCTGGTCGTAAAAGCTGTAGTTGCCGATCAGCTTGATGCCGTAATTGTCGTTGTTCTCGCCGTTGTCCGCGGCGTTGCCGCCCTGCGCGTCAAGGTACGGCCCGTACGGCTGCTCCGCGCGGAACAGGCGCATGTTGTAGCCGCCCTCCGCCGTCAGTCCGCCGTATGTTTCATATAAATAGTAGTAACCCGTCTCCGCATCGTACTGAATGTACGGGCCCTCGCCGGACTGATGGTTGCCGCCCGCGATGTGCACGCCGAAATAGCGGTCGACAAAATTGCCGGAAGCCTCGTCCACGGAATCCACGCCCGGATAGATGGCCTCGCCGGTCGCCGGGTCAAGCTCGAGGATGAACAGGCCGCCCGACCATGAGCCGTAGGACATGTACAGATGCTCGCCCTCCGCGTCAAAGAACAGATTGGGGTCGATCGCGTTCGGCGCGTAGGTGTTGTCCCACTCGCCGGCCCCCGTGAACCAGTTCTCGCTGACCTCGTCGATGCCGCCGTTCGCGGAGCCTTTCTCGATCAGTTCCTTCAGATTTAAATAGTCGTTGTCCCACTTTGTGTCGCGGGTGCTGTTGCCGTCCGGCGCCCCGTTCTGGGTAAAGCCGGAATACACCAGCGTGTCCGCATACGTATACGGCCCCGTAAACTCCTTCGACACCAGATAGCAGATGCAGGACCGGCGCCAGGTCGAGGAGGTGCAGCAGTACAGCATGTACGCGCCCGTGCTTCCGTCCTCCCACTCGTACTGCGGGTTCCAGATCAGGTCCGGCGCCCAGATCGCATAGCCGCCCAGGCAGTCGCCGTCGTCGTAGCCGGCCCACTGGAACGGCTCCGCAAAGGTCTCCAGGAGGTTGCCGTAGAGCGGCGTGTTCTCCGGATTGCCATAGTCAAAATTCACCTGCTCCCAGTTCGCCAGGTCCGCCGACTTTCCGATCGCGGTGTGGGAGCCTACCACGTAATATTCGCCCTCATTGGTGCGCACGATCGAGGGATCGTGCACCGTCACATGCTTGATCTCCAGCGTCTCTCCGGTCTGCGCTTCTGTTCCGGCCTCCGCTTCCGCGGTCTGTGCCTCTGTTCCGGCCTCCGTCTCCGCCTCCGCGGTCTGCGCTTCCGTTTCCACGGCCAGCTCTGTCGCGGGCTCCGACGCGCTCTCCTCCGCGCAGGCCGACAGGCAAAGCCCCGCCGCCAGAGCGGCCGCCAGGCCCAGCGACCACATGCCGCAATATGTTTTCCTCATCATGTTCCTTTCGTGCGCCGCCGGCTCTCGTCCTCCCGGCGCGCACTGCCTCCTTTCCCGGTTCCGGTCTCCCGGTGCTCTTGTCGCCGTTTATTTCGGGTTGAACGCCCTGTAAATCCTATTTTATACCCATAATATCGCACTTTTCAATAGAAAAACGTAAATTATTTTTATCAAATTTAAAATAATTCAACGAACGCAAAATAATGATTGCTATTTTTTTCTTTTCCGTTATAATAGTTGTACTGAACAGTTCCGCATATCATGCGGCGCTGCGTATCAGAGAAACAAAAAAACACATCAATTCAGGGATAAGGAGAGACAAATGGCGAAATTAACGATTCATCCGGACAAGCGGATCAGTAAAATTCACAAAGAAATATACGGTCATTTTTCTGAGCATCTCGGAAGATGCATCTACGGCGGCTTTTACGTGGGGGAGGATTCCCCGATTCCGAACGTGCACGGCATGCGCACCGACGTCGTCGAGGCGCTGCGCAAAATCAGGATTCCGGTGCTGCGCTGGCCCGGCGGCTGCTTCGCCGACGAGTATCACTGGATGGACGGCATCGGCCCCAAAGAGAACCGCAAAAAGATGATCAACACGCACTGGGGCGGCGTCACCGAGGACAACAGCTTCGGCACGCACGAGTATTTTGAGCT
>CANRIG010000094.1 GCA_947630595.1 uncultured Lachnospiraceae bacterium | reverse complement strand
CTTATCAGAGGGAGTAAAAAAGTAACTCTTACCGAAGACGGGGTGCTTCTGCGCAAAAGGGCGGAAGAAATCGTGGCTTTGGTGGAAAAAACAAAGACGGAATTATCAGCCTCCGACGAAAGCATAAGCGGTGACGTTTACATCGGCAGCGGTGAAACAGACGCCGTTTCCACGATTGCGGAAGCGGCAAAAGATTTACAGGGCAAATATCCCCTTATTCGTTACCACATTTACAGCGGCGATGCAGAACATGTTGCAGAGCGGTTGGATAAGGGACTTATTGATTTCGGATTGCTGGTCGAGCCTTTTGACGCTGCAAAATACGATTATATACGTTTACCGGTAAAGGATACCTGGGGCGTGCTTATGCCTGCGGATAGTCCGCTTGCGCAGAAAGAGAGCGTTTGTGCCGAGGACTTATGGGATAAACCTTTGATCATATCCCATCAGACGTCTACCAGTGGTGAGATGACCGCATGGCTGCGTAAGGATTTATCCCAATTAAATGTTGTGGCATTCTACGAACTTTTGTATAATGCTTCAAGATTTGTAAAATCAGGTTTCGGTTATGCGATTGCACTCGACAAGCTGATCAATACGGCAGGCGAGAGCGGCCTTTGTTTCAAACCGCTTTCCCCGGTTTTAGAAGCCGGATTGTGCATCGCCTGGAAACGATATCAGGTTTTCTCCAAAGCTGCGGAAAAATTTCTAAAGGAAATTCAAATGAAATTTTCAATGAATATAAAATGATCATGCCTTTCGCTTTTTTACAGGCCTTAAAAGAATAGCAATCATTATGAAAGGCATAAATAATTTTAAAAAACACTGGTCTTTTTTGTGGAAATGTGTATAATATAGACAGAGGTACAAATAGCCTCTGAAAATATTTTGGGGCACTTGTAAAAGTGTTTTTGGCCGGCGAGGCCACACATGAAAGGATAGTTTGACCGACGAGGTCGCTCCGGGCAACTGGAGTAGGGTATGGTTAACGCCATACCCTTTTCTATCAAGAAAGAGAAGGCTTATTTTGAAAGAATATCTGAAGGCACTAAATAAGACAACCGAGACAATCCTTGGAAACGCATACAGTTCTGACGAACTTGACCGTTTCTCCAAAGCAGATTATCGTTGGGCAGATAACAGGGGCAAGTCCTTCCAACATAGAACTGTAAAAAGGGCGAAATATATCAGTTTGAATTTGGAAAAAACTATATTCCCGAAATGTCTTATGAGCATAGAGGACTTGTGATTGGAGTAAAGCAAAAACTCCTCTATGTTCTCCCAATCTTCTCTTATGACCCCAGTAAGCATCTGGATGTTTACCACCCCATTGACTATCCGGGATCCAAAAGTGATTTTTTTCTGCTGAAAAGCAGTGAATTCCCATTTATTACACATAATTCCGTATTAAAGCTGAACGATATCCGAACCGTTAGTATCAACAGGATTCTTTATCAACAGCGTGGCCGTATCAATCTGTCATCAGATACATATAAACAGATAGAACAATTAGTATTGCAGAAATATTTTCCCACTTTTTATCACGATTTTGAACAAAGGGGCCAAACCATAAAATCTTTAACAGAACAGCTGAAAGAGGAAATAAAAGCATTACAGGAACACTAATGTCTCCAGAATAATCCTTTGTGCTTTTCCTAATCTAATCTTCTCATTACTATAAAACAGTATTCATGCCACCAGATAAATTTTTTCATGGTCAAAGAAAATCTGCGTCGTGTGATTATATATCTGAATCATTTTATCCATCTGATTCACAAATATCCCGGTGCCAGGATTTCCGACAGATGCAAATTCTTTTATCGACTTTTCCTCTGCCTCAACCGCATTCTCTTTCAAACGTGTTCCGTGCTCCTGCAAAAACTCGTCCACCTGGCCCTCTCTGATAAACGGAATGCTTCCGATCAGCTTCCCCGCGGCTTTGCCTGCGGTACCCAAACCTTTCCTTATATTCGTGTCTACTGCAGAAGCATTCACTTTTTCCAGATAAACAGAGCACTGACTAAACAGACTTCTATAGACATCTGAGACGTCTTCAATTTCCTCTTTTATTTTTGCTATGTACTCTTCCTTAAAATTACCGCTGAGCAAAATTTCCAGCAAAGAGGCCAACGAAAATGTATACAGCGACAATCGATAATATTTGAATTTTTTCTGCAAATCCCTGAGTTTTGCATTTGCATTCATTCGGGCTGTCACGAATTGTTTCGAGTCAAGCACCTCATTCACTTTTTTCTTGTATACGTTCATGTTTTTTCTGGCTGTCCTCTGAATGTCAAGAACCACTTTGTGATTTCCCATTATAAATTGCTCATTGTCCCAATTTAGTTTATATTTATTGATCATACTGACCAGAGTTTCAACATCAGCCTCAATTTCCGATTCTTTTTCTGTTTCCAGGAAAGATAAAATTTGTTCCTGTGTTTTTTCAATGTTGCCGAGCTGTTTCTCAATCGAAAACAGCGTCACTGCCATCATCATCATTGCCGGATTAAGCGGCATCACAGTTTTCGTCGTTTCTGACACAGGTTCTGCGGCCTGAAGCTGCGCCAATTTGGATTTTCCATCCGCTGTTTTCATCGCACCCCAGCAGTTTCCATTTTTAGCAATCTTTAATACGTCACCAGCTTCGGCATTTGCCAAACGATATAATCCCTGCATATCAATCTTCGTAGTCTGTGTCACCGTATTCAAAGCCGGCAGCAACGACGAAACTCCTGCGCCAAGCGACGCCAGTTCCGCGACAGGCATACTTAATACATTCTTATTGCTGAGATTCGCCCTCACATCAGACAGCATTTCTCCTGTTATTTCAACAATATTCGTTTCTGCTTTTACAGGTTCCATTTCCTGGACATTGTCAGCATAAATCATCTCACTCATATAGCTCCCTCCAAGCTGTCTTTAGCTTTCGTAACCTATTTTTTATTTATATCATATGCAACGCGGATAATATATCTGTTTTGTATGAATTCAAAAATACTCTAATCTTTAATCGCGTCTAATATTTCCCCAGATTCATTTCCCCAGATTCTTTAAGCGCTGCGTTTATAGCCCCCGTAATTCACACACATATACCGCTCACAGAAGATCATGCCATATCGAACAATTAACGATACTGCAAATAATCCAAAAACCGTTTTACCGCAAGTGAGGCCGTTTCCCTGCTTCTCAGAGCAAGCCCGATCCGGCGATAAGCAGGAACATCCAATTCTTTCGCAATGATTTTATAGGGAACCCGCTTCAAAATGAGCTGAGGCAAAATACTGAGGCCAAGTCCGCTCTCGACCATTGACATAATGGCATAATCATCCCAGGTCGTAAAATGAACGTTTGGAGTCAGCCCGCACGTTTCAAATATTTCGGAAACCTCTGTCTTCGCCCCTTTTTCAAGCAGCATAAACGGTTCCTCACACAGTTTCTGTGTAATCTCCGAGCAGCAGTTCGTAGTCAATGTTCGGATAATCTTTCTGAAATTCTTTAATGATATTCGGCAGCCAATGCGTTGCCACGCTGGAAAAGGTGCCGATGCGGATAAGCCCCGACTGCAGTCCGTTCAGTTCGTCTATTTCCATTTGCAGCTTCTCAAATTCAGCGACGACGTTTTTGGCATACGGCAGCAGTTTCATCCCGTCCGATATCAGTCTTACGCCGCCGGCGCTCCGCTCAAGGAGCGCTGCTTTCCAGTCTCTTTCCAGATCACCGATCATTCTGCTGATACTGGACTGTGAATAGTTCAGCAGTTCAGCCGCTTTTGTAAAACTGCCGCATTCCGCCGTTTTCACAAAGGATACATATTTCTGTAAGTTCATCTCCATCTGTTCATCTGCTTTCCAAATGTAATTCATTTGATAAATTTGTTTTTCAAATGTACAGATTTATGATACCCTGTCATCATCGAAAAATCAAGGCTGCGAGGTGAATTCAAAACAATGAAACAGTCGTACTGCAAATACATCCTTGGCCTGCTGCTTTTTGGCTCAAACGGAATTGTTGCCAGCTATATCGCTTTAAGCAGCTGCGAAATCGTCCTGCTCCGCACGCTGACTGGCAGCCTGCTCTTAATCGTCCTTTTCTTTGCGGGCAGGGGGAAACTGACCTATTATCAGCACAAAAAACCGTTCCTATGGCTTATGATTTCCGGCGTTGCAATGGGCGCAAGCTGGCTCTTTCTTTATGAAGCCTATGCAAGAATCGGCGTCAGCATTTCATCCCTGCTCTACTATTGCGGTCCGGCCATCGTTATGGCATTGTCGCCGCTTCTGTTCAAAGAAAAGCTGACCGTGTTTAAGTGTACCGGTTTTCTGTCCGTTTTCATTGGAGCCTTTCTGATCAGCGGAAACGCCTTTGGCGGAAGCAGCGACATCTTCGGCGTTTTCTGCGGGCTGCTTTCGGCCGTCATGTACTCGCTGATGGTCATTTTCAATAAGAAAGCGAAAGCCATAACAGGTCTGGAAAACGCAGCTCTCCAGCTTATTATCAGCTTTTTGACGGTGGCCGTTTTTGTCGGGATAAAACAGGGATTCATCATAGAAATACCCGCAGACAGCATTTTGCCGATACTGATACTTGGCCTGCTGAACACGGGCATCGGATGTTATTTTTACTTTTCCTCTATCGGGAATCTGCCCGTGCAGACCGTCGCTGTCTGCGGATACTTAGAGCCGCTGTCCGCCGTTCTTTTCTCCGTCTTGCTGTTAGGGGAAAGGCTGCTCCCCCTGCAGATCATCGGGGCAATCATGATTTTAGGCGGCGCTGTCTTTGGGGAATGCACGGGAGGCAGAAAAACATCGGAAAGAAACAAGAAGGAACGTAATTCCGGCATATATAACTAATGCCGCATTGCGCAGTTGCACAGAGTTTCCTTTTTCAACTCAATTTTTAAACATTATCCATGCGCTTTCCTTTGCCTGCCGCCGGTTTCCTGATCCTGCAGCCACGGATCGAGAAGAATCGTTTGATCGGCGTATCTTATTTTAAGCGTTGCATTTCGTATCTGCTGAATCCTCATGGCAACACCTCCATAAACACAAAATTTTCTTTCTTTTATAAATGCTTCCTGTACGCGTTGGGAAGTACGGAAAACTGATTCTTAAACGCTGCCGCAAATTTACTCTGACTCTCATACCCAACTGCCGCCGCGACCTCCGCCACGCTCATATTTGTTTCGCGCAGCAATCTGGCGGCCTGCTCCATGCGATGCTTTTTCATGTGCGCCGCGAGGGAGGTTCCGTAGACGGCCTTAAACGCGGCTTTCAGTGTGGTGGGATTGATCAGGTATTGTCTGGAAAGCTCCTCAATCGTGATTTTCTGTTCCATATTCTGCAGAAACCAATCGTGGATTTCGCGGATGATTTTAATTTGCTCCGGCGGGTATTCCGCAAGATAATTTTTCCCCGACGTCTCCATCTGCGCAAGATATAAAAACAGCTCCAAAGCCTTGATGCGCTGGTAGGGAAGCTCCAGTTCTTTCGGCTGCCCATAAAAGCCGGAAAAAATGCTTTCGGACTGTTCATTCCCGGAGAAAAAGGCGATCCCGCCTCCCCTGCAGAACTTTTCATCCAGCAAACCATGAAACGTTTCCGTCCCGGCAAGCAATTCGGGCGGATGAACCGATACCTTCCGCAAATCAACAGAAATCGCCAGGCCCTGATATTGACCGCACGGGAAAACAAATGCGGAATCGGTACAGGCATTAAGCGCATGTACCGAGAAATCCCCCGGATTTAAGAAAACGCTTTTTCCGTGACCTGTGCTCCATATGACCTGTCCGGCATGGCAATAATTGATCTGCATAATATGCCCCGCAGCTTCATGCCTGTGTGAAAAAGCCTCCGCTACAATATTCACATAAGATAATTCGATTCCGTCATAGAGACAAACATACTTCCCTGTGTTTTCAGAAGGGATTTCGTCAAAGCTGAATATCATAACAGGTTCCTCACAATTTCGGGCAGGCGATTTCCATGACCTGCTCGATCATTTGATGCAGCAGCCGGCTCTGCGGCGTATCCGCCGCCCGATAATACACTTCTTTCCCATCCCGCCGACAGACGATCAGACCGCTGTTTTTCAGCGGCCGGAGGTGATGAGACACGGCGGGGCTTGACATCTCCAGCATGGCCGAAATATTGATAACGCATTCCTCGCAGTGGCAGAGAAGCCAGAAGATACGGATTCTGGTCGTGTCGCCAAGCTGCCTGAATATATCCGCGACGGTCTGAAAATCGCCTACCCGATGGAGCTGCTCCAGCATCATGGCGGTTTCCTGTCCTTCTCCATGATGATGCGGTAATTTTATATCACTCATAGCATATTCCCTCCCCTTTTGCATTTTCGCCCAAATGGAAATACTTTTCGCCCGTTCAGAAGATTGCGCGCCGGATGTATTGACATTCCTTTTTGCTCATATTATACTGCAGTCAAGATAATTAAACAAGTGCTTAATCATAAAATCCAAATTTTCAGGAGGACCACACCATGAAAAAGACTTATAAAATCGAAGTAGACTGTGCCAACTGCGCGAACCTCATGGAGGATGCGACCCGCAAAACCGCCGGAGTTGCCGCCGCTACCGTGAACTTTATGACCCAGAAAATGATCGTTGAATTTGCGGACGGTCACGAGCCCAAAAAAGTGATGCAGGACGTGCTGAAGGCATGCAAAAAGGTGGAGCCGGATTGCGAAATTGAATTCTGAAAATTGAATCCGGGTTATGACGAACGGCACCCTGAAAAGCACGCAGACGGTTTCAGGATGCCGTTCCTTATCGCAAACAAATAAACGATGACTCATATCTTGAAAGGAGCTATATTATGCAGGAGCTGATCGTAAATATTTTGCTCGGCATTGTGATCATAACGGCCGCCGCGCTGTTGATTATGATTGGCGGCCGTAAGGATGGAATGACAAAAAAACAAAAAAAGATGATGATCCGCATTTTGATCACCTCATCCATCCTTTTCGGGCTTCAATTTATCCCGGCGGAGGGTTTCAATCGTCTGGATCAATATTTGTTCCCGTCGGCGGGAAACTGGATTCGCTTTGCCTGCTATCTGCTTGACTATTTCATTATCGGTTATGACATTTTAAGGAAGGCTATAAAGGGCATCCGAAACAGGCAGGTATTTGACGAAAACTTTTTGATGGCGGTGGCAACGATCGGCGCCATGGCTCTGGCCGTGTACGAAAACGGTGACTATCTGGAAGCGATCGCCGTCATGCTGTTTTATCAGATCGGCGAATGGTTCCAGGGATATGCCGTGGGCAAGAGCCGCCGCAACATAAGCAGCCTGATGGACATCCGCCCGGATTATGCAAATATAGAGCAAGACGGCAGGCTGGAACAGGTTGACCCTGATGAAGTTGAAATTGGAAGCGTGATTGTTGTCCAGCCGGGGGAAAAAGTTCCGATCGACGGAATCATTACAGAAGGCAGCTCCAGCCTGAATACAAGCGCCCTGACCGGCGAAAGCCTGCCGAGAGAAGCAAAGGCGGGAGACGAAGTCATCAGCGGATGTATCTCCATGACCGGCGTGCTGAAAATACAGACCACAAAAGAATTTGGGGAATCTACCGTTTCCAAGATTTTGGATCTGGTTGAAAACGCGAGCTCCCGCAAGTCCAGATCCGAAGATTTCATCTCAAAATTTGCAAAGGTCTATACCCCCGCTGTCTGCTACAGCGCACTGGCGCTGGCGCTTCTGCCGCCGCTTATCCGTATGCTCTTTATGGGGCTTGCCGCGGATTGGGGCGTGTGGATTTACCGGGCGCTGACGTTCCTCGTCATCAGCTGCCCCTGCGCGCTGGTCATCAGCATTCCTCTGAGCTTTTTTGCGGGCATCGGAGGCGCGAGCCAGCAGGGTGTGCTTGTGAAAGGTTCCAATTATCTTGAAATCCTTTCCAAGACGAAAACAGTTGTCTTCGATAAAACCGGCACTCTGACGCAGGGCGTCTTTGAGGTAAACGGTATCCATCATAATGAGATAAATGACGCACAGCTCATCGAATACGCGGCACTGGCGGAAAGCGCATCCTCGCATCCAATCAGCAAAAGCCTGCAGCGCGCCTACGGCAGGGAGCCGGACCGCAGCCGTGTAAGCGATATTCAGGAAATCAGCGGCAGCGGTATCATCGCCAAAGTAGACGGCCTGGAAATTGCGGCCGGCAACGATAAGCTGATGAAACACCTGAACATCCCTTATATCAACTGCCACCAAACCGGCACGATCATTCACATGGCCATCAACGGCGCCTACGCCGGCCATATCGTAATCTCCGACATCGTAAAGCCGCATTCACAGGCTGCCGTCGCCGCACTGAAGGCGTCAGGCGTGGAAAAAACGGTCATGCTGACCGGCGACGCCAAAAAGGTAGCGGATCAGGTAGCTTCCTCGCTCGGTATTGACGAAGTCTACAGCGAACTGCTCCCGGCCGGCAAGGTGGAAAAGGTGGAGGAACTGCTGCGCACAAAGCCAGGCAAAGCGAAACTCGCATTCGTCGGCGACGGCATCAATGACGCCCCCGTTCTTTCCAGAGCGGACATCGGCATTGCCATGGGCGCTATGGGTTCGGACGCGGCGATTGAAGCGGCCGACATTGTCCTGATGGACGACGACCCGATGAAAATATCCAAAGCGATCCGCATTTCCCGCAAATGCCTCCGCATCGTTTACCAGAATATTACATTTGCGCTGGCCGTTAAATTCGCCTGCCTTATTTTGGGCGCGTTTGGTATTGCCAATATGTATCTGGCAATTTTCGCAGACGTAGGCGTGATGATTCTTGCGGTGCTCAATGCAATCCGCTGCCTGTTTGTGGAAAATCTGTGAGAATGGAGCGGGGTTCCTTTGCACAAATACGAAGCCGGCGATTTCTCAAAAGAATTACAGGAGAAGAACCTGTATCGTCTGGCAGAGTTTTTCAAAGTGCCCGGGAACCCCGTCCGTAACCGGATTTTGCTTTTGCTGACGGAACATGATATTTTATACTCTGAAAATATAAACACCATGATCAGCCAGGGGACAGAATGGGGCTTGATATGTCATATCTGCATTTCTCCTCCCAACTCCGCCGCGTCCTCCAGCGCCTCCATCATCTGTTTCACCAGCTCTTCCGCATCCCACGTATGGTCGCAGCATGGCACGGAGCATTGAAAGAAGCGATGATCGCCCTGAATCATACCCTCCGTATCGGAAGCCGGATGACCGTCCTCAGCTTCTCAGTCCTGGTCCTTCCCGCATCGCTCAGATAAATCTCATGATGAAATCTTTGATCTGTGATGTCCAGCGCATATCCCTGCTCCTCCAGGTACCGATGCGTGGCTTCCACCGTCTCCGGCTCATCATCATACGGCCCAATGTGCATACACTGCACGCACAGACCCTCGTCGCAGGTCAGAAACTCTACCCTGGGAAAATCCTGTTTTTTCTTAGCCGACGCCTCAGAAACCGCCCAGCCAAACTCTTCCCTTGTGACAAACTCAGGCAGCCGTATAAGCGATATCCACTGAAAGTTCTCCTTATGCGCATAGTCGATACCCTGCACACCATCCTGCCACCAGAATCCTTCCAGCGGCGGCACCACATAATCAAAATATCCGTCAATCAGATGACTGCCCTTCTTGCTCATCTTAATCGTGAAAGCAATCCCGTACAGCAGCCCGATGGAAGCCTGATACGCTCCGCCCTCCGCATTCGGATCCCCCTGTCCCCGAACCGCAATATAATTCATCTCCGGAACCGTAACAATGCCCGGCACAGCCTCAGGCAGATAAAATTCCTTGTATTCTTTCTTATAGTCAAACGCCATTTTCATCACTCCTTCCGCCGTTTTGCTCTGTCCGATACCGTCTCCAGAATTTCCCTCTGCTTTTTCTTACTCAGGCTTCCCAATACAATCCGATAGGACTGATCCAGCAGGTCTTTCAGGAGTTCATCCAGCACCTTGCCATCCGCTTTTACCGAATTCCAGTGCGTTTTGTTCATATAATAGCCGGGAATAATGTCCTCATACTGCTTTCGCAAAAAATCGCCCTCCAGCGGCTCCAGTTTCAGTGTAATGTAATAGGGATGGTCTTTTTCATCCCTGCATACCGCGGCAAACATTTTTCCGCCAATCTGGTACCGCATCCAGTTCCAGTCCTTTTGCAAATCTCTGGTCACACCCGTTTTTTTCATCAAATACTCGTCCACCCATTCATATCTCATGTGATCACTTCCTCCTGTAGATTTTTCTCACAGCGTCCGCTATCCTGCAGATTCTCTCCCGTACTTCCGCCGGTTCCAGCACCTCCGCATTTTCCCCGAAAGTCAGAATCCATGTAAGAAGATTCTCCATATCCGTATAATCTGCCTGAAAAAGCAGACGCCCATCATCCGCCTCGGTAAAGCAGTGCGGGCCGAATTCTTCCACCAGACGCCACTTCACATCCGGGGCAAAAAGAACTTTGACCCGAATGCCTCCCGGAAATATTTTTTCATTGGATAAATCCGGCATCGGAACTTCCCGGCACACGAAGGTTTCACCGGAAACAGACAGCTGATCCATGCGGTTCAGCTTAAACAGGCGGAAATCTTTGCGTTTCCTGCACCACGCCCATACATACCAGCTTGTCCATTTGAACACCACATAGTATGGCTCGATGGTTCTGGCGCTCTCTCCCGACGGGGCATAATACCTGAAATCAAGCAGACGTCTGTTCTCGATCGCATCCTGTATCATCTCTATTTTCGGAGCAAGCGACCCTTTATACCAAGAGGACAGGTCGATCAGCATGGAATCCCTGCCGCTGACAAATTCCGAAGAACCGGTCTGCAGCTTCTCCATCAGGCGGCTATAATACCTGCTGCCGCTCACGCTGTCAAGGCTCCGAAGCCCGGCGAGGGTTCCCTGCATCTCCTTTGATGTCAGAATCGTCCTGTCCATCCGGTATCCGTCCATGATGCGGATACCGCCGCCGGTCCCCTGTATCGTTCTGACGGGGATTCCCGCTTTGCAGAGATCCTCGATATCGCGGTTTATGGTTCTTCTGGAAACTTCAAATTTTTCCGCCAGTTCGGGCGCGGTTGTCTTCTCTTCCTGCAGTAGGACCGACAATATCCCGATCAGCCTGTCTGTCTTCATAACTTTTCCCGCTCCATTCTTATCATAGCAAGCTAAACATGACAACTGTATGTCATGTTTATGATAGCAGTTTTCTTCTTTTTTGAAAACAAAAATAAGGCCCAGAAAGAAATATCTCTTCCTGAGTCTTAAGTCATCGATTATTTAGTCGTCCGCTATGGCATCGCCATTTTTTATTATCCTTATCCTGGAACAGCTGTGCTGTTTATTAGCATATCATGGATGTAAGCGTTCAGTCCCTCTTCCGTTCCGATTCCATATTTACGGTTTATAGCCACGTAATATTTCATGATACGCTCTTTCGGCAAAAGCTCACTGGACGGAATACTGTCTCCGTAACCTTTTCTGGC
>CANRIG010000093.1 GCA_947630595.1 uncultured Lachnospiraceae bacterium | reverse complement strand
GCGTTCCTGAATGTATTCGCAAATCGCATCGCGCACATTCGTTTGCGCTGCTTTTTTGCTCATACATTCAGCGTCTCTTGTGCATAGCCCGTCCGGCAAACCAGTTTGCCGTCCGTCTCTGCACAGAGACCGGGCTTTCATTGATAGTATATCGGATTCGGGCGCGGATGACAACATGATATTTTTTGTTTCCGGCATATTTGCGGCGCTTTGGAAATATCAATAATAGAAAACGGGAGGCGGGTGCTGCGGTGAAAAAATACGGGGCGCTGCTTCTTCTGACCCTGCTGGCGGGATTGCTGGCGGGCTGCGGCTCGTCCGCAGGGCGGACGGAGGACGAACGGTCGGCCGTGGACTTTACGGTGGTGGAGCCGGAAAAGCTGCCGCCGGAGCTTCTGGATATCATTGAAAAAAACAAAGAGGGAGAAATCCGCATGGCCTACGAGGACGGGGAGGCGGTCTACCTGATCCGCGGGTACGGGCGGCAGGAGACCGGCGGCTACAGCATTTCCGTCGTAAGCTGCGAGGAAGACGGGGAACACGTCTATTTCGACACGCGGCTGCTGGGCCCGCCGGGCGGCGGGCAGCTCTCAAAGACGCCGTCCTGCCCTTATCTGGCAGTCAAGATCGAGGCGCGGGAAAAGGAGATCGTGATTCAGTAAACGCAATGGAAAGGTGGTAACGTATGGAGCTTTTGATGAAAAACATACATATGTGCAGGCAGGCGAAGCAGGCCGGCACGCAGATTACGCTGGACGAGGACCTGAACGTCCCGGACGCCCGGCCGGACGTGGAGACGATCATCCAGAGCCGCGAGCGGGTGACGGTCGAACACATGCGGGCGGAGGCCGGGAAACTGCTGGTGGACGGCTGCATGGAGGTCAGCATTCTTTATATGGATGACACAAAGGACCGGCAGCTGCACCGCCTGGATACGAAGCTGCCGTTTGACGAGTCCATCGCGATGGAGGGACTGGAGGCCGGGGACACCGTCCGCCTCCGCCACGACACCGAGGACCTGAATGTGACGCTGATCAACTCCCGGAAGCTGTCCATCCGCAGCCTGCTGAGCTTTTCGGCGGCGGTCGACGAAATCTACGACATGTCGGCGGCGGTCGGCGCGCAGACGGACATCGAGCTGTGCCAGCGCAGCAAAAAGCTGGAGCTGATGCAGCTGGAGGTGCAGAAAAAGGACATTCTGCGGCTGCGGGAGGAGGCGCAGATTCCTTCCAACAAGCCGAACATCGGGGAAATTTTGTGGGACAGCGCGCAGCTGCGCGGCTGCCGGGTGAAGCTGCTGGACGGAAAGCTGTCGGTGCAGGGCAGCCTGTTTCTGTTTATCCTTTACCGCGCGGACGACGAGGGACAGAGCGTGCAGTGGATGGAGCAGACGCTGCCGTTCGAGGGCGCGCTGGAGTGCAGCGGCTGCGGCGAGGAGCTGGTGCCGGACATCGGGCTTTCGCTGGCGCAGGCGGAGCTGACGGCGCGTGAGGACGCGGACGGGGAGCTGCGGCTCTTTCATTTCGAGGGCGTGCTGGAGCTGGAAATCCGGCTGTACGGGGCGCAGGAGGCGGAGATTCTCGAGGACGTCTATTCGCCGCAGAAAGAGCTGGAGCTGACGACGGGCGAGGAGGTCTACGAGAGCCTGGTCATCAAAAACGAATCAAAATGCAAAACCTCCGGGAAGACCAGAATACAGGGCGCAAAGCCGCGCATTCTGCAGATCTGTCACTGCAGCGGCAGCGTCCGCGTCGACAAAATGGAGGCGGAAAGCGACGGCATCCGCATCGAGGGGGCGATTCCGGTGTCCATCCTGTATATTTCGCCGGACGACACGCTGCCGTTTGCGGTGCTGGAGGGCGCCGTGCCGTTTTCCCATCTGGCCGAGGCGCCGGGCATCGACGCGCAGTGCCGGTTTTCGATGTCGCCGATTCTCGACCAGCTCTCGGCGACCATGGCCGACAGCGAGGAGATCGAGATCCGGGCCTCGGTGCTGTTGAACTTGTTTGTGGTGCGGCCGCAGCGGCAGCGCTGCATTCATGAAATTCACGAGCATGAATACCGGCTGGAGCAGCTTGAGGCCGTGCCGGGCATCACCGGCTATCTGGTGCAGGGCGGGGAAACGCTCTGGGACATCGGCAGGCAGTATTATCTGACGCCACAGCAGATCATGGAGATGAACGGGCTGGAGAGCGACCGGCTTCAGAAAGGGGACTGCCTGATACTGATGAAAAACATTTCATTCGCACATTGACAGGCAACGGGCAAACGAGTAGAATAAACGTATATTGTATACAAAGTGCAGGAGAGTACAATGAGAGAACTGAAGCTGAAAGCGATGGCGAAGATCAACCTCGGCCTTGACGTGCTGCGCAGGCGTGAGGACGGCTATCATGATTTGCGTATGATTATGCAGACTGTCCGCCTGTACGACCGGGTCCGGCTGGTGCAGACCGAACGGCCGGGCGTTTCCATTCACACCAATCTGAGCTACCTCCCAGCCAACGCGGACAATCTCGCGTGCCGGGCGGCGCAGCTTTTGATCGACGAATTTCAGATCGGGCAGGGCGTGCGCATCGACCTGCAGAAGCACATTCCCGTGGCCGCCGGGCTGGCCGGCGGCAGCGCGGACGCGGCGGCGGTGCTGGTCGGCGTGAACCGGATGTTCGGGCTGGGGCTTTCGCAGGAGGAGCTGATGCGCCGCGGCGTGAAGCTCGGAGCCGATGTTCCCTACTGCGTCATGCGCGGCACCGCTCTGGCGGAGGGCATCGGCGAGCGGCTGACGCAGCTGCCGGACGCCCCGGATACATACGTCGTTCTGGCCAAACCGTCCGTGCGCGTTTCCACCGCTTTTGTATACGGAAATCTGAAAGCAGATCAGCTTGCCTTCCATCCGGACATCGACGCCCAGGCGCAGGCCATCCGGGACGGCGACCTGCACGAGATGGCGCGGCTGATGGGAAATGTGCTGGAGACGGTGACGGTTCCGGCCTTTCCGGTCATCGAGGAATACAAAGCCTGCATGCTGCGCCGGGGCGCGCTCAACGCCATGATGAGCGGCAGCGGCCCCACGGTGTTCGGCCTGTTTGAGGACCGGGACAGCGCACAGGCGGCATACGGCGAGCTGGCCCGTCTGGGAACGGTGAAAAACCTGTTTCTGACAAGGCTTTTTCACAACAGGCGCAGGGTGCCGGACGAATGAGCGGACAGACTGCCGCGCGGGCGGCGAGGAGGAACATATGACGGACAGTTTCAAATTACAGATGAATGAATATCTGCCGCTGCGGGACGTGGTATTCCAGACGTTGCGGCAGGCGATCCTGAGAGGGGAGCTGAAACCGGGCGAGCGGCTGATGGAGATTCACCTTGCGCAGAAGCTGGGCGTGAGCCGGACGCCGGTGCGCGAAGCGATCCGGAAGCTGGAGCTGGAGGGCTTGGTGGAAATGATTCCGCGCAAGGGCGCGATTGTGTCCGAGATCACGGTTTCAGATCTGGAAAACGTACTCGAGGTGCGCATGGCGCTGGAGGAGCTGGCGGTCAAGCGCGCCTGCAAACGCATCACCAGACGGCAGCTGGAGGAGCTGGAACAGCTGTCCGCGGATTTTGAGCGGGCGCTCCAGGGGGACGACGTCGGCGTCTACGCGCAGGCGGACGTCAGATTTCACGACGCCATTTACCTGGCCACCGGCAACATCCGGTTGGTGCAGATTCTCAACAACCTGCGGGAACAGATGTACCGCTACCGCATGGAATACCTGAAAGACCATCAGGCGCACAAATACCTGGTGCAGGATCATGAGGAAATCGTCTGGGCGCTGCAGCACCGCGACGAGCGGACGGCGCTGGAGGCGACCAAGCGGCATATCGCGAGACAGAAGGAGCACATTCTGGGGCTGCTGAACGGAAAAGAGTGAGAGCGGGGTTTTGCAGAGCGGCGCGGAAAACGAAGCCGCGCAGAAAACGAAGCCGCACAGAAAAGGAAACCGCGCATAAAAGAAAAGAAAAACGCATATATTAGGAGTTGTCACAAATTGTTTTTTGGCGGCTCCTTTTTTGCTGCGCAGAATAGCGGGGCCGCCGGGCGAGCTTCAAAACGGAGGGAATCGGAATGGTTCAAAGAAAATATGCGCGCTTTTCGCACTGCTGCCTGGTGCTGGAGGGCGTCACGCAGCTGTGCGTGCTGCTGCCGCTTCTGATGCTGGAGTACGGGCGGAGGGAGACGCTTGGACCGCTGACGCTGCTGTGCGTATTGTGGTGTTTCCTGACCGGGGCGCTGCAGGCATGGTCGCGGGACAGGGCGCGGCGCCGGGAGACGCTGACGGCGCTGTTTGACGGGCGGGCGGCGGCCGCTTTTGAGACGGCGGAAATCTGGTTTTATCTGGCGCAGGGAGCGGTGTTTCTGTTTTTTGCGGCGGCGCTGGTGCTGAGCGGGCTGCCTCCGATGCTTGCCGAAAAGCATGCGCGGCTGCCGTTTTCGCTTCCGGCAAAGCTTGCGGGAGCGGCTCCCGGACAGTCGTTTCCGCTGGTGACGGGACGCTTCGGGAATCACGCCGCGCTGCGCTGGCTGCTGCTTCCCGGACTGCTGCTGACGGCCGCGGAGTCGGTTCGCTTTTTGCAGCAGGCTTTCTCCGGGCTGCTTGTCCGCCTTCGGACATGGCTGTGCGGACGGCGGGAGCGGGCGGCTTACCGGCTGCACGGCGCGCTCTGCCGGCCCGTGGCCATAAAACGGACATCCTGGATTGCGGCTGCGGCCGCGGTTTGCGCTCCGGCCTGCGGCATACGGGACGCCTGCGCGGCGGCCGGCTTTTACTGTACCTACAACTGGCTGGCGCTGCTGACGGCGTTTGCCCTGTTCGCTCTGGCCTGCCTGATGCGCGCGGCCCTGCAAAAAAACGTAAAAAAATATTGTAGGGAGTGAATTCGGTGTGTTATACTAAGCGGACACACAGAACTGCAATCAGACGGAAAAGGGTGAAAATATATTATGGAAAAAATACTGGACAGGATCAGCCGGGAAGTGATGGATGCGTTTGAGGCCTGCGGCTACGACGCATCCTACGGCCGCACCGGCATTTCTAACCGGCCGGACCTCTGCGAGTATCAGTGCAACGGGGCGATGGCCGCGAAAAAGGTTTATCAGAAGGCGCCGATTGCGATTGCGCAGGAGGTGGCGGAGAAGCTGCAGGGGAATCCGGTGTTCGCGGAGGCCGGAGCGGTCAACCCCGGCTTTCTCAATCTCCGGGTTTCCGGACAGTTCCTGGCGGATTATCTTCTGCGGATGCAGGCCGATGCACATCTCTCGGTGGAGAAGGCGAAGGAGCCGAAGACCATAATCGTGGACTACGGCGGACCCAACGTGGCCAAGCCGCTGCATGTCGGCCATCTGCGCTCGGCGATCATCGGCGAGAGCGTGAAGCGCATCGCCCGCTTTGCGGGGCACCGCGTGATCGGCGACGTGCACCTCGGCGACTGGGGCCTGCAGATGGGCCTGATCATCACGGAGGTACGGCGTCGCCAGCCGGAGCTGGTTTACTTTGACGAAACTTTTGAGGGCGAGTATCCGAAGGAGGCGCCGTTTACGATCTCGGAGCTGGAGGAGATTTACCCGACCGCCAGCGAGAAATCCAAGACGGACAGCGCTTACCGGGAGGAAGCCCTGGAGGCGACGGCCAGGCTGCAGGACGGCGTGCGCGGCTACCGGGCGCTGTGGCAGCACATTCTCGACGTGTCGGTGGCGGATCTGAAGCGCAATTATGCCAACCTCAACGTAGAATTTGACATCTGGAAAAAAGAGTCCGACGCGCAGCCGTACATAGCGCAGATGGCGAAAGACATGCAGGACGCGGGCTATGCGTATCTGGATCAGGGCGCGCTGATCGTGGACGTGCGCGAGGAGCGCGACACCAAGGAGGTGCCGCCTTGCATCATCCTCAAATCGGACGGGGCGGCGCTCTACACGACGACGGATCTGGCGACGATTGTGGACCGCATGCGGACGTACCATCCGGACGAGATCATTTATCTGGCGGACAAGCGGCAGGAAATGCATTTTACGCAGGTGTTCCGCTGCGCCCGCAAGACAAAGCTGGTGGACGAAAACACCGGGCTTAAATTTCTGGGCTTCGGCACGATGAACGGCAGGGACGGCAAGCCGTTCAAGACCAGAGAGGGCGGCGTGATGCGCCTGGAGACGCTGATCGCGGACATCAACGACGAGATGTACAAAAAGATCATGGAAAACCACGAGGCGGATGCGGAAGAAGCCCGGGAAACCGCGAAGCTGGTGGGCCTGTCGGCCATCAAATACGGCGACCTCTCCAACCAGGCTTCCAAAGACTATATTTTTGATGTGGACAAGTTTACCTCGTTTGAGGGCAACACCGGCCCCTACATTCTGTACACGATTGTGCGCATCAAGTCGATTCTCGGCAAACACCGGGCCGGGGGCGGCAGCGTGGGCACAGGCGGCATCCTGCAGCCGGCCGGCGCGGGCGAAAAGGATCTGATGATGGCGCTCGTGAAGTTCAACAGCGTCACGGAGCAGGCGTACCAGGAGGTTGCGCCGCACCGGATCTGCGCGTTCCTTTACGATCTGGCCAACGCATTCAACCACTTTTACCATGAGACGCGGATTCTGGCCGAGGAGGATGCGGCGCAGCGCGAGAGCTGGCTCGAGCTTCTGGAGCTGACGCGCAGAGTGCTTGAGACCGGCATCGACCTGCTCGGATTCTCTGCGCCGGAGCGGATGTGACGGTTATGAATGAAAAACAGAATTACTATTTTGAAAAGTTGTCGCTTGGCACCTGTTATTATCCGGAGCACTGGGAGGAATCCTTCTGGCAGACAGACCTGCGCAGGATGAAGGAAAACGGCATCGGCACCGTCCGCATTGCCGAATTTGCCTGGTCGAAATTTGAAGAGCGGGAAAATGAATTTTCTTTTCAGTTTTTCGATAAATTCATGGAAACTGCGGCAAAAGAGGATATGCGGGTTATCTTCTGTACGCCGACGGCGACGCCTCCCGCCTGGCTGACGGAAAAGTATCCGGAGGTCCTGAATGCGCGCAAGGACGGCGTGCTGATCCGCCACGGGATGCGGCGCCATTACAATTACAATTCCCCGGTGTACCGGCAGTTTGCCGCGCGGATTACGGAAAAGCTGGGAGAGCATTACGGGCAGCATCCGAATATCGTGGGCTGGCAGCTCGACAATGAATTTAACTGTGAAACGGATGTGTTTTATTCGGAGAGCGACTCCATCGCGTTCCGCGTCTTTCTGCGGGAAAAATACGGGACGCTGCAGGAGCTGAACCGGGCGTGGGGAACCGTGTTCTGGAATCAGACCTACACGGACTGGGAAGAAATCTTTGTGCCGCGGGTGACGTACAGCGACTCAGCCAATCCGCATTTGCTGCTGGACTATTACCGTTTTATTTCCGCCAGCACGCTTTCCTTCTGCAGGCTGCAGGCGGATATCCTGCGCAGATACGTCAAACCGGGCGACTTTATTACCACGAACGGCATATTTGAGAATATGGACAACCATAAAATGGAAAAGGAAAGCCTGGATATCTATATGTATGATTCCTATCCGAACTTTGCCTTTGGGATGAACCGGGATCCGAAGCACGCGGAGGATTTAAACGACCGCAAATGGAGCCGGAATCTCACGGAGGCGCGTTCCATCTGCCGCCATTTCGGGATCATGGAACAGCAGTCCGGAGCGGACGGCTGCGTCCACAGCCTCTGCGCGCCGTCGCCCAAACCGGGTCAGATGACGCTGTGGGCGCTGCAGAGCGCGGCGCACGGCGCGGATTACGTCAGCTTTTTCCGCTGGCGCACCTGCCGCTTCGGAACGGAAATGTACTGGAACGGGATTCTGGATTATTCCTCGCGGGACAACCGGCGGCTGGAGGAAGTGCGGTCGCTTTATGAGAAGTTCCGCAGGCTGGAACCGGTGACGGGCAGCGAATTTTTGGCGGACGTGGCGCAGCTGAAGGATTACGACAACCTGTGGGACGCCAAAGTGGACCGGATGCACGCGCGCCTGAACGAGATCAGCGACAACGGGATTTTCCGGGCGGCGCAGCTGACTCATACGCCGCTGGATTATGTCTATCTGCAGGCGGACACGGAGCTTGCCGACCTGACAAAATACCGGGTGCTGTTTTATCCGCATCCGGTCATCCTCACGCAGGAGCGGGCGGCGCTGCTGCGCCGGTACGTGGAGCAGGGCGGTACGCTCGTTTTCGGCTGTCGGACCGGCTACAAGGACGAAAACGGCATCTGCGTCGGCGAACTGCTGCCCGGAAAGGTGCGGGAGCTGACCGGGGCGGACGTATACGAATACACGGTGCTCGGGCCCGGGGACGATCCGGTCTGCATCGATGCCGGCGGCGAGACGATGAAGGCGGAATACTTCTGCGATCTGATCCGGCCGCTGGAGGACGGTATCGCAGCCGGCACATACCTGTCCGACTATTATCGCGGGCAGACCGCCATGACGTGCCGGCGCCTCGGCGGCGGAACCGTGATCTACTACGGAAGCACCTTCCCCTGCGGGACCGCCATGGCGCTGCTGAAACGGCTGGGCGCGGCGGAGCCGTGGCGCGGCCGGATTCAGGTTCCGGCGGAATGCGAGCTTGTTGTGCGCGAGGACCGGTCGGGCAGCCGTTATTTCTTCGTGCTGAATTATACGAAAAGCGTGCAGACCGTGTCGCTCGGCTGCGAGATGACCGACTGCTTCGAGGAAAAGCCGGCGTCCGGGAATGTGAGCCTGGAACCCTATGAGGTGAAGGTGTTCCGGTATTGAGATGTCACAGAAAAACGGCAGGATTTTGCAGAAAAATTTGGCAAATTGGCGAAAATTTTAAAATGCAATTTTTTCCTTTTGTATTTTTATATGAGCTATGATATATTTAAAGTTAATGAGGAACAAAGAGGCTCCTGGATTTCAGGGGCTTTTTTGCGCATTATCATGATGCGGCGTGGGGACGGCCCCGGCTGCCGCCAAGGAGAGGAGAATGGATTTATGAAGAATGCAAAAGTAATGACAGGCCTGCTGTGCGCGGCAGCGGCAGCGATGATGCTCGGGGGCGCGGCGTCCGCGGAGGAAACCAAGACGCTGCGCGTGGCGATGGAGTGCGGATATGCGCCGTACAACTGGACGCAGGGAACCGATGAGAACGGCGCGGTGCCGATCGCGGACAGCTCCGAGTACGCGTACGGCTACGACGTCATGATGGCAAAGCACATCTGCGAGGAGCTCGGCTACGATCTGGAGATCGTCAAGCTGGACTGGGATTCCCTGGTGCCGGCGGTGCAGTCCGGTACGGTGGACTGCGTGATCGCGGGCCAGTCGATCACCTCGGAGCGCCTGGAGATGGTGGACTTCACGGAGCCGTATTATTATGCATCGATTATCACGCTGACCAAGGCGGACAGCGAGTATGCGGACGCGGCGGGCGTTGCGGATCTGAGCGGCGCGACCTGCACCTCCCAGCTCAACACCGTCTGGTATGACGTCTGCCTGCCGCAGATTCCGGATGCCAATATTCTTCCGGCACAGGAGTCCGCGCCGGCTATGCTGGTAGCGTTGGACGCAGACAAATGCGACATCGTGGTTACCGATATGCCGACCGGCATGGCGGCCTGCGTCGCATACCCGGATTTCAAGCTGCTGGACTTCACCGGTTCCGAGGATGACTTTGAGGTTTCCGAGGAGGAAATCAACATCGGCATCTCCCTGCAGAAGGGCAACACCGAGCTGCTCGACGCGATCAACAGCGTGCTCTCCGAGATGACCGTCGAGGATTACGAGGAAATGATGAACGAGGCGATTTCCGTTCAGCCGCTTTCCGACGCAGAGTAAACGCAGAGGGACAGAACAGCCGCTTTCCGGCGCGGGATAAGGCGCACGGGAAGCGGCCGGCCGTTTCCTGACGCGGGATGAAGCGCGCGGGGGCGGCCGGCGGGAGAAAGGAGCGAAGATATGCCGCAGGATTTTGTGGGCAGAATGATATACATCATACAGACGCGCGGGATGTCCTATCTGGACGGCGCCAAGAACACGATGGTGATCGCCGTGGTCAGCACCCTGATCGGCTGCATCATCGGGTTTGCGGTGGGCATCGTGCAGACGATTCCGGTGAATAAAAATGACAATATCATCAAAAAAGCCGTGCTCTGGGTGATTCGCCTGATACTCAACATTTACGTCGAGGTGTTCCGGGGCACGCCGATGATGGCGCAGGCCATGTTCATTTATTTCGGTTCGTCGGCGGTGTTCGGAATCAACATGTCGATGTGGTTCGCCGCGTTCTTTATCGTGTCCATCAACACCGGAGCCTACATGGCGGAGACGGTGCGCGGCGGCATTCTCTCGATCGACCCCGGTCAGACCGAGGGCGCGAAGGCCATCGGCATGACGCACGTGCAGACCATGCTGTATGTGATACTGCCGCAGGCGCTGCGCAACATCATGCCGCAGATCGGCAACAACCTGATCATCAACATCAAGGATACCTGCGTGCTTTCAGTCATCGGCATCGTGGAGCTGTTCTATGCGACCAAGAGCGTGGCCGGCGCGTTTTATACCTATTTTGAATCGTTCAGCATCGCCATGATCATTTATTTCGTGCTGACGTTTACCTGCTCCCGCCTGCTGCGGGCCTGGGAGAAACGGATGGACGGCTCCGACAACTATGATCTGGCGACGACGGACACGCTGGCGCACACAAGCGGACTGTATAATTATCCGGGGAAGGAGGACGACGAATGAACGGCGGGGAGATCATCAGCATCCGGCATCTGAGCAAAACGTTCGGCAAGAATGTGGTGCTGCGGGACATTGATTTTTCGGTTTCGGCCGGGGATGTGACCAGCATCATCGGGGCTTCCGGTTCCGGCAAGTCCACGCTGCTGCGCTGCATCAACCTGCTGGAAACGCCGACCTCAGGCGAGATTCTCTTTCACGGGCAGGACATCTCCGGGCCGCACACCAACGCGGCCGCCTACCGCGCCAAGGTGGGCATGGTGTTCCAGAGCTTCAACCTGTTCAGCAACATGACGGTGCTGGACAACTGCATGGTCGGCCAGGTCAAGGTGCTGAAAAAAAATAAGGACGACGCGCGCAAAAGCGCGCTCGCCTTTCTGGAAAAGGTCGGCATGGCGCCCTACATCAACGCCAAGCCGCGCCAGCTCTCCGGCGGCCAGAAGCAGCGCGTGGCGATCGCCCGCGCCCTGGCGATGGATCCGGAGCTGCTGCTCTTTGACGAACCCACCTCCGCGCTGGACCCGCAGATGGTCGGCGAGGTGCTGGACGTCATGAAGCAGCTGGTTCACGAGGGCCTGACGATGATTATCGTCACGCATGAGATGGCGTTTGCCCGCGACGTTTCCAGCCATGTGGTGTACATGGCGGACGGCGTGATCGAGGAGGAGGGCGGCCCGGCGCAGATTTTCAGCGCGCCGCAGAATCCGAAGACGCGGGAGTTTCTGAGCCGCTTCATGCGGGGCTGAGCGGGGCTTCGCAGAACCGCTGCAGGGTTGTTTCATGAAGAATAATTAAAATAAATAAATCGGCTGATTTTACGAGGGTTATGGGAATTATACATTT
>CANRIG010000092.1 GCA_947630595.1 uncultured Lachnospiraceae bacterium | reverse complement strand
CCGGAAGCGGCAGAGGCGGAAGCCGGAACGCCGGCGGACGGCATGGTGAAAAACGCTGCGGGGACGGAGCGGAAGGAGGCGCAGGAATGACGGTATTCAACTGCATTTTGCTGGTCTTTCTGGTGGTCTGCGCGGTTTCCGTCAGCCTTTCGAAAAACCTGCTGAATTCCATTCTGATCTTCATGTCCTACAGCCTGATCATGTCGATTATCTGGATTATACTGGAGTCCCCGGATCTGGCGATCACGGAGGCGGCGGTCGGAGCCGGCGTGACGAGCGTGCTGTTTTTCCTGACGCTCAAGAAAATTCACGCGATGATGAAGTCGGACCAGGAGGAGGATGAGCGGAAGGATGAGTAGAAAAATTTCCGAGGAACAGTACCGCAAGACGCGTTCCTACCGTCTCGCCCGCTGGCTGGACGGGACGAAGGACCCTTACGTGGGAGAGGTGGAGATGCGGCCGCAGCCGGTTCCGAAAGAGGAAAACTGGCGGCAGCGGGAGCTCAGGCGCAAGGAAAAGCGCGATATGCTGACGCATGTGTACGATATCGAGCGCAACCGCGAGCTGAAAGCCTTTCGGATCGCCTACCAGGCGGTCTCGGTGGCGTTCTGCCTGTTTCTGGTGCTGATGCTGCTGATCGCGGTGTCGTACCTGCCGACCATCGGCCATCCGGAGAACCCGGCCAACAACGAGGTGTCGGCGCGCTACATCGAAAACGGACTGCAGGAGACCGGTTCAGTGAACATCGTCACCGGCATGATTCTCGACTACCGTGCGTTTGATACGCTGGGCGAGTCGCACGTGCTCTTTATCGCTACCTGCACGGTGCTGATTCTGCTGCGCCTCGACGGGAAAAAGGGCCGCAACGCCCGCGACGTCCGGGTCGAGGACGACAGTGCGCACGAGCCGGAGAATGACGCGGTGCTGCAGCTGGTGGCGCGGATTCTGGTGCCGCCGATCATTATTTTCGGCATCTATGTGATTCTGGGCGGCCATCTGGGGCCGGGCGGAGGCTTCTCCGGCGGCGCGATCATCGGCGCCGGCCTGATTCTGTTTGTGAACGCCTTCGGCTTCGAAAAGACGGAGCGCTTTTTCCGGGCCAGCACCTACAAAAAGCTCAGCGTCACGGCTCTGGGCTGCTACAGTCTGTCCAAGTGTTATTCCTTTTACACCGGCGCCAACCACATCGAGAGCGTGATTCCGCTGGGAACGCCGGGAGCGATTCTGAGCAGCGGCCTGATCCTGATTCTGAATATCTGCGTCGGCATCGTGGTGGCCGGCACAATGTATACGTTTTATGCCATGTTCCGAAAGGGAGGGTATTGAGATGGATTTTGCAAACCTGATAAGCAATTACGAGGAAGCGGTGGCCATGATTCTGTTCGGAATCGGGTTTTCCAACCTGCTGCTGCAGCGCAACCTGATCAAGAAAATCATCGGTTTTAATATTATGGATACGTCGATGTACCTGTTTCTGGCCCTCAAGGGCTACATCGAGGGCCGGAAAGCCCCGATTGTGACCGACGGCATCCAGAACGTGGAGGCCTACATCAACCCGATTCCCAGCGGCCTGGTGCTGACCGGCATTGTGGTCTCGGTGTCGGTGACGGCGCTGATGCTGTCGTTGACGATCCGCCTCTACCGCAGATATCACACATTGGATCTGGATAAGATCACGACCCAGCTGAAGAAGGAGGGACTGTGATGGCTCTGGTGCAGAACTTTCCCTTCATCTCGATCATCCTTTCCCTGGCGGCCGGCCCGGTGTCCTCGGTGCTCGGCGCGAAGAAGGCAAAGTGGCTGAACCTGCTGGTGATTACGGTGATCGGGGCCATGTCGGCGGCGGTGCTCGCGTTCGTCGTTGGCACGGGAGAGTCGTATGTGTATACGATGGGACATTTCCCTGCGCCCTGGGGCAATGAAATCCGCGTCGGCGTGCTGGAAGCGCTGATGGCGCTGTTTTTCTGCGTGGTCATGCTGCTGTGCATGCTGGGAGGCTCCAGGGAGCGCTTTCTGGAGCTGGAGGAGAGCAAGGAAAATCTCTACTATGTGCTCGTCAATTTACTGCTGTCCTCTTTGCTGGCGCTGATCTACACCAACGACCTGTTTACGGCCTACGTGTTTGTGGAGATCAACACCATTTCCGCCTGCGGCCTGATCATGATCAAACAGAACGGACGCACGATCGAGGCGGCCACGCGCTACATGATCATGAGCCTGCTGGGCTCCGGTCTGTTTCTGCTGGGCATCTGCTTCCTCTACGACCTGACGGGACATCTGCTGATGAGCAACATCCAGGAGCAGGTGCGCGCCATCAAGGCGGCCGGCACCTATCACCTGCCGCTGCTGGTCTGCGTGTGCCTGATGTCGGTGGGCCTGGCGATCAAGAGCGCGCTCTATCCGTTCCACGCCTGGCTGCCGGACGCCTACGGTTATTCGACGCTGTCGTCGGCCGCGATCCTGTCCTCGCTGGTGTCGAAGGGATATGTGTTTTTGCTGATCAAGATTTTTTTCCGCGTCATCGGATTCGGCATCATCGACGACAGCAAGGTTATCGACGTGCTGTTTGCCTTCGGCATCGCCGGCATGATCATGGGCTCCGTCGACGCCATCCGCGAGGACGACGTGCGGCGGATGATCGCCTACTCGTCGGTGGCGCAGATCGGCTATATTTACGTGGGCCTGGGCCTGGGCACCACGACCGGCGTCATCGCCAGCTTATATCACATATTGTCGCACGCGGCCACCAAGGCGCTGCTGTTTGTGGCGGTTTCCGGACTGACGGACGCCTCCGGGGACAGCACGGATTTCTTTGATCTGACGGGCGCGGGCTACCGCAACCGCCTGGCCGGAGTCGCGTTTACGGTCGGTTCGTTTTCCATGGTCGGCATCCCGCTCTTTGCAGGCTTTATTTCCAAGTATCTGTTTGCGCGCGCGGCCATCTGGAGCGACAGCAAGATGCTGGTCACGCTGGTGGCGCTGGCGGTCAGCACTATCCTCAACGCGGTTTATTTTATGAAGACGGTGATCCGCATCTACACGCCGGAGCATCCGGCGGTGCTGAAGAAAAAGAAATTCCGCGCCGTTACCGTGAGCGACCAGCCGGCCAAGTCGGCGGCCATGGTCTGTTTTATCATCCTGAATCTGATTCTTGGCCTCAGCTCGGAGCCGATCGTGCATCTGCTGGAGCGGGGCATGAATATGTTTGCCTAGGGCGTAGAAGGAGGAGAAGACGTTATGAATGCCTGGATTCTGATACCGGTATTTTTGCCGATCCTGTTCGGAGCCTGCCTGCTGGCGGTTTCGGCGGCGGCCAGATATAAAAACAAACCGGAGCCGGACGCTGCGGCCCTGAAAAAGCTGCATCTGGCCGCGGGAGCGGTGATGTCTGTGTCGGCGGCCCTTGCGCTGCTGGCGGCCTGGAGCGGCGACTGGGCGGTGACGATGTTTCATCTGATGGAGAACATACCGATTTATTTCCGCGTCGACGACGTCGGCCGCCTGTTTGTGACGGTGATCAGCGTGATCTGGCTGCTGGTCTGCGTGTATTCGTTCGTATATATGCGGCATGAGGGGGAGGAAGCGCGCTTTTTCGGGTTTTACCTGATCGTCTACGGCGTGCTGGTGGCGCTCACCTTTGCCGGCAACCTGGTCACCATGTATCTGTTTTACGAGCTGATGACCCTGACCTCGATGCCCCTGGTGCTGCACAACGGCTCCAGGGAGGCGATCATGGCGGCGCTCAAATATCTGTTTTATTCGATGTGCGGCGCGTACTTCGGCCTTTTCGGCATTTTCTTCCTATACCAGTACTGCGACACGCTGACCTTCTCGGCCGGCGGCACGCTCAATGCCGCGCTGGCGCAGGGCCATGAGGGCATTCTGCTGCTGGCGGTCTTCGGCATGCTGATTGGCTTCGGCGTCAAGGCCGGCATGCTTCCGCTGCACGCGTGGCTGCCGACGGCCCATCCGGTGGCGCCGTCCCCGGCTTCCGCGGTGCTCTCCGGCATCATCGTCAAGTGCGGCGTGCTGGCGATCGTGCGCGTGGTCTTTTTCGTGGTCGGGCCGGAATTTATTCGCGGCACCTGGGTGCAGACGGCTTGGATGACGCTGACGCTGATGACGGTATTCATGGGTTCGATGCTGGCGTTCCGCGAGCCGGTCTTCAAAAAGAGGCTGGCCTACTCGACGGTCAGCCAGGCGTCCTACATTCTGTTCGGGCTTTCGACGCTGTCGGCGACGGCGTTCACGGGCGCGATGCTGCACGTCGTGTTCCATGCGGTGATCAAGTGCACGCTGTTTCTGACGGCCGGCGTGTTTATTTTCGAGTGCGGCAAGACGCGGGTGGAGGAGCTGAACGGCATCGGCAAACGGATGCCGGGCGTGCTCTGGTGCTATACGTTTGCGGCTCTGGCGCTGGTCGGCATTCCGCCCACAAGCGGTTTCATCAGCAAATGGTATCTGGCGCAGGGCGCGCTGGAAGGAAAGATCGGCGTCTTCGGCTGGCTCGGGCCGGCGGTGCTGCTGGTTTCGGCCCTGCTGACGGCCGGCTATCTGCTGCCGGTGACGATGAAGGGCTTTTTCCCGGGGAAGGACGCGCCTGAGGCGGACGTGACGGTGAAGGAGCCTGCGGATGGCATGCTGCTGCCGCTGGTGATCCTGGCGGTACTGGCGGTGCTGTTCGGCGTGTTCCCGAATCCGCTGGTGAAGTTCGCCGGGCAGATTGCGTCGTCGGTGCTGTAGAGGGGAGGAGAAAACAT
Source organism: uncultured Lachnospiraceae bacterium (assembly GCA_947630595.1). Classification (GTDB taxonomy): domain Bacteria; phylum Bacillota; class Clostridia; order Lachnospirales; family Lachnospiraceae; genus Choladousia. The sequence continues at coordinate 7,177 of CANRIG010000092.1, read as the reverse complement.
GAGTCCGGTTGTATTTGCAGTTGTGATCCTGCTTCCGATCCTGGCCGGCGCGCTGATCCCGTTGCTTCCATATAAAAACAGGCTGCAGATGATTTTTTACGTCAGCGCGGTCGTCATCGTGACCTCGGCGCTGTCGCTGTGGATTCTGTTTCGTCAGCCGCAGGAGGCGCTGGTGCTGTTCCGCTTTACCGACAACCTCTCCATCAGCTTCCGGGTGGACGGCCTGGGCACGGTGTTCGCGGGGCTGGTCTCGGTGCTGTGGCCGCTGGCGACGCTGTATTCCTTTGAATATATGGAGCATGAAAAGCACGAGGAAATCTTTTTCATGTTCTACACGATGTCCTTCGGCATCACGCTGGGCATTGCCTACGCGGAGGATATCGTGACTATGTACTGCTTCTATGAGATGCTGACGCTGGCGACGCTGCCGCTGATTCTGCACACGCTGACACGGGAAGCGGTGCTGGCGGGCCGCTCGTACCTGTACTATTCGCTGGGCGGCGCGGCGTTCGCCTTTATCGGCATGGTGTTTATTTTAAGCTACGGCGATTCGCCTGATTTTGTGCTCGGCGGCGTGCTGAACCACGCCCGGCTTGGAGATCATGCCAACCGCCTGCTGATCGTCTATGTGCTTTGCTTCTGCGGATTCAGCGTCAAGGCGGCGATGTTTCCGTTCTCGGCGTGGCTGCCGCAGGCCGGCGTGGCCCCGACCCCGGTGACGGCGCTGCTGCATGCGGTGGCGGTCGTCAAGGCCGGCGCGTTTGCGGTCATGCGCGTGACCTACTACAGTTTCGGCACCGGACTGCTGCGCGGCACCTGGGCGCAGACGGCGGTAATGTCACTTACGATAATAACGATTGTTTACGGCTGCAGCCGGGCGCTGAAAGAGACGCATCTGAAACGGCGTTTGGCCTGGTCGACGGTCAGCAATCTTTCCTATATCCTGTTCGGCGTGACAATCATGACGCCGGCGGGGCTGGTGGGCGCGCTGTGCCATATGGTGTTCCATGCGGTGATGAAAATCTGCGCGTTCTTCTGCGCCGGCGCGGTCATCTGTAAGACCGGCCGCCAGTATATTTATGAGCTGGACGGCTTCGGCCGCAAGATGCCGGCGGTGTTTGTGATCTTTACCGTTTCCGGGATGGCCCTCATGGGCGTGCCCGGCCTGTGCGGTTTTATCAGCAAATGGCATCTGGTGGAGGCGGCGGTGAGCAGCCGCAACCCGCTGGCCTACGTGGGCGTCGCGGCGCTGCTGGTGTCGGCGCTGCTGACCGCGATTTACATGCTGACGATTTCCGTGCGCGCCTTTTTTCCGGGCCGGAATTTTGACTACGCCGCGATCGCCGACGTTAAGGACCCGGGGTGGAAGATGGTGCTGCCTCTGGCTCTGTTCGCGGCGGCGATGCTGCTGTGCGGGATCTGTTCTCATCCGCTGATCACGGCGTTTGAGACGATCGTGCGCTCTGTGTAGAAAGGGAGGGGAGACGATGACGCCTGTTGTTCTGGCAATTCTTGTGTTTTATCCGTTTGCGGGCGGCCTCCTTGCGTACGCGGCAGGAACAAAATCGGAGAAGGCGCGCGACTATCTGGCCGACCTGGTGACGGTCAGCGAGTTTGCGCTGGCGGCGGCCCTGCTTGTACTGGGCGCAAACCGCGCCGGAGACGGCTCCGTGCTTTCGCTGCGCGTGCCGGGCTTCTGCGGCTTCGGCCTGCAGTTCACGCTGGACGGCTTCCGGCTGGTCTACGCCGCGGTCGCGGCCCTGATGTGGATGATGACGACGATCCTCTCGCGGGAATACTTCCGGCACCACGGGCACCGCAGCCGGTTTTACCTGTTTCTGCTGATGACGCTGGGCGCGACCATGGGCGTGTTTCTGTCCGCGGATCTGTACACGACGTTTATCTTTTTTGAGATTATGTCTTTCACCTCCTATGTGTGGGTGGCGCAGGAGGAGAACGAACCCTCCCTGCGGGCGGCCGGCACGTACCTGGCGGTGGCGGTGATCGGCGGCCTGGTGATGCTGATGGGCATTTTCCTCATTTACCATGAGCTCGGGACGCTGGAGCTGGCGCAGCTGCTGCCGGCGGCGCGGGAATATCTGGGCGCGGGTGCGCAGACGGCGGGAACCTCGCTGGCGGCGACGCCGGAGGGACGCCGGGCGCTTCTGTATACGGCGGGCGCATGCATGCTGTTTGGCTTCGGGGCCAAGGCGGGCGCGTTTCCGCTGCATATCTGGCTGCCGAAGGCGCATCCGGTGGCTCCGGCCCCGGCTTCGGCGCTGCTGTCCGGTATCCTGACCAAGACCGGTATTTTCGGCATTCTGGCTGTCAGCTGCAATATTTTTCTGCATGACGCGGTCTGGGGGCGGCTGATTCTGCTGATCGGGGCGCTGACGATGTTCGGCGGCGCGCTGCTGGCCGTGTTTTCGATCGACCTCAAGCGGACGCTGGCCTGCTCCTCAATGTCACAGATTGGATTTATCCTCATCGGCGTCGGCATGCAGGAGCTGCTCGGCGAGGAAGGGGCGCTGGCGGTGCACGGGACGATGCTGCACATGCTCAACCACTCGCTGATCAAGCTGGTGCTGTTTATGGCGGCGGGCGTTATCTATATGAATACGCACGCGCTGGATTTGAACCAGATTCGCGGCTACGGCCGCAAAAAGCCGCTGCTGAAAGTCATTTTCCTGATCGGGGCGCTGGCCATCGGCGGCATTCCGCTGTTCGGCGGCTACGTCAGCAAGACGCTGCTGCACGAGAGTATCGTCGAGTACGGCGGCGGGCTGGTGATGCACGCGCTGGAATGGCTGTTCCTGTTCAGCGGTGGCCTCACGGTGGCTTATATGACCAAGCTGTTTACGGCGGTTTTCGTGGAAAAGAATGCGGACGAGGAGCGGCAGCGCCGCTACGACGCGCAGAAAGGCTATATGAACGCCGCGAGCACGTTCGCGCTGGGCGGCAGCGCGCTGGCGCTGCTGGTGTGGGGCCTGTTCCCGCATGAGTTGATGGACCGCGCGGCGCAGCTGGGCCAGAGCTTTATGCACCTGGAGGAGAGCGGGCACGTGGTCGCCTACTTCAGCCTCAAAAACCTCTCCGGCGCCTGCATCTCGATTGCCATCGGCGCGGCGGTTTATCTGTTGTTCATCCGGAAGGTGCTGATGCGCGCCGCGGATGGCCGGAAGAAGGACTATGTGAATCTGTGGCCGCAGTGGCTGGATCTGGAGAACCTGATTTACCGGCCGCTGCTGCTGGAAGCGCTTCCGACGCTGCTCGGAATCATATGTGACTTTTTCGACCGTTTTGTCGACCGGCTGCTGCCGTACCTGATTCCTTTCTGCGGCGCAGTCTGCCGCGTCTTCGACAGCCTGCCGGATTTACTGGTGACTGGCCTGCGCAAGACGGTCTACCGCGACAGCCCGATTCCGCATGAGCGCGCGGAGGGTAGCGCCTTCACGGCGTTCGGCGGGGGCGTGCTGAACTGGTTCCAGAGCTTGAAAAACCGCACCTGGGGCCGCCGCAGTCCCTCCAACCGGGATTACGCGCATATCCTGGCCGTCAAGCGCGCGGAGCTGCGGGAGAACCACATGATTATCGGGCGCAGCCTGTCGTTTGGGCTGCTGCTGGTGTGCCTGGGGCTGTGTTTGACGCTGGTGTATATTATCTGGTGGTAGGGCAGAAGTTGCTTGCTTTTCTTGATAAGGAAAGCAAGCGAAAATAAAAATGCCTATCCTGTCTGCACCACAGGATAGGCAGTGTCCGTGAGGACATCTTTAACCTAAACTCGGAGCATCCACTTTGGAGTGGGTGCTTTTCCTTTGTGTTGTTACAATACCATGGCATGCAAAATGTTTCAAGAGATTTCTGCTAAAGATTTTGGTAGCAGCCGGATACTAGTTTTCTCTGACATCAAACGCATCTGCCAATTCAAGTTTAATATCTGATTCACCCCAGAAGTATGGAACATTGGTTATGGCGCCCACAGAATTTTCAAGTACTATATAGGCATTTTTGATTGCATAGGTACCGCTCGATTCAACTGTGTATGGGTTGCCCGTTGTTCCAAATGTACTTGCCAAGCTATAAGTCGAATCACTGTAAAACTCTATTTTAAATGATACATTGTCTATAGAGAATAACCAATAATACCCATCAATCGCATTTTTTACTTTTGCTTTCGTGTCTTCATCTGCATCTGCCAGTTTATACTTCATATCAGCATATCCGTCCGGATCAATGATCCTTGCAATTTTTTCCGCACTGTCGCAGCTGATGATGTCATCGGTCAGAAGCGAGATTTTATCGCTGCCTGGAATACTACTGCTGGAAAAAGTAATGGTCCTTCCCGCAGCCAGATCCCCTTTCGGAATCTTGAAAGTTTCCACGACTTTTACGCTGTCGCCAATATAAACATCTTTTAAGTAATCACTGTAATAGTAGTTTTCCATATAAGGGCATGCTTTAGGGTAATGTTCTGATGTATAGGTGTTTGTGCTGTTAATCGTCAGTTCAGACCCTTTACTGTCAACCTCCAGGTTTTCGTCATTGGTAAAGACGGTATAGAAAAGATAGACCATAGCGAGACTGTCATTGTCCTTATCTATATAAGATTCATCTATAAAAAGTCCGTCTATCTGCATGTGATCTGATTCTGACGTTCCGGTTAGCGTAATGGTTATAACTTCTCCCTCATCGCCAAATAGCTTCTGCTGCGTCTCCTGATTCGCAATGCCTGTTGCTTCCAGACCAGCGCTCTCCTGGAATGCTTTTACGCCTGCGGCAGTTCCGTCCCCATATGCACCGTCCGCGCTGCCGTCCAAAAATCCCTGATCAATCAAGGCCTGCTGCAAGGCCGTTACATCATCGCCGCTGCTGCCTATGTCGAGTGTGGAATATTCTTTCGCAGGAAGCGTTACATTGCGGCTGGAAACATCTGCTGCGGCATTTGCATCTGTCAAGGCACTGCTGTCAGCCGAGGCTTCTGCGTCCGGAGATGTTCCGGTTCCCGCTGATTCTGCATCGGAGGATGCCCCGCTCTCTGCAGGCGCCGCTTCGTCAGTTTTTATGTCCGCAAGCGAAATATCTACAGTGTATTTATCAATTGTATTGTGAGATTTTCCATCATCATAATACATATTTACTTTTGCCTGAGCCTCAAATTGGAGCAGGTCTTCCAATGATTCAATGTGCTCTGAACCATCGGAATTTGTAATACCAGTTGATTTCGTTGCTACATAACACGCTGTATCATTGATCTTTCCGGCTTTCGTATCTGTATTCATGTTACTGAATTGAACAGTATATGGCCCAACGCTGCAGGCTCCGACCGCGACCGAAATATCTGCATCGTATTCCTCGCTTTTATTTGTCACTGTGAAATTGATCTTGTAGTGAATATATTCTGAATCTCCCTGCCCTTCATTTAAAATTTCTTTTGAGACAGATGTGATTTCCATCTTTACATTTTCATCGTCGACAGGAACATACGCCGGCTCGATATGGATTACATCTTCATTCCCTGCCGCATTGACCCTACCTGAACCGCATACCGCCATCGAAATGCTCATTACTGCTAGCGCAGCCATTTTTAAAATTTTCTTCACAACAATCTCCTTTCCGCCGTCCTTTTACTGACGACACCGACTTGACTTTAAATTATGATATATGTTTCATTCTTTTTTGAATAAAAAGAGGATTGAACCGGCAAAGCACATCGGCATCAGAACCCAAGTGCCCCGAGCAGTTCATCCGTGATTGTTCCGGTCACGGTCAGGGACTTATCTGTCTGATACTTTTCGATTGCTGCCGTTGTTCCGCTTCCCGCCACGCCGTCGGGTGTTCCGCAGTCATACCCGGCGGCGTTCAGGGCTTCCTGTACCTTTCTGACTGTGTCCACATCTGAGTACGTTTTCACCGGTTTCGACGGCGGCTCGGTGAATCTGCAGCGGTTCAGGACAAGATACTGCCCGTCTGACACAGTTACATAGTTTTGCCCGTCGAAATTATTATTCGCGATGATGTCGTCCTGTCTGCTGTCCGGATAAATGCAGTAATATCCTGTGCCTCCGAATGATTCCAGCCTGTACTCCCCGGCAGGAATGTGTGTGCCAACCTTGAACATTCCTGTTGCGCTGACATCAACATCCGGGTTTTCCTCCGCAGGAACAGCATAGCAGCGTGTGAGGTCGAGGTACTCGCCATCCCTTATCGTGATGATCGAGTTATAGTCGAAATTCTCATTGAACAGGATATCATTCTGGTTGCTGTCAGAGGACACACAGAAATATCCCGTTCCGCCGGAAGCAAAAACTATGTATTCGCCTGCCGGAAGATCAACGCCGATCTTATACATACCTGCGTCATATTTTGTGAAAGCGGCAGCATCGACAGGTGCAGAAGCTGAATTTTTCAAATTCGCGGAACTTTCCAAACCGACAATTTCAATGGAATTTTCAAGAGCATCAAACTGATCGGCAATGCCTGTATTTCCCCAGATTTCCGATTGGTTTCCGCCAAGAAGGAAAATGGCAACGCCCGTTCCCGTATACATCGTACGGCACATACCTGCCATTGTTTTTCCCTCGCTATCAAAGAAAAAGCTCCGAACGTTTGCAGCATAGTCTTTAAACAGACAGTCCTCATTTTCTATTTCGGTATAATTATCTAAATAGTCCTCGTATGAATCTGTTGCTTTATCGACAAATAGCTTCTGCAGTCCGTACGGCATCTCCGAAAGATCAAGATCTACCGGGATATATGACACAAACATTGCGGCTTGCCCGGCAATAATGATTTGCGTTATTGCTTCGTCATTTTCATCCTGCGGGAGAACGACCCAGTCGGCTGGAATTTCGTAGGTAAGATTCCCGATGCTCTCTGTGACGGCATTGTCCGAAGCCAGAACCGACAGCGGTACACACAAAATCATCACAGACGCCAATATTGCTCCTAGATATTTGTTTCCCTTCATAATGGTTCCTCCTTTCTTTTTATTTTTTAAAACACTGCAGCGGTTTAATTGTGCAGTTTTTCCTACAATCCTCTTTTTTGCCGTCGCAGTTTCACTGACAATTTTATAAATATGATCATATATGAACATATTATGGTTAATATAATAACATATTTGCAAACAATATTCAATGATAACATAAAGTCAAAATCAGTGAGGATTGAATGATAT
>CANRIG010000091.1 GCA_947630595.1 uncultured Lachnospiraceae bacterium | reverse complement strand
CCCAGAAATATCGAATTTTTCTGGGATTTTCAAGCTGTTTTGACTCTGATTTTATGATGAAACTGTAAAACTCGGGGTATAACACACCTTGCTTTGTTTGTAAAAGGATGTTATAATCAATCCCATGGAAAAAATGAAGAATTATCTGCTGCTACATTTGAATATTTTGCTGTTTTCCTTTACCGGCGTGTTCTCCAAGGCGGCGTCCGTGCAGTTCAACCGACACGGTCTGAGCGGCATCCTGCTCTATGTGTTTGTGTTTCTGATGTTTCTGAACTGCCTCATCTACGCGCTGGCCTGGCAGAAGGTGATCAAGCGGTTCGACCTCAATGTGGCCTATGCGAACAAAACCGTGTACCTGATCTGGTCTCAGATCTGGGCGGTGGTGATCTTTCACGAGAATCTCTCCCCGCAGAACATCGTCGGTCTGCTGGTGGTGTTTGTGGGAGTCATGGTGGTGCAGCGTTATGAATAGAGTGTATATGCTTTTGATGTTTGCGGGCACGTTTTTCACGGCGGTCTCGCAGGTGCTGCTCAAGCAGAGCGCCAACCGGCAGTGGAGCAGCGTGATCCGCGAATACCTGAACTGGCGGGTGATTCTGTCTTATTTCATCTTTTTCTGTGTTTTAATTTTGAATACTTATGCATTTACAAAGGTCGAAATGAAATACGGCACGGTGATCGATGCGTTCAGCTATGTGTTTGTGATGCTGCTGTCGTATTTTCTGTTGCATGAAAAGTTTACGCGCGGTCGGGTAATCGGAAACCTGATCATCATCACGGGAATTGTGATATACACCTTATAATTATCGTCCGAAAGATATATTTTATCATTTTCGGCGTATCGCTGAAGGAGCTGAAAAAGTGGCAATCGAACAGAGCAGAATCCGAAATTTTTGTATTATTGCACATATCGATCACGGTAAATCTACGCTTGCAGACCGCATCATCGAAATGACCGGCCTGCTTACGAGCCGCGAGATGCAGAATCAGGTGCTTGACAACATGGACTTGGAGCGCGAACGCGGCATTACCATCAAATCCCAGGCCGTGCGTCTCGTGTACCATGCGGACGACGGGCAGGAGTACATTTTCAATCTGATTGATACGCCGGGCCATGTGGATTTCAACTACGAGGTGTCGCGCAGCCTGGCGGCATGCGACGGGGCCATTCTGGTGGTGGACGCGGCGCAGGGCATCGAGGCGCAGACGCTGGCGAACGTCTACCTGGCGATGGACCATGATCTGGACGTGATGCCGGTGATCAACAAGATTGACCTTCCGAGCGCGGACCCGGAGCGCGTCATCCATGAGATCGAGGACGTGATCGGCATCGAGGCCGCGGACGCGCCGCAGATTTCCGCCAAGACCGGACAGAATGTGGAGGAAGTGCTGCGCCGGATCGTGGAAAAGATTCCGGCCCCCAAGGGCGACCCGGAAGCGCCGCTGCAGGCTTTGATTTTCGACTCCGTTTATGACTCCTACCGCGGCGTGATTGTTTTCATCCGCGTCATGGAGGGTTCCCTGAAAAAAGGCACGCCGATCCGCATGATGGCGACCGGGGCCGAGGCCGAGGTGGTCGAGGTCGGTTATTTCGGGGCGGGGCAGTTTATCCCCTGCGACGAGCTGAGCGCGGGCATGGTGGGCTACCTGACCGCGAGCCTCAAAAACGTAAAGGACACGCGGGTCGGCGATACGGTGACCTGCTCGGCGCGCCCGTGTGCGTCGCCGCTGCCCGGCTACAAGCGGGTCAACCCCATGGTCTACTGCGGCATGTACCCGGCGGACGGCGCCAAATACCCGGATCTGCGCGACGCGCTGGAGAAGCTGCAGCTCAACGACGCCTCCCTCCACTATGAGCCGGAGACTTCGGTGGCGCTTGGGTTCGGCTTCCGCTGCGGTTTCCTCGGGCTGCTGCATCTGGAGATTATTCAGGAGCGGCTGGAGCGCGAATACAATCTGGACCTCGTGACGACGGCGCCCAGCGTTATATATAAGGTACATAAGACAAACGGCGACGTCATCGATCTGACGAATCCGACCAATCTCCCCGATCCGGCGGAGATCGAGTACATGGAGGAGCCGGTGGTGGCGGCGGAGATCATGGTGCGGACCGAGTACATCGGCCCGATCATGGAGCTTTGCCAGGAGCGCCGCGGCGCTTACGAGGGAATGGAATACATCGAGGAGACGCGCGCGCTGCTCCGCTACACCCTGCCGCTCAACGAGATCATTTATGATTTCTTCGACGCGCTGAAATCGCGGTCGCGCGGCTACGCATCGTTCGATTACGATATGAAAGGATATGTGCGCTCCGAGCTCGTGAAGCTGGACATCCTTGTAAACCGCGAGGAAGTGGACGCGCTCTCGTTTATCGTGCACGCCGAGACGGCCTACGAACGCGGCCGCAAGATGTGCGAAAAGCTCAAACAGGAAATTCCGCGGCAGCTTTTTGAAATTCCGATTCAGGCGGCAATCGGCAGCAAGATCATCGCCCGCGAGACGGTGAAAGCGCTGCGCAAGGATGTGCTGGCAAAATGCTACGGCGGTGATATTACACGAAAGAAGAAGCTGCTGGAAAAGCAGAAGGAAGGCAAGAAACGCATGCGCCAGATCGGCAACGTGGAGATTCCGCAGAAAGCGTTTATGAGCGTGCTGAAACTGGATGACAAGTAAGCAATCTGTGACATTATGCGAAAACGGCGTGATGCGGCAGTCTGTGACACTATGTGAAAATGGCGCAATGCAGCAATCTGTGATATTATGCGGAAATGACATAATGCAGCAGTCTGTGACACTATGTGAAAATGGCGTAATGCAGCAATCTGTGACACTATGCAAAAGTGGCACGATATAGCAGTCTGTGACATTTTGCATTTCACAGAAAAAATGGCAGGAAAACAACATGTTTCAAAGAAGCGGATTCCGCCGAATGGATTTTGCAAGGCGGCGGAGCCCGGAGGGAGGAAAGCAGAAATGAAAAAGCCGGTGCTGGTAGTGATGGCGGCAGGTATGGGCAGCCGTTACGGTGGACTGAAGCAGATTGATCCGATTGACGCGGAAGGCCATATTATCATGGACTTTTCCATTTATGATGCGGTCAAAGCTGGTTTTGAGAAGGTTGTGTTTATTATTAAAAAGGCGGATGAGGCAGATTTCCGGGCCGCGATCGGCGACCGCCTGAGCCGACAGATTGAGGTGGCGTACGTTTATCAGGACTTGCATCATCTCCCGGCTGGCTATCAGGTGCCGGAGGGGCGCACCAAGCCCTGGGGCACGGGCCATGCGGTGCTGAGCTGCGCGGGGACGGTGGACGGCCCCATGGCGGTGATCAATGCGGACGATTATTACGGGCGTCACGCATTTCAGATGGCTTACGATTTTCTCTCCCAGCCGCAGGATAAGACGGACATGTACCATTATATGATGGTCGGCTATCAGCTGGAAAACACGCTCACGGAGAACGGGCATGTGGCGCGCGGCGTGTGTGTGACGGATGCGGACGGCAATCTGCGCGACATCGTGGAACGCACCCATATTGAGCGCCGGGACGGCGGCGTGGCCTACACGGAGGACGACGGCGCGACCTGGACGGAGATTCCGCGAAAAAGCATTGTTTCCCTGAATATGTGGGGCTTTTCCGAGAGCATTCTGCAGGAGCTGAACGCCCGCTTCACGCGTTTCCTGCAGGAAAATCTGGAAAAGAATCCCCTGAAATGTGAGTATTTCCTGCCGACGGTCGTGGGACAGCTTCTGAACGAGCAGAAGGCGGTCGTTAAGGTTATGGAGTCGCCGGACCGCTGGTACGGGGTGACTTACCGCGAGGACAAGCCGGTGGTGATGGCGGCTGTGCAGGCGATGAAAGAGCAGGGGCTGTATCCGCGGGAGTTTTGAGGAGAGGAACGGATTTGAGGGAAGGAAGATGCCGCCCGAAAGGGCGTCCAATAAAATAAGGTTACATTGTTTTCGGAGTGCGGCATGATTTCGGTCATGCCGCGCTTTCACTTATGAGGTCGTTCAAGAGCGAGGTGGGGAGTACCCCTCCCGATGTAGTTGCAGCTGCTATTCATATTCTGCACTTGATGTCTGATGAACTTGTCCGGCGCGTAATGCCAACAATTTATATTCTAAATGTGTCCCAATTTATTGACTTTTGTCCCGAAATGTGATACCATACAAGTGGAGGTGGTCATATGAAAAAGCAAAGTGTCGTTAACCTCGTCAGGTATCATGTAGAAAAAAATGAAGATGCTTTCAATGCAGAAGTGGCTAACATTGCAAAAGATTTTGAAAGAAATGGTGATAATACAATTTCTCAATATTTAATGGAACTTATTTCAAATGCAAATTTCTACATTCCACAATCAAGTTATAAAAATCTTCGTTTTTTGCAAAAAGCAGAATACTCGACGAAGCCGTTATTATTGCCGGCTATTATTGAAGAAGATATTATTGGTATAACGAAAGCAGTTCTCAATAAATCCGGTTTGTCAAAGTTTCTTTTTTATGGTGTGCCCGGAAGCGGAAAGACAGAATCTTCCTTTCAAATTGCCAGACTATTGAACCGTGATATCTTATATGTTAGTGCCGAGCAACTTATTGACAGCAGGCTAGGTGAAACGGCAAAAAATGTTGCGCTTTTATTCGATGAAATAGGTCATTTGCCGTACAGTAAAGTTGTTGTATTGTTTGATGAAATTGACTCTTTAGCTCTGGATAGAATAAATAAAAATGATTTGCGAGAAATGGGACGAGTTACATCAGCTTTCCTTAAAGGTTTGGATACACTGAACGAAAATATAATAATAATTGCTACAACCAATCTTTACCAAAACCTGGATAAGGCTATGATTCGCAGATTTGACGCAACAGTATCTTTTGACCGATACTTAAAGGACGATTTAATTGAAATTGCAGATTCCCTTTTGACGGCAAACATTAAGCGATCTTCTGGTTTGAAGCAAGATTTGCGCTTATTTAATAAAATACTTAAAAATCTTGATACAATTCCGTATCCAGGTGAACTTAAGCAAGTTATTAAAACGGCTGTAGCTTTTAGCGATGAGGCAAACGAATATGATTATTTGCGGAGAATCTATCTGGCATTAAATGGAAACCCCATAACCGTCGAAATTCAGAAGCTCAAGGATCAGGGATACACTACAAGAGAAATAGAAATCCTCTCCAGAATTCCTAAGAGTAGCGTATCAAGAAAGTTGAAGGAGAATTAAATGAATTCTATATTACAAGTAAAGCTACATTTTTTCCATGAGCGAAACACGCAAAGACCATCGCCGCGAAACCTCAGATCAGCCGCAGAAACTTCTGTTGAAAAGATTTCTGCATTAATTGAAGATTTAAGGGTGGTTTTACGATATTACAAAAGCACACCTAAAATTTTAAAAGACATATTGATTGACGTTAATTATAATGACATAATCGCCAAATCAAATAGAATACAAAGATTGCTTAAACCAGAGAGGAAAAAGGTCAATGATTTAATTGTTGGTGCCAGATTCTCGGATGCACCAGCCGGAGAAGAAAACCATATTATTACTTATTATGTAGATGTAAATACAGTAGAGAAAACCATTAAAGAGTTAGAGATTACCAGCGACTTTTTATCAAAAAAGCTGCAAGGCAAAGCAACCGCCAAGAACTTTAATAAGCCTGAATGTAATATAGATTATGAAGGATTTCTATTAAAAGAAGATGCACTGAGAAATATCGTTATTGATTGCTCAGTCGTTGATTCTTTCTCTGTTCCTGCTATTGCGCCGGTTCCAGACAAGGAATCATTTTTGGTAACGTTCTTCCATACAGAATTATCACTTGCCAGTATCTTAGAAAAACTTAATATTGATGATATCAAGTTTCGATATTCTTTTTATGGAGATGATACAATTTCCGTAACAAGGGAATTATACGCCTTTCTAAATGAGCGAGTTCCATACCTAATTTCTATGGTATCAACGGATTTATCTAAAGTTACACTTGATGGAATCGGAGAAAGGCAAAATATCGAAGCTATTGAAATACCTGCACCAACTAATGAACCGACTATTGGGGTAATAGATACGTTATTCAGTGAAAACGTATATTTTTCTGAGTGGGTAGAAAATATAGATTATCTTGATCCAATAGAACAATCAATGGCCCAAGATGTTCAAAGAGAACATGGAACGGAAGTTACGTCAATTATTGTAGACGGTCCAAGACTTAATCCGTGGTTGGAAGATGGTTGCGGAAGGTTTAGAGTGCGACATTTTGGTGTATGTGTTGAAAGGATATCTACTTCAAGACTTGTTAGAAAAATCAAGGAAATAGTGACAAAAAATCCTGACATACATGTTTGGAACCTATCGCTCGGAACCGACGACGAAATTTCGCGAAACTTTATGTCCTTCGATGCAGCAGTTCTTGATGAACTGCAATCACAGAAAAATATTATATTCATAATTTCCGGAACAAATGATAACCGGGAAGAACGATCAGACAGAATTAAGATTGGATCCCCGGCAGACTCGTTAAATTCAATCGTAGTTAACTCCGTACGCCGCAATGGACAACCTGCCACATATTCACGGAAAGGAAATGTACTCTCTTTTTTTAATAAACCTGATGTTGCATATTATGGTGGCGATTTTGACGAGAGAGTTATTGCTTTTTCGCCGACGTCCGGTGAAGAACCTGTATATGGCACCTCATTCGCTGCCCCCTGGATTAGTAGAAAAATATGTTACCTGATTGATATTATGGGGATTCCGAGAGAAATAGCTAAAGCGCTGATTATTGATTCTGCTGCTGGATGGGACTATAAAATATCCACTTATAAACAAAAAGATCTTGTAGGATATGGGATTGTTCCAATTGATATTAATAATATCCTTACAAGTGTAAGCGAAGAGATTAAGATTATAATATATGGAACTTCCGAATCTTACAAGACGGCAAATTATGCTATTCCTGTTCCAAGAAACGAAGAGAATAAATATCCATATATTGCCCGTGCAGTATTATGTTATTTTCCTGAATGCTCCAGACAACAGGGAGTTGATTACACTAATCGAGAATTATCTTTACAATTTGGCCGTATAAAAAGTAATGGAAAGATTGACGATATCAATGACAATATTCAGGATGATGATGAAGCTCATGTGAATGAACGGCAGTCCAGAAAAGAGTTTAGAAAGTGGGAAAACACAAAATTCATTTCCAAAATATTAAAGAACAATCGTCCCATTAAGTCATATGAAGAGCGCCTTTGGGGCTTGGCTGTAACGTCAAAAGAAAGATTAACTAGCAGAACGGGGAAAGGATTAAATTTTGGTATTGTTATTACTCTCAGGGAAGTCAATGGGATTAATCGAATTCAAGACTTTATTCGGGCATGTACCTTGAGAGGCTGGATAGTTACCGAACTTAATGTTCAGAATCAGGTTGATATCTATAATGCAAATCAAGAGGATATAGAACTTGAATAAATATAGTCTGTCTTTTTAATGATTTTCAATGTTGGTATATTTCTTTCTATGTGTGCACGGGAAAGTGTGATCCACGAGTAATAGGAGATTAAAGATGATACAATCGCAAAAATATAATGGCGGATTGACGCGTGAGCAATTCCTTTTCTATGAGATCAGGATTGCAGCAAAATTTTATCTGGACGGAAATACAGTCAATGAAGCGATCATGCTCATAAAGCAGGATAATCTCTTTCAGTATCCGACAGAACGAATGGTTTCCAGCATAACAAGAGCATGTTATCACCGGATAGATGCGCTCGGCAACAGAACTCTGGTCGAAGAACTTGCCCATGCTCCGTCGGAGATAGCCAAACAAATCAACCTTTACGCAATGATGCGGTACAATCGGCTTGTGAGAGAATTTATGACAACGGTGATCGGTGAAAAGTTCCGCAATCAGGATTTTGCCTTTGCCAGGCGTGACCTCAACACATTTTTCACCCGGCTTCAGGAGCAGAATGACGATGTGGCGTCATGGACGGAACAGACAGTAAACAGGATCAAGGGCGTTTTAGTCAAGTCCCTTGTAGAAACCGGATATCTTGAAAGTTTTAAGTCGGAGACACTCAATCCTGTCTTCCTCAGTGAAGAGTTGGAAAATGGCATCCGTGAAAACGGAGATTTCGAGGCCCTCCCTGCCTTTAACTGCTTTCGATAGGAGTGACTGAAATGAGCAACATTTTGCAAGAACTAGATAGAATAAGAGGCCGTATCTCTGACCCAGGTTTCCTGAACAACAGGGGACTGAGCAATGAGGTTGGGATCCATGTGTTCTGCTATGACCCGGCTGATGAGATCATTGTGCAGGACTATGTGCGCAGGCTCAAGGCGGAGGCAAACACCCCTTATCACATCGTTGAGTGTGACATTTATGAGATATTTCTCTCGTTGCTGGAGGATAAGCGGGTACTGCGCACGATCGCCAGCCTCGAAGAAAAGCGCGGCAGGGAATATCTGCTTGCCCAGCTTCAAAAGATAGCAACCCCGGAGGCGCTGCTGGCCCGGATGGATTATCCCAACCATGAGAAAGGCAGGGACGTGCTCTTTATGACCGGCATCGGGAAGATACACCCGTTCATGCGGTCACATAAGATGCTGAACAGTATGCAGCATCTCTTTGAGGACATCCCCATTGTGATGTTCTATCCGGGAACATTTAACGGGCAGACCCTCAGCCTGTTCAATGAATTTCCAGACGGCAATTACTACCGGGCGTTTAATTTACTGTAATGGAGGTTTGACCATGAAACTGCAAACTATGTTCCAAAAAGACATCAACCGTGAAATCAATGGCGTTATCAAAGTCGCTCAGGACGATGAAAGAAGTCTTCAGCAGGAATTGAGCGAGTACATCATCACAAGGGAGTTGCGCCGGCATTTCCGCACTTTCTTTGACAACTATGCAAGGGCGATTGATACCCCGACAGACAAGATCGGAGTTTGGATTTCCGGCTTCTTTGGAAGCGGTAAATCTCACTTCCTGAAAATGCTCTCCTACCTTTTGACCAACGATATCGTCTGCGGACAAAAGGCGATAGACTACTTCACGGACAAGTTTGACGACCCCATGATGCTGGCAACGGCGGTCAAATGTGTATCTGTTCCTACAGAGTCCATTCTTTTCAATATCGACATTGAAGGCCCTCTGAACAAAGATAAGACCGCCGTACTGCGTGTCTTTGCCAAGATGTTCTACAATCATTGCGGCTTCTATGGAGACGATCTGAAAATTGCCAAGCTGGAACGCTTTATCGAAAAGCAGGGTAAGACGGATGCTTTCCGCCAGGCTTTCGAGGAAGTCAACGGCGCACCGTGGGTAGAGAACCGAGATGCTTTTGCGTTCTTTGAGGACGATGTTGTTTCTGCCCTGCAGTCCGTTCTCGGTATGAGCGAACAGGCGGCGAGGAATTGGTTCAATGGCACTGAGACTAATGAGCTGAGTATTGCCCAGCTTGTTGCCGACATCAAGGAATATGTGGACAGCAAAGGCAAGAACTTCCGGCTCCTGTTCATGGTGGACGAAGTGGGGCAGTACATTGGTGACGATGGAGATCTGATGATCAACCTCCAGTCTCTTGTTGAGGAAATCGGGACACGCTGCCGCGGCAAGGTGTGGGTGATGGTGACGAGTCAAGAGGCAATCGACTCCGTTGTTCACATTACCGGCGACGACTTCTCTAAAATTCAGGGGCGGTTCAATACCCGCCTGAGCCTGTCTTCTTCCTCCGTGGATGAAGTCATTAAAAAGCGTGTGCTTGCCAAAAAAACAGAGGCGGATCAGCTTCTCCGCATGGTGTACGACAAGGAACACGCCGTTCTGAAAAACCTGTTTACGTTTAACAACCCTGTGCTGGACATCAAGGGCTTCTCTGACGCTGCGGAGTTTTCCGCGACGTTCCCCTTTGTTCCGTATCAGTTTATCATCATTCAGAAAGTCCTTGCAGAGATTCGCAAGCATGGAAACTCCGGCAAGCACCTTTCCGGCGGTGAACGTTCCATGCTGTCTGGCTTCCAGGAGGCGGCACAGAAAGTGCAGGACAAGGATGAGAACGCGCTCGTTCCTTTCCACCTGTTCTATGACACCGTACATACTTTCCTTGAAAGTGCAATCCGGCGCGTGATTGACCGCTGCCAGACTGCGGCTGACAAGGGCGACGGGCTGGAACAGCAGGATGTAAGCGTCCTGAAATTACTCTATCTTGTCCGATATATTGACGACATCAAAGCCAACATAGACAACATCGCTATCCTGATGATTGACGAAATCCGCACGGACAAAATTGCGCTCCGGGCTTCCGTCGCCGCGTCTCTGGAAAGACTTCTCTCTCAGAACTACATCTCCCGCAACGGGGATACCTATGCGTTCCTGACCGACGAGGAGCAGGACATCGCTATCGACATCAAGAACACGGTGGTGGACAGCGCACAGGTTATCAGCAGCATTGCACAGACCGTCTACGGAGAAATCTATCCGGCGAAGAAGTTTAAGTACGGAAGCAAGTATGACTTCCCCTATGACCAATATATCGACGAGACATTGAACGGCGCGGCAACGGGCGGTATGCGTCTGCGCATCGTCACGATTGCCAGCGACTACTACGGAGCGCCCGAACAGCGCCTTATCATGGATTCTCAGGTCAACAACGAGGCGATCATTGTCCTGTCCAACGAGACCCCGTATTTTGAGGAACTGGAACAGGCGATGAAGATCCGCAAGTATGTAAAACAGCGCAACGTCTCCCAGCTCCCGGAGAGCATCCAGGACATTATCCGTAAGCGCCAGCAGCAGGCCCGCATTCTGGAGGAACGGGCGCGGGGCTATATCGAGAAAGCCATTGTCGGAGCAAAGGTTGTTGTCCACGGTGAGATCATGGACATCAAGACCGGCAACGCCAAGGACAAGCTGGACGCTGCCATGAACGGGCTGGTGGAGAGCGTCTACTCCAAGCTGAACATGGTCAACCGCTTTGTAGAGAGCGATGCCGACATTCTCTCCATCCTGAACGGCACGGACAATGAGACCCTCGCTTTTGTGGGGACCGGCGCGAACAACGAGGACGCGCTGAACGAGATCAGTCAATGGCTGGAGCTTCAAAACTCCAAGATGCTGAATACCTCTATGGGCGACGTGCAGCGCCGGTACTCTGCTATCCCCTATGGCTGGCGTGAGATTGATATTGCCGCCCTGATTGCCCGTCTTGTGGCACAGCAGAAAATTTCGATCAAGTACGGCGGTGCTGTCGTCGGCAAGGACGAGCGGCGGCTCGTTGACTACCTCCGCAAGAAAAATGAGATTGACAAGGCGGTTGTAACGCGCCGGATTGCCCCCTCTGAGGACTTGATCCGCAAGAGCATCACCCTCCTGCGTGACTATCTCGGCGCTATGGACATCCCCTCTGACGAGGACGGTTTGATCCGTTTCGTTACTACAACTATTGAGGGCAAGCTGGAGCATTATCAGCAGCTTATTGATAACGCATATAGCCGGGAGCGTTACCCGGAGCGCGAGGTTGTGACCGCTGCCCGTGACCTGATGCAGAACATTCTCAGCCAGCGCAAAGACAATGTTGCTCTGCTCACCCGCATGGTGCAGAAGCAGGATGACCTTCTGAATACCGTGGAGGATTTGGAGGGCATCGAACTTTTCTTCAAGTCCCAGCGCGTTGTATTCGACGACGCCAAACGTCAGATGGATCGCGTCAGCAAGGAGCGTGATTACTTCTCCACGGACTCGGAGGCGCAGGATATTTTCAAGACCATTTCCACGATCCTTGCCATGCCGAAGCCCTACGACCGCATCGGGGAGCTTCCCGATCTCATTGCCAAGGTCAAGGAGAAATACGATGCCCTTCTGGACATCAAGCGCGACGAAGTTGCCGAAACAGTCCGTCAGGGTATGCAGGACGTTCACCAGCTTGCCAGCGAAGCCCGCGATGCCGGTGCTTTGCTCCATCAGGCTGATGATTGGTTTGTGAAAAAACGCGAGGCACTGAAAGTAGCGACATCCCTCACCGACCTCGATGCTATGATTACCCAAGTCCTCAATTACAAGGACAATATCTGCCGCCGCATGGAGCCGATGGTTACGCCGGTTGACCCTGATCCGAAGACCGGGGAAAAGGATGTTCCGAAGCCTAAGCGGATTAAGACGGTGCGCCGGTACGATCTCTGTTCCGTTAAGCGGTTGCAGACGCAGGAGGACATCGACAAGTACGTTGAGAGCATCAAAGAGAAACTGTTGCAAACACT
>CANRIG010000090.1 GCA_947630595.1 uncultured Lachnospiraceae bacterium | reverse complement strand
AGTAAAAAGTTCCGGATTTCCTTATTTCAAAGGGAATTCGGAACTGACTTTGCATAACTATTAACTTCACATAACACAGGGATTATACGATACTTGGCGCTGTAAGGGTTTTGATTGACGATGAGGGAATGGTCATCAGTAATCCCGGGGGATTTATCGATGGAGTTAATCTGAAAAATCTTTTGACTGTAGAACCGCATGGACGCAATCCCGCGCTTGCTGATGCAATGAAACGAATCGGCTTGGCTGAGAAAACGGGAAGAGGAATTGATAGAATTTTTGAAGGTTCGATTGTTTTTGGAAGGCCCTGGCCAGATTATTCTGAATCTACCAGCAGAACCGTTAAACTATTTATTCAAAGGGCGAAAGCAGATTTGCCGTTCGCAAAGCTTGTTGCAGAAGAACAAAACAGGCAGGGAAAACCATTATCAATTTACACGTTGATGATTCTGTCTGTCCTTAATACAGAAAGAAGATGTACAGTGGAACGAATTGTAGAACGGACAAATCTGAGTGAAAATAAGATTAGATCTGCAATTGAGGTCATGATAGAGTCCGGTTTGATTGAAGCATCCGGAAAAGGAAAAGATCGCACCTATATTCTGGGAAAAAAGATCTACCGTGAGAACAAAGAAACA
This sequence comes from uncultured Lachnospiraceae bacterium, assembly GCA_947630595.1. Classification (GTDB taxonomy): domain Bacteria; phylum Bacillota; class Clostridia; order Lachnospirales; family Lachnospiraceae; genus Choladousia. The sequence goes on along the minus strand of CANRIG010000090.1, from coordinate 11,817 downwards.
ATACAGTATGTTCGACAGACAGATATTGACAGCATCAGGTATCCTGAGTTAGTAATGAAGTTGGCGAATACTCAGAATGGAATCATCACAAAACAGGATGTAATTGAATTGTTGAAGGTAACTCCTTCGCAGGCGTATGCAGTTATTAAAAAGCTTCAGGCCCAGGGACGTTTAGAATTGTTATGTGGAGGGAAGTACTCCAGGTACAAAATAATCAATTCTTAACTCATTTTAACTCGACAGGGAGCGAATTAAAATTTTGACTCCTTGCCGGAACAATTATAGGATTTAGAATGCGCGAATTTCTGGTGTCGATTTTTTGAGGTGTAAAATCAAATGTTTTGTACTATCTGATATTCAAAAACGGATATTTTGTGGGTGTGACGGTTTAATGCTAGTTAATGAGCAGACACTATATAGACAAAGCGCATAGGGGGTGTTATAATATCAATCGGCAGAAAATAAAAATAGTGCCGTTTGATTTGGAGGTGATTAAGTGTGGTATGCCTGCATAATCAATAATCTTCAGCCAGATCGGAGTTATCGAAGGGTCGATATTGTCGATATTATGAAAAAAGAAAGACGTGGGTTAAGCGAAAACTCGTATGTTTGGGCAATCGGCAGCCTCGTGAAAAAGGGCTTGCTTCAGCATGAGGGCAGGAACTGTTACTCGCTCCCGAATGGAAAAAAGAAGGGAGTTTATATTCCTCTGTATTCGAAAGAAGCCATGATAGTCAGGGATCAAGTGGAAAAGAACTACCCATTGATCGGGTTCACAGTATTTGAGAGCGTTCTGCTCAATGAGTTCCTGAATCATCAGATTGCGAGGAACACGATCTTTCTTCAGGTTGAACGTGATGTTGGAACATTTGTCTTTAAGTTTCTAAAAAAGAATACAGGTAAAACGGTCATGTATAGACCCTCTCAAAAAGAGTATAGCTTGTATTGGGAACCAAACTCGGTCATTGTGCTTGACTGGACAAGTGAGGCGCCTCTCGACAGTAATTCACCCCACGATATCACGATCGAAAAACTGCTTGTAGACGTTTTCTGCGATAAAGTTATTCGAAAGGTATACAGTGCTTCAGAGTATGAATCTATTGTGAGTATTGCCTATGACAGGTATAGTGTAGACACAGTTCGGCTCCTGCGCTATGCCAGGAGAAGAAATAGAGAAAAAGAGATCAAGGAATATATTCCGAAAAGACAGAGGACAAGAGACAATGCTTTCAAGATATAATTTTACGAGGGAGCATATTGAGGAACTGCGCGAAACCAGCGGGAATGATCCTTCCATTCTTGAGCGGACAATTTATGCGTTTGGGTTGCTTGAAGCAATCAGGCGGTCAGGAATGCCATTCATCTTCAAAGGAGGCACATCTCTGCTTCTTTTGCTGGACAAGCCTATGCGGTTATCCACTGATATCGACATTATTGTCGAACCGGGTGTGGATGTAGAAGCCTATATCCAAGAGGCGGGCAAAATATTTCCCTTTCTGGAATCTGAGGAGGATATCAGGATTGGCGCTAACAATATAGAGAAACGGCATTATAAGTTTGTCTATGAATCACCTCTTTCTGGCCAGACCATCTATATCCTGTTGGATATCCTGTTTGAGACAAACCCTTACCGCACTGTGATTGAGCGTCCAATCGAAAACCTGATGCTCCTCACAGAGGGACAACCCCTTACGGTAAAAGTTCCCGGAATCAACTGTATCCTGGGTGACAAGTTAACGGCATTTGCTCCGCACACCACAGGAGTTCCCTTTGGTGTGAATAAAGAATTAGAGATTATCAAGCAAATGTTCGATTGCTGGACGCTTTTTCAGAAGATGGATGATTTCGGGGAAGTCGTTGCTACTTATCAGAATGTTGTGAAGAAAGAGTTGGCGTACCGTTCGATGGATCTGCAGTCGAAGGATGTGCTTGCTGATACCATTAGGAGTTGTATCTGTCTTATTGGACGTGGGAGCATAAACAAGGATGAATATACTTTATATATTGACGGGATCGACCGCATAAGGAACCATATCTTTTCTGGCTCTCTCAGCGGAGAATCTGCAGGTATCCCTGCCTGCGGTATCCTTTATCTTGCAGCATCCATGCTTTCAGGAAAGGAGACCTGCCCGCAGATAGACAATGCTGAAAAATATTTGGGCGAGGGATTGAAAGTCAAAAACGCGAGACGGATTTCTTACATAAAACGGGTCAATCCTATTGCATATGCGTATCTGATTGAGGCATATCACATGCTTGGTGATGATTTTTTTGTTCTTGAGTGATGACCGGCAGAATTTTACCGGTTGCCATGGAAGATTGCATGTCCTTGGCCTGGAATTAAGTTGGTTTGAGCTTAATGCCAGGCGTTCTAAGCGCAACAAAAAATCGGAAGAAAAAAATGCGACAGCTCTCCGGCGGTATGAAGCGGCGGGTTGGACTGGCGCAGGCGCTTTTGAATGAGCCGACCACCGGGCTTGATCCGGAAGAACGAATCTGCATCCGGAACCTGCTGGTAGATTTTTCCGAAAACAGAACTATTCTTTTTTCTACACATGTAGTGGAGGACTTAGCAGCGGTCTGCAGTCAGCTTGCCGTTATGAAAAAGGCCGGTTTTTATACGCCGGAAGTCCTCAAACAGCTTCCCAATTTTTTCAGAATAAACCCAGTCACCGAACTGTCACTTTTATCTGTTATAATTATAAAAATGGGATAATTTGCACGTATATATTGTCCGGTAATGACAGGGAGGGACTTAGCCGTGGCGGATTTATATTATGTTGAAGATGACCAGAATATCGCGCTTGCTGTGAAAGAGTATCTGGAACAGAGAAACTTTAAGGTGACCATTTGTCCGACGCTTTTTGCGGCAAAACAACAGTTAAAAGAGTATGTTCCAACCTGCGTTTTGCTGGACTGGAATATGCCGGACGGCCATGGAGACGGCCTGTGCCGGTGGATTCGCAGTAACTGGAAAGATCTGCCGGTTATTTTTCTTACCGTTCGCGGGGATACCTCGGACATTGCTTCGGGTCTCAGGAACGGTGCGGATGATTATGTTGTAAAGCCGTTTGAGTTAGAGGTATTGTATTTAAGGATTCTGGCAGTGCTTCGCAGAGCCGGCAGTGCGGCGGAGCAATACATTTCCTGTGATGCAATCCGGATTGACCAGAACCGCCATGCGGTATTTTGCAATTCAGAGGAAATCTTTTTAAGCGCCGCCGAGTATCAGCTGCTTTTATATTTAATGAAGAATAAAGGGAAGACGGTTACCAGGGAAAAAATTCTGGCACAGGTATGGGATGCGAACGGGAGTTATGTGAATAATAATACTTTAACCGTTACCATAAAGCGGCTTCGGGATAAATTATCCCAGCCTTCCTGTCTGAAAACGATCAGAAGCGTGGGTTACCGTATGGAGGATACGATATGAACAGCCGCAGGAGTATAGTTGTCACTTCGGGGGTGGCATTCGCTGTCGGTCTCATTGCCGCCGCTGTCGCCGTCTGGCTGGTTTCTTACCAGTACAGCCGGTTGTCTTTCGATCTGTTAAATGCGGTCTGCGGCGAAGTGGTGGAACAGGAACCGGGAACCAGAGGTATTATTTCCGCTGCGTTGAAAGAATATACAGAAGGAAATCCCGACGGTGTGTTTCACGATAACATTTTGTCAGGATTGGGATATCGTGTGTCTGATTTTGTCGGCGTTGGCTGCAGGCAGAATATTTTTTTCGCTGCAGCCGGACTGACGGCGGGTATTTTTCTGTTTCTGTTTACCTTTTTATACCGGAATAGAGCGGAAACCCTTCGGATCAGGGCGCTGGCTGAATATCTGGAGCAGGTAAACAGTGGAAAAGCGCTGATCCTCTCCACTTCCGGAGAAGATGATTTTTCCAGGCTGGAAGATGAAATTTATAAAACAGTGACATTTCTCTACCAGACAAAGGAGCAGGCGGTACAGGCGAAGAATGGCTTTGCAGAAAATCTGTCGAATATCGCACATCAGATTAAAACGCCGATTACGGCGATCTCCCTGTCCGTACAAAGCATGAAGACGGGTTTTGACGGCAGAGCTCTGGAACAGATGGAGAAGCAGCTGGCAAGGCTGACTTATCTGGAGGAGGCTTTGCTGGTTTTATCCCGGCTTGACGCCGGGATGTTATCTCTGCAGAAGGAGGAAACCGATGTTTTTACCCTTCTTGTCCTCGCCGCGGATAACCTGCAGGAATTGTTTTCCGGTTCTGGTACTTCCATCGATATACCGGAAGAAAAAGAGATGATGATTATCGCTGACATGGACTGGACAATGGAAGCAATCATGAATCTGATGAAAAACTGCATGGAACACAATAAAGGGGGAACGGTCCATTGTTCCTATACTCAGAATCCGTTATACACGGAAATCTTCATTTGGGATGAAGGCGCCGGGTTTGACAGAGAAGATATTCCGCACTTGTTTGAACGGTTTTATCGGGGGAAAAATGCCGGTGAAGGAGGCATCGGGATTGGACTTGCTCTGGCAAAAGAGATTATTGAACGCCAGAATGGGACGATACGGGCAAAAAACAGGCCGGAAGGCGGCGCCCTTTTTGAAATTCGCTTTTATACCGTATGAATTTCGTGCGGAGCACGTAAAATGCGGGATGCCCTTTGGGTATTCATTATAAATTTCGTGCGGAGCACGTAAAATACGGGATGCCCTTTGGGTATACCGTATGAATTTTGTGCGAAGCACGTAAAATGCGGGATGCCCTTTGGGCGCAGTCACTGAGTTGTAACTTTCATTTGCTATACTGTTAATTATAAAGGGTGTACCTTTATGCCCGGTTTCCGGGCGAGCAGAGGAAAGGAGAAAATCAGAATGGAAATCTTAAAGTGTGAAGGAGTCAGAAAAGTATACGGCTCCGGCGGTAACCAGGTAACAGCGCTTGATGGAATTGATCTGTCTGTGAACAGGGGAGAATTTGTGGCGATCCTTGGGGCCTCCGGGTCGGGGAAATCTACATTGCTGCATATTCTGGGCAGCGTGGATAAACCCACCGCCGGAAAAGTAATCATAGACGGGACGGATTTGTCTAAACTGAACCAGACACAGGCGGCAATCTTCCGGCGCAGAAAGGTCGGCCTGGTATATCAGTTTTATAATCTGATTCCCATCCTCACAGCGAGAAAAAATATTCTTATGCCTTTATCTTTGGATAAGAAAACGCCGAATCAGGAGTATTTTGATAAGGTTGTGAAGTCTCTTGGAATTGCGGATAAGCTGGACGCTGTGCCGAATCAGCTTTCCGGCGGACAGCAGCAGCGGGTGGCGATCGCGCGTTCGCTGATTTATCGTCCGGCCCTTCTTCTTGCGGACGAGCCGACCGGAAATCTGGATCAGAAAAATTCCAAAGAAGTGATCGATATGCTGAAGCTTTCTAACCGCAATCTGGAGCAGACGATTCTTTTGATTACCCATGACGAAAAGGTGGCGATGGAGGCGGAACGCATCATTACGATGGAAGACGGGCGTATCATCCGTGATACCAGAAAGAGGTGACGGATATGTGGAAAGAATATTCATCAAACTATATCAAAAACAACCGGTCTTCCAGTTTGACTGTTATGATTGCGGCGTTTATCTCCGCCCTGCTCCTATCTTTGCTGTGCGGACTGTTTTACAATGCATGGAAGTATGAAGTGGAACGGATCGAATTGGAGGAAGGCAGCTGGCACAGCCGTATCATTGGCGAGCTCTCTGCAGAGGATATGGAAACGATCAAAAACTTTGCCAATGTAGAGGACGCTGTGGTAAACGAGAAAGGACAGAAAGAAACGGAGCCGACGGTAGATATTTATTTCAGCGATAAGAAAGCTGTTTTCTCCGATATGCCACATATTGCAGAGCAGCTCGGCATCCCGCAGGAACGGATCGTTTATAACTATGAGCTTCTTGCCATGTACCTGATCCGCGATGCCAGCGATACCGCCCCGAGGCTTTTATTCCCGCTGTTTATTCTGATCACGGCGGCGGCATCTTTCTCTCTGATCATCATTATCCATAATTCTTTTGCGGTGTCCATGAACCAGCGGATTCATCAGTTTGGTATTTTTTCCAGTATCGGGGCCACGCCGAAACAAATCCGGGCGTGCCTTTTGCAGGAAGCGGCTGCACTCTGCGCGGGGCCGGTCATAACAGGCGATTTGCTGGGCATTGCAGGAAGCGCGGGACTCATAAATCTGAGCAATAGCGTGTTGGGCAGCGATGTCCCTGGACGGCATGCGGCGGTCTTTGGCTATCACCCGCTGGTTCTGGTGCTGACACTGCTTGTAACGATCCTGACGATATGGATTTCCGCATGGCTTCCCGCCCGGCGCCTTAGCAGGCTCACGCCGCTGGAGGCGATTAAAAATACCGGGGAATTCCAGCTGAAACGCAGAAAAAACTCCCGTTTGCTCTCGCTGCTGTTCGGGATAGAAGGAGAATTGGCCGGCAACGCACTGAAAGCGCAGAGAAAAGCGCTGCGGACAGCTTCCCTGTCGCTCCTGTTTTCATTCCTTGCGTTCGCGCTCATGCAGTGTTTCTTCTCCCTGTCCCAGATCAGTACGAGGGAAACCTATTTCGAGCGGTATCAGGACGTATGGGATATCATGATTACCGTGAAAGATACGGATGCGGATAGCTTTGAAGAAACGGCATCCATCCAGGCACTTGACGGGATTAAAAGCGCTATTGTGTATCAGAAAGCTTCCGCGAAAAGAATCATCGCCGAAGAAGAAATGAGCGAAGATATGAAGTCTTTCGGCGGATTTGCGCAGGCTCCCGCGAACTATGTGTCGCAGGTGGAAGGCGGATGGCTGGTAAATGTTCCGATCGTGATCATGGACGATCAAAGTTTTTCCGCTTATTGTGAGCAGCTTGGCATTGCGCCGCGGCTTGACGGAGCGGTGGTCTTAAATCAGATCCGTGACGTGACAAACCCGGATTTCCGGCATCCTGTTTTCATGCCTTATATAAAGACGCCTGACGCTGACGAAAATGCAGTGAGCGTTTTGAGACAGTCCGGCGATCATAAAGAAACGCCCTCCGGGCATACCTCTGTGCCATCCGGCGATCATAAAGAAACGCCCTCCGGGCATACCTCTATATCCTCCGGCGATAATAAGGAAACACCCCCCGGGCATACCTCTATGTCCTCCGGTGATAATAAAGAAATACCCTCCGGCAATCATAAGGAAACGACGGCGGAGGTTCCTGTCCTGTCTTATACGCAGGAGGTTCCCGTGCTGAGAGAAGAATACGCAACGCTCGATTATTATGAGCTGGTGCATTTTATCCCTGTATCTTTATGGAAAGAGATCAAAGGACAGATCGGGGGAATGGAGGAAGACAGCTATATCTGCGTCCGCGGCAGAGACGATGTCACTTTGGAAGAATTAAATACGATACAGGATAAGATCGCACAGCTTGTCGAAGGGAAATATACCATAGAACAGGAAAACCGTATTCAGGAGTATGAAACAAACAACAGACAGATACAGGGGATGACGGCTATCTTTGGAAGCTTCTGTATTCTGCTGGCGGTGATCGGCATTGGCAATGTATTTTCCAATACGTTTGGATTTGTACGTCAGAGAAAGCGGGAATTTGCAAGGTATATGTCGGTAGGACTGACGCCGAAGGAACTGAAAAAAATGTTTTGTACGGAAGCGTTAGTCATCGCCGGCCGTCCGGTTTTAATCAGCCTTCCGATTGTGGTCGCCGCGATCGGATTTATGCTGAAAGCAAGCTATATGGAGGCTGGAGTATTTCTGGCGGAAGCGCCATATGTTCCGATTTTCTTATTTATGCTGGCCATCCTGGCTTGTGTGGCGCTGGCATACTATCTGGCATGGCGGAATGTACGGAAGATCAGTCTGGCCGAGGTATTGAGAGACGATACCATGATATAAAGACACGGACGCGGCGGCTTTGAGAAATCAGGCCGCCGTTTCTTTGTCGCCCAATGGGGGGGGTAGGAGCTGGTATGGAGACTGACGGGATGGTGAGATAATACTATCTTTCGATGATAATGAAGATATATTATCCGTGCCGGAGAGCAGGTGAATAATTATGCTTTGTGGATAAACGGAATAATATTTAACTTTGAAAGATTTGTGAAAGATTCTTATGGCATAATGTACTTATGTAAAGGTACGTATATGCCGTTTTTTATTTGGGCGAAAGGAATGATGAAACATGGAAATATTAAGCGCGCGAAAACTGAAAAAGTATTACGGGGAAGGCGATTCGCTGGTGAAGGCGCTGGACGGCGTGGATTTGTCCGTGGAGCAGGGGGAATTTGTGGCCGTTGTGGGAAGCTCGGGAAGCGGGAAGTCGACGCTTCTGCATATGCTGGGCGGACTGGACGTGCCCACTTCCGGTTCTGTGCGCGCAGCCGGGCATGAGCTGTCAAAGCTGTCGGAAAACGAGCTTGCGGTTTTCCGGCGCAGAAAGATAGGTTTTGTGTTTCAGGACTATAATCTGCTGCCGCTGCTGAACGTCTATGAGAATATCGTGCTGCCGACACAGCTGGACGGAAGGAAACCGGATCGGGCGTTTGTGGAGGAACTGCTGAAGCGGCTGGGGCTTGCAGACAAACAGGAAGCATTGCCGGGCTGTCTTTCCGGCGGGCAGCAGCAGAGAGTGGCGATTGCGCGGGCGCTGGCCGCAAAACCGGCGATTCTGCTGGCCGACGAGCCGACCGGAAACCTGGATACGCGTACCAGCCAGGAGGTGCTGGGCTTATTGAAAGCTGCCAATGAATATGATTCACAGACAATCGTGATGATTACCCATAATCCGGAGATCGCCCAGCTGGCGGGCCGTATTATCCGGATCGAGGACGGGAAGATATACAATAATCCGAATCAAAGGCGGGAAAATATGCAAGTTAAAGTGTGAACATCAGGGTCTGCCTGAATACGGATCATGAAATTTCAGATGATAAAGGGTTTCGCTATAGATCAGCGGGAAAGGGAGGACAGAAAATCCATGATAAAGATCAGAAATAAAAAAATTCTCAGGACGCTGGCCGGTAAAGCGTATCGCGGGAATCTCCGGCAGAATCTGATGATGATTCTTTCCATCGCCATGACTGCGTTTTTGATTACGGTGGCGTTCAGCCTCGGTATCAGCTATTATAAGACGGTGACCAGGCGAAATCTGGCTTCGGAGGGAATGAAGTTTGATATTTCTTTGCCTGAACCCACCGATGAACAGATTCAGAAAGCGCGGGAAGCGGACGGGGTGAAATACGCCGGACTGGCGGTAAAATGTGCGGTTGCAGGGTCGGATGACGGAACGGACCGGATACGGTTTTATTGGGCGGATGAAATCTGCTGGGAAAAACAATGCCGGCCCGCGTTTGCCATGTGGGAAGGAACTTACCCGGAAAAGGAAAATGAAATCATGCTTTCTCTGCGGGCATTGTCAGAGCTTGGAATCGAGCGGCCAAAGACAGGGATGGAGATTCCTCTGACCTGGAGTTCTCTTTCTGCGGATTCCGGCCGGGATGATTGCGAAACGGTTTTTTACCTGACAGGGTGGTTTGAAGAATACGGCAGTCACAACAATGGATATATTTCAAAAGCGTTTTACGGGAGAACAGGAGTGAAACAGACCGATATCACAAACGGGATTTTATACATCTCTCTGGAGAATCCGCTGTACAGCAGCGCGTACGTGAAAAAGCTGGGAAAGCAGATCGGCCTTGTCGGGAATCAGGTGATTTACAGCGACCCTTTGCTGCTGGCAAAATTTGTCCGTCTGGCGGCGGGTATCCTGTTCCTGACGGTCATGACGCTGGTCAGCGGGGCTTTGTTTGTATACAATATCTTTTATATTTCTGTCGCCAGGGAGATCAGGCATTACGGTCAGTATAAGACGATTGGAATGACCGTGAGCCAGATGAAAAAATATCTGTTATGGCAGATTTTCTGGAACGTACTGCCTGGGATTCTGGCAGGTCTTTCGTTGGGGTATGCGGCGGCGCTGCGGGCGGTTCCCTATATGCTGGGCGCACTGTCAGGTGAGGCCGGAATGCGTCAGGCGGTGGCGTTTCCCCCGCTCCTGCCGGTCCTGGCATCCGTAGTTACCCTGCTGGCCGTCTGGAGCGGGTGCCGGCAGCTGCTGGAAAAGACAGCCAGGCTGACGCCGGTTGAGGCCGTCCGGTTTCATGAATCTGTCCGTCAAAGGAAAACGGAACGAAGAACAAAAGAATTCGGGATGTTTCAGATGGCCCGCTGGAATATCTTCCGCAGCAGGAAGCGTTTCGTGGTATCGGCCGCGTCGCTTTGTATGGTTATCATCGTGTTTCTGGTTGTGAGCGTCATTTTGCAGCAAAACAGCGCGAAGGCGATTTTGAACAAACAGTATTCCTATGACGCACGGATTCTGAACACAAAATTGCGGGATGAGCAGGAGCATGTCGGGATTACGGAAGAACTGGCGGAACAGATTTCCGGACTGGATGGGGTAAAAACGGTGCGGAAGATGTATTCGCAGGAGGTGCAGTATAATTATGCGGATACTTATAAAATAATGAGAGACTATATGGAAGCGGTTTATGACCTGCCGCTCATGTCGGAGGGTCAGCTGGAAGAAAATCTTGCGGTCTGGAAAAACAGGTCGCCCGGCGATGAAACGTATCCGGGACAGGGGCAGGGACGTCTGGCGGGAATCGACGAAGCGGAGTTCGACGCCCTGAATAAGCAGGCGGGAGGAAATCTGGATAGAGAGGCTTTTTTCCGGGGCGAAGGAGCGATTGCCTTTGGGTTTTTATCCGTATCAACGGAGTCTCTGGTTGGGAAAGAGCTGAGCTTTCAGGTTTACGGGCAGCCGCAGGAGCGTTCGGTGGAAGTAAAGTGGTCGGGAGACGGAATCAAAACGCCGGTTTACTTTACGAATGATGTGATGCCGGATCTTGTTGTATGCGAAGAACTGTTCCGGGAGCTTGCAGCTGTGCCGATTCTGGAGCTTCTGGATATTGATTACAGGGAAGCGTTTAACACAGCGGCAGATCAGGCAATATCGGAGGTACTGGAGCATCATGACGATTTAAAACTTTCAACGAAAATGGAAGATTATGAACTGCTGTATGAAAATGAACTTCGTCTGCGTGTGATTGGCGGCAGCCTTTGCGCGGTTCTTGTGGTACTGACCTTTCTGAATTATGGAAATATGATGGCGGTCAGTATTCAGAGCCGCCGGCGGGAGCTGGCCGCGATGCAGAGCATCGGCATGACGCGCAGCCAGCAGAAAATCATGATGGCCGCAGAGGGATTTCATTATGCGCTGATCGCAGGCGGAATTTCTCTGGCAGTGGGGCTTCCGCTTTCTTATCTGATCTCAGCCGCCGTCAACACGTATCACACGCCGTATCGGCTTTCGATCCTGCCGAATCTGCTGTTCTTTGCGGCGCTGTCTGCTTTTTGCTGCCTGATACCGGTTGCGCTGTATCGGTTTTTGCTAAGGGGACGGCTGATCGAATTGCTGAGAGAATAGGGGGGGGAGACTATGAGGAAGCGTATCCTTTTTATTGAAGACGATCCGGCTTTAAACCGCGGCATTTGTATGGGACTGGAGCGGGAAGGGTATGAGATGAAAGCCGGTTTTTCCATTGCGGACGCAAAGAATCTGCTTGCGAAGGAAACGTTTGATCTGTTGCTGTTGGACGCCGGTCTGCCGGACGGGGATGGATTCAGGCTTTGCAGGGAGCTTAGATAATATGAAGTGACCTCACATTTGCAGCAACGTGGATTTACCCGTATAATTCATGTTGAAGCAAACAACACA
>CANRIG010000089.1 GCA_947630595.1 uncultured Lachnospiraceae bacterium | reverse complement strand
AAATCGGGGCAGTGCTGGTTGCAGGAAGGGCAGGATGTACATTTGATGCCGCATAAGATGATCTTGCCGCAGACATTAGTCTTTCTGCAGTGGAAACGGTGAATGCAGAAGTTCTTAGCGTTAAGGAAAAGGCCCCTGCCGGGATAATAGTCGGAGAGCCTGTGGGCCTTCACTTCTTTTGAGATGGTGCTGGGATCCTTACAAAGATAGCGAGCGATATCTTTAAAGGATGAACCGGCATTCAGTTCCCGTTCTATGTAGAGACGGTCAGCGGCAGTAAGGTGTTTATGGTTTCCAGGAATGTATTTACTCATGACGGATCCTTCCACTGCTGTCGTAAGCAATGAATAGGATACACCATATGCAGAAGTAAATGCCACCTGTGCGGGGATAGTTTCTACCAGGCAAAGAACCAGTAGAATTTACTTTTTCAATTTAGGAATCGTTTTTGTATGATTTCTGTATTTGACAAATTTACAGGTGTAACATATAATATGCTTAACAAGACAGCCGGAAGGTGAGTGCACACCCGTCCCGGCAACATTTAGTAAGGCATAGCCGTTCCTAAACTTTTGCAGAGAGCAGGACGGCTATTTCTTATGTGTATAACTCAGAATCGCGACAATCAACAGTGCAACTGTCAGAATCACCATAAATTCCTCATAAGTACTCATAATGATCACCCCTTTCCGCAAGACTCGGAACGGGTGAGAGCACGTCCCCCGGCTGTCCGGTGCAACATATTATATTTGATGCCCTGGTGCCGATCGTGCCGGGGCGGTTTTTATTTATTCAACTTTGAAATGGAATGCAGCGCTTTGTTCCGCTGCGTTTCCGTCATAGTGCGCCGCCGGGCGCACTATGAAACATCAGCCGCCTCGTGCAAAACGAAGCGGCTGTCATTCCCTTACTCAGTCAATTTCCAATTCTTTGCTTGTCAAAACCCGTATTTCTCCAGGATTTTCTCCGCCTGGTCGGTATCGTCGCAGACGCACAGCACCGTGTAAGCGCCCGCGCTTTCGATGATGGCATCGTCGAGCTTCTCCACTTCGCCCGCATTGTAGGAGGCGTAGAGGCTGGATTGATTGTCCACGCGCGTCTGGAATAGCTTTTCCACGGCCTCGGCGTTTTTGGCGTCCTTGCTCTGAACGACGGCGATCTCGCAGGCCGTGGCTCCGGAGCTGGCGTAGGCGATGCCGGAAGCGATGGAATCCTCCTCGAAAAAGTAAATGGAGGGCAGCAGGTCGGACGCGGTCTCCGTGAGCGTGTCTGAGGTGACGGTGGTCAGCAGTTCCTTGGCGAGAACTGCGGTGTCGACCGATACTTCTTTGGATCCGCCGCCGCAGGCAGTCAGGCAAAGCGCCATTGCGGCCGCACCGATGGTTACAGTCAGTTTGTGCATGAATAAAATTCCCCTTTCTTTTTTATCCCCTTGTATCTTGATAAACTGTCGGGCAAATGAGCCCGACGTCCGTTTTCCATGTTTGCCTCTGAGATCTTCGGCTATCCCAGATGGAAGCCTTAAAATCTTCGGCCATATCAGACAGAAACCTTAAAATCTTAAAATCTTCGGATATCTCAGACAGAAACCTCAAAAGTTGCGGTTATCTCAGACGGAAACCTCGGAATCTTCGGATTCTGATTCGGTTTCTGTCTCCGTTTCCGCCTCCGTCTCATCCGGTTCCTCCACCGGAACGTAATGGCTTTTCAGGTAGGTCAGCATCTGCTTGCAGTAATCCGGATAAATATGTACGCCATCGCTGGTTGCGCCCTCAATCAGGGAGCCGTATCCGTTGGACAGGAATTCGTTGAGATCGAGGTAATGATATCCCTCCTGCTCGCAGACCTCCAGCAGAATGGAGTTGATTTTGTCCACGTTGGCGTTGTTCACATATTGTGTCGAATCGACCTTGCTCTCCTCGACGTAAAGAACGCTGCACACGTAGAGAATCGCATCCGGCTGGATTTCCAGGAACCGCTGGGTGACGGAGATGAAGCCGTCGCGGAACGAATTCCAGTCATATTCGCCGAGGTCGTTGGTGCCGAGCATGATGTAAATTTTGTTGTAGACGCCGCCGGAGAGGGCAGCCGCTACCGTGATGTTGCCGTCAGCGGTCTGGATGATGGCATCTTTTGTCATGGAAGACAACGACATGCCGACGCTGGTAAAGAAGCGGCCCTGCGTGATGCCGGATGCATTGCGGAAGCCTTCCATCCGGGAGTCGCCGATAAACACAGCGTCCGCGAAATAGGAATCATCCACGGGCGGATCGGTCTTCGGAACAATCGCCGCGCTGTCCGGATTGGAAACGGTTGGCAGGCGGTCGCTCTGGGCGGAACTGCCGGTGGACGGAGTCCCAAGGTTCGTGGGCAGGCCGGCCAGAAAAGCGTCCGGCGATGCGCTGTCGCCGGTCGTCACAGCCGGAGCGGCGTCCGCATCCTTGCTTTCCTCCGATTCCGACTCCGTGATGGTGCCGTCAACGGCCGTGATGCCGTTGGATTCCTCGGCGAGTTTTGCCGCCGTCATTTGTGAATGGTGGCTGAACATGGTCACGATCAGCCGCCCTTCAAAGACGACCAGTACCAGTGTGACCAGAATCAAAAGCTTCAGGACCAGTGTGTCCTGTCTTCTTCTGCGCCTGCGTTTCTGTTGTTTCATGAAGTATTGTCTCCCGTATTTTTCTCTGTCGTATCCTATTATAATAGGAATAAAAATATCCCAACCTTATTATATAAAGATTGCAAATAAAGTCAAGTATTAAGCGCTTCCGAAAAATTCGTTTGCGTATCACGGGATAGTATTATATAATAATCTGACGTGAGTCATTTGCAAGAACATACGGGAGATGGATGGATGGTTTTCAGCAGTCTGTTATTTCTGTTTCGATTTTTGCCGGCGGTGCTGGTGGCATACTATCTGGTTCCGCGCCGCCTGCGCAACCTGGTGCTTCTGCTGTTCAGCCTGGTATTTTACGCCTGGGGCGAGCCGGTTTATATTGTGCTGATGCTGGTTTCGATTCTGGTATCCTACACGGGCGGAATCGCGGTAGACTGGATGAAGCAAAGAGGCAGCCGTGCCGGGGCGCGCGCGGCGCTGATCGTTTCCTCGGCGGTGAGCCTGTCGCTTCTGGGCTTTTTCAAGTACGCCGATTTCGCAATCGGCACGGTCAACAGCCTCACGGGCGCGGGCCTGGAGCTGCTGCACATCGCGCTGCCGATCGGCATTTCATTTTATACGTTCCAGACGATGTCGTACACGATCGACGTTTACCGCGGCGAAGCCCGGGTGCAGAAAAATCTGATTTCGTTCGGGGCCTACGTCTCGATGTTCCCGCAGCTGATCGCGGGCCCGATCGTCCAGTACAAGACCATTGACAAACAGCTGCGCGGGCGGCGGGAGAGCGCGGAGGAATTTGCGCAGGGCGTTCACCGCTTTATGACGGGGCTCGGAAAAAAGGTGCTGCTGGCCAACAATGCGGGCGCGCTCTGGAACACAGTGCAGGCCATGGACTTTGCCCGCTTGCCGGCGCTGACGGCGTGGCTGGGGCTGGCGGCTTACACCTTCCAGATTTATTTTGATTTTTCCGCCTATTCGGATATGGCGATCGGGCTCGGGCACATGTTCGGGTTCCGTTTTCTGGAAAATTTCAATTATCCGTATATTTCCAAAAGCATCACCGAATTCTGGCGCCGGTGGCATATTTCGCTGAGCACCTGGTTCCGCGATTACGTCTACATCCCGCTGGGCGGGAACCGCGTCAACGCGCTGCGGCACGTCAGGAATATCCTTGTGGTCTGGCTGCTGACCGGCATCTGGCATGGGGCAAGCTGGAATTTTGTGATCTGGGGCATGTATTACGGGGTGCTGCTGCTGGCGGAGAAATATCTCATCGGCGGACGGCTGAAACGGCTGCCCGCGGCGCTGCAGCATGTTTACTGTCTGTTTTTCGTGATGCTGGGCTGGGCGCTGTTTGTGTTTGACGACATGGGGCAGGGGCTTTCGTTCCTGCGCGCGCTCTTTTTCGGTTACGGGCAGGGGCTGGCCAACACGGAGACGCTGTACCTGCTCTGCAATCACGCGGTTCTTTTGGCGCTGCTGGCGATCGGGAGCACGCGCCTGCCGCGGCGGCTGGGCGAACGGTTCTGTGCGGCGACGCGTGAGCATGAAGCAGTGCAGACCGTCGTGCGAAATCTGTTTTATGCGGCTGTGTTCCTGCTGTCGCTGGCGTGGCTGGTGGACGCGTCGTTCAATCCGTTTTTGTATTTTCGGTTCTGAGAGGTGAAATTATGGGCAGACACCAGGCGTGGAATACCATCACGCTCTTTTGCATTCTGATATTCGGCTTTGCGCTCGCCACGGTGATCAAACCGCAGACGGAGCACTCCGAGACGGAAAACCGCGACCTCGCGACCCGTCCGCCGCTGCGGCTGGCGACCGTGCTGAACGGCGAGTTTGAGTCGGATTACGAGACGTACCTGACCGACCAGTTTGTAGGTCGCGACGGCTGGATCCGCCTGAAAACGATGGTGGAACGGCTGACGCTGCAAAGCGAGAGCAAGGACATTTATTTTGCCGACGACGATTATCTGATTGAAAAGCATACCGGCGTCTTTGACTCCGACATGGCCGGGCTCAACATCCGCGTGCTGCAGCAGTTTGCGCAGAAGTATGCGCCGCAATTTGGGGCGGAGCACATGACTTTCATGGTGGTGCCGAATGCGGTTGATATTCTGCGGGACAAGCTGCCGGCGCTCGCCTCCCCCTATGACGAGGAGGATTACCTGAGCCAGATTGCGGCGGCGCTGCCGGAAGACACCTGGTTTGACGCGGGCGAAGTGCTGCGCGGACACAGCCAGGAGGAAATTTATTACCGCACCGACCATCACTGGAAGACGCTGGCGGCGTTTTACGTCTATCAGGCGTGGGCGCAGCGGCAGGGCTATGCGGTGCCGGAGGCGGACGATTTTGAAATCGAGACGGTGACGGACAGCTTTGAGGGTACGATTCAGTCAAAGCTCGAGATTCACACCAGACCGGATTCAATCGAGCTGTACCATTACCCTGACGATCCGTTTTATACGGTACAGAAAAACAATGAGGACGAAATCACATACAGTATTTATGATTACACGGCGCTGACGACCAAAAACAAGTACAACATCTTTTTCGGCGGCAATCATGCGCTGGTGCGGATCGGCACCAGGGCGGGCAGCGGACGCCGGATTCTGGTGATCAAGGATTCCTATGCGCACTGCTTTGTGCCGTTTCTGCTGCCGGAGTTTGACGAGATCGATGTGCTGGATATTCGCTATTACAACCAGCGCCTCAGCGACCTGATCGCGCAGGGAGCATACACGGATCTGCTGTTTCTCTACAATGCCGCGGGCTTTGCGGAGGACACCGGCGTCAGCCGGCTGACGGCGTAGGTGGCAGCGGCGGGAAATTGAAGGTGGGAAATTATATGTGACCTGCGAAGCTGACGCCGGCGATGCCTGCGAGACTGGTGCCGACAGGGTAAATGTGGAAAATCATATGTAACATGCGGCCATGGGATGTGAAGAAGGAGGAATTTATGAGCTTCGCGGACAAAATTTTCATTGAGATGTGTCAGGATATTCTGGACAACGGCGTGAGCACGGAGGGGGAAAAGGTGCGCCCGAAGTGGGAGGACGGTTCCTTTGCCTACACGATCAAACGCTTCGGCGTGGTCAACCGCTATGACCTGCGGAAAGAATTCCCGGCGCTGACATTGCGCAGAACGGGCCTGAAAAGCGCGTTTGACGAGCTGCTGTGGATCTGGCAAAAGAAATCCAACAACGTGCACGACTTAAACAGCCACATCTGGGACAGCTGGGCGGACGAGAGCGGCAGCATCGGCAAGGCATACGGCTATCAGCTGGGGGTGAAGCATCAGTATAAGGAAGGCATGATGGATCAGGTGGACCGCGTGCTCTACGACCTCAGAAACAATCCCTACAGCCGCCGGATTATGACCAACCTCTACGTGCATGCGGATTTGCATGAGATGAGCCTTTATCCGTGCGCGTACAGTATGACCTTTAATGTCACAAAAGAAAAAGACAGCGAGAAGCTGACATTGAACGCGATTCTCAACCAGCGCTCGCAGGACGTACTGACCGCAAACAACTGGAACGTGGCGCAGTACGCGCTGCTCGTGCATATGATGGCTCAGAGCTGCGGGATGCAGGCGGGCGAGCTGGTGCATGTGATCGCCGACGCGCATATTTATGACCGCCATATTCCGCTGGTGCGGGAGCTGATCACACGCGAAACCTATCCGGCGCCGAAGGTGTGGCTGAGTCCGGATGTAACGGATTTTTATGCATTTACAGTGGATGACCTGCATGTGGAAAACTATGTGACGGGCCCGCAGATCAGGAACATTCCGGTGGCGGTCTGAGGCAGGCATCGGACAGAAAGCGAGGGTAACAGGATATGAATATGATCGTAGCAGTGGACCGCAACTGGGGTATCGGCTATCACAACAAGCTGCTGGTCAGCATTCCGGCTGATATGAAATTCTTCCGCGAGACGACAACGGGCAAAATCGTGGTCATGGGGCGCAGAACGCTGGAGAGCTTCCCCAACGGCCTCCCGCTGAAAAACCGCACCAATCTGGTGCTCACCAGAAATGTGGATTACCACGTCAAAGGCGCTTTGGTGCTGCACACGCCGGAAGAGGTGCTGGAGGAGCTGAAGCAGTATGACAGCGAGGACGTCTACGTGATCGGCGGTGCCAGCGTGTACCGGCAGTTCCTGCCGTACTGCGATGTCGTGCACGTGACCAAAATCGACCGCGTGTATCAGGCGGACGCCTTTTTCCCCAACCTCGACGAGAGCGGAGAGTGGGAGATCACGGCCGACAGCGATGAGCAGACCTATTTTGATCTGGAATATACGTTTTTGAAATACGAGCGAAAGCGGGTCTGACTTGTTTTCGCAGGGCTGTGGTATGCCGGCCGGAGCTTTCATGTTGCTGTGTCGTGCTGACGGGATGAGTTTTCACAGTGTTGCGGCATGCTGGTCGAACGGAGCTTTCATGTTGCTGTGTCGTGCTGATTGAATGGAGCTTTCGCCCTGTTGTATCATGTTTGCAGGAAGGAACTTTTGTGCTGCTGTGTCATATTGACTGGATGGAGTTTTCATGTTGTTGAGTTATGCTGGCCGGACGAGGTTTTGTATTGCTGAGTCATGTGCCGGTCAGATGGGACTTTGCAGTATTGTGTCTGATTTGAGCGAAATGTGGCAGAAAAAGATGCCTCGATGAGACAGGCTATCCATGGATATCTTTGCTTCATCGAGGCATTTTTGCAGCGGTTATGCCATAAATTCATTTTACGTCAGTTATGCATATTCGTTTTGCAGTAGTTATGCATAATTTATTTTGCAGCAATTTTGCATAAATTTCCGGGACGGTTCGTGAAACTTCCCCGTGCAGGTTTACAGATAGCTCCGCAGGTCTTTGCAGAGCTGATCCTCAATGTCAGCCAAATTCAGGCAGAGTTCCTTGACGGAACGGTCCGCTGTCGGACACTGGTTCAGATACTTGTGCAGCGATTTGACGCCCATGTTGCATCCGTCTGTGATCAGATCGGCGACAGTGGCGTCGTCATTGTCCAGTGCCATCTTCATGTTTGTTTTCAGCCAGGACATGCCTTTGGCCACGGGATTAGGCTCCTTTTCCTCGCTGCCCCAGTCCAGCAGCTTGGAGTGAATCTCATTGCCCAGCTTTTCGTGATGGTCTTTGCTGCTGATCAGCAGTTGCTTCATGTCCAGGTCGCTGACCTTTTCCAGCACTTCATCAATGGAAGCGACCGCCATCTTGGCGCCGGCGTCGCATTCTTTCAGCAGCCGGACGGTGTCTTTGTTGTCCATAATATACCTCCTTGCGGTTCCTCTTGGTTTCGTTTCCAGTATTTCCGTTTCCGTAAAAAAATATTTGTGGTTTTACCATATCGAAAAAATATTTATGATTTTGGCGCATTGAAAAAATATCTGTAGTTTTTGTAAATATATGCTATACTTGTTCATGCATCATGAATGTATGCCATGGATGCGGTTATGTAACATATTTACGGAAGCAGGGAACTGCGCAGGTACTAAGAACAAACTGCAGACCTTTTGAAACCGTATAAAGTACAAAAATTTGTGGTAGTTTTCCGAGATGGGAAAGATCTGCCGCAGAATCAGGAGAAACAATATGAGAATTTCTTGCATCACACTCGACTTGGACCGCACGACGCTGAACGCGCAGGGCAGGCTGAGCGAACGGAACAGAAAAGCGATTGAAAGCGCCATCGCGCGGGGGATTGAGGTGGTGATTGCCAGCGGGCGTTCGCTGCACGCGCTGCCGCAGGACGTGTGCGCGATTGCGGGAATCCGCTATGCCATTACTTCCAACGGAGCGTCGGTGTACGACCTGCGGACGGGCGAATGTCTGCGGCAGTTTAAGCTGACGGAGGAATCAGTGCGGGAAATTCTGCGCCAGACCGCGTGCACGGGCGTTTCCTACGAGGCGTTTATTGACGGGCAGGCCTATGCGGAGCGGGCGTACGTGGAAGACCCGGTGCGCTTCGGCGCGCTTCCGGCAGCCATTCCCTATATTCAGAGCACGCGGATTCCAGTGGAGCCGATTGACGCGTTTCTGCTGACGCATGCGCGGGAACTGGACAGCCTGGATCTGGTGGTGCGCAGCGAGCAGGAAAAGCAGAAGCTGTGGAAACTTCTGGAGAAAACAGTAAGTGATATTTACCTGACATCGTCGGTGGAACAGCTGCTGGAAATTTCTTACAGGGACAGCGGAAAGCATTCGGGCGCGAAATACATACTGGAGCGGCTGGGTCTGCCGGATGCGGCGCTGGCTGCGTTCGGGGACGGCGACAACGATGCGGAGATGCTTCGCCTTGCCGGAATCGGTTTCGCGGTGGCGAACGCCACGCCCGGCTGCAGGGCGGCGGCGGACCGGATTGTGCCGTCCAATGAGGAAGACGGAGTAGCCTGCGGGATTGCGCAGATTCTGCGGGAAAATGAGGGGAGAGAATGAGACAATGTTTGGACTGGGTGTATTGATCAACGCGGGCGCGGTGCTGGCCGGAGGCGTGCTGGGCCTGTTTCTGAATAAGGGAATGCGGAAAAATCTGCAGGAGGCGCTGATGGCGGGCTGCGGCGTGGCTTCGATGTTCATCGGGATCGCCGGGACTCTGCAGGGAATGTTACACATTGAAAATGGAACGATCACGACCGGCGGCAGCATGCTGCTGATCTTTTCTCTGGTACTCGGCGGACTGGCGGGAGAGGCAATCGGCATCGAGCGGCGGATGGACACGCTCGGCGAGGCGCTGAAACGTCTGTTTCATGCGGAAAAGGATGCGCGTTTTGTGGAGGGCTTTGTCAATACTTCGCTGATTATCTGCGTGGGCGCGATGGCGATTGTCGGCTCGATTCAGGACGGTTTTCAGGGCGACGCCACCATGCTGACGGCCAAGGCCGTGTTGGATTTTTCGATCGTGATCGTCTTTGCCTCGACCTATGGGCCCGGAGTGCTCTGCTCTGCGCTGGCGATTCTGGTGTATGAGGGCAGCCTTACCCTGGCGGCGCATTTTGTGGGCAACTTTATCGGCGAGGCGCTGGTCGCAGACCTCTCGTTTATCGGCTCCGCGTTGATTTTCTGCGTCGGCGTCAACATTGCGTTCGGCAAGAAATTCCGGGTGGGCAACATGCTGCCGGCGCTGCTGGTGCCGGTGGCGTATGCGGTGATCCGGTAGAGGAGTTGTTTGACAGTTTGAGGCAGAAAAGAAAGTTGTTTTTTGATGAACAGTCAGGTACAATAAATAAGGAAAATCATATTGCCTGGACGGGAAGTAATCCATGAAATAAACCACGAAATAGATTCATGAGACGGTTCATTGGAGAAAATGACCTGTTGTGTAATAAAAAATACGACAGGAGAAATGATTTGTATTAAGATATTCCGGATTACAAAAGATACGCAGCAGGACAGGAGTAAGGGAAAATGGCAGGACTGAATTCTGCAAAAGGTGAATATGCACTGAATATAGATGAAAAATATTACAATATGCTGGATATAGAGGCTTTTTCCCTGATGATGAAAGATCCCTCTTACTGTTATAAATTTTACTGGCTGGAAGCAATCGTTCAGCTGATCTCAGAGGGAATCCGGGAAACGACGTTTGACGCTGTAATTGATGAAATGATATGCAATGCCTGGTATTCGGTCAGAGAATTTCACATTCACTTAAGCGGAATGATGGCGGACGGCCAGATCAGAGACGGACTGGAAAGAGCGATATTAAAGCTGACAAAATTGACGGACCTTTCTGCCAATGCATCAAAAATTGAGATTAAAAATGCAATTAAAGAGCAGAACAGTGAATTAAAAGTATTTAAGGAACAATTGACGCATATGGTTCCGTACCGCGCGCTGGCAGGATTTTTTAACAGGAGCGATGAAGCGGCAAGCTGGGAAAGCAAGCGCAGAATGATTGCCTATATAGAGCGAATCAATCGGGACGTAGTGCTTTTGCCGTATGTTCTGGGCCCTGAAAGCAAACTGGAAAAGAAAGTTCACTTTCAGGACGCGTGGGTAAAAATGATCCAGGATCAGACGGTGCCGATTTTGGGCTGGATACAATATGAGAAAGTAAAGTGGCTGCAGAATAATAATCCGGAGGTTCCGGGGCTGATTTATAAGCTGGCTCCGATGGATGAGAAAATGCGCAGGCTGAATCATGTCCGCAGGCTCTGGAAAGAAATTTTGCTGACCAGTGAAATCAGGGACGTATTCACAGATGAACCGGTGAATCAGAAGCCGTATGATGTGGATCATTTTATTCCGTGGTCGTTTGTGATGAATGATGAATTGTGGAATCTGATGCCGATAGATTCTTCTTTAAATTCATCCAAAAGCAACAGGCTGCCAAAGTGGGATCCATTTTTCAACCGATTTGCCAGAAATCAATATGTGATGTATAGCCTGATTCATGAACAAGAGGGAATCAGAAAATTATATGAGGCATG
This sequence comes from uncultured Lachnospiraceae bacterium, assembly GCA_947630595.1. GTDB lineage: Bacteria > Bacillota > Clostridia > Lachnospirales > Lachnospiraceae > Choladousia. The sequence continues at coordinate 1,589 of CANRIG010000089.1, read as the reverse complement.
TTACAGGGATAATCTGCATTCCATATGGGCCGGGCAGGAGCTTTACAGAAAAGGAAACTCGCAGGAAAAATTTTATCATATACTGGAGAAAAACATGCAGCCCATATATGATTCCGCCAGAAGACAGGGGTATGAGATTTGGAATAGAATGTGATATTTTATCAGGTTTCAGCGTGCGGGTAAACGAATTAGGGATGATCGGAGGAAAACATTATGAGCAGACTGAAAGAGCTTCGGAAATATGTGGACAGGGAATTGAATCAGATGGAAGACGCCGATAAGCGAAACAGCGCTGTTGCGCATTTATACGGCGTATCGCTTGCCGCCACGATGATTGCGAGGAAACGCGGGCTTGACCCGGAGCTTGCGTCGATGGCAGCGATGCTTCATGATCTGCATGCATACCGGACAGGTTCCTATGATGATCATGCGCATAAGGGCGCGGAGCTTGCCAGGGAGATTCTTGAAGAATTGAAACTGACGGATGCGGCGGAGACGGATATGATCTGTTCTGCAATCTACCATCACGATGACAAGCTAGTCACGGACAGCCCGATGGATGAGGTGCTGAAAGACGCGGATGTTATTCATCATTGCATGAATGACCTGTCGAAGGGCATCAAGGAGAAGGAACAGGCTCGGTTCGACAGATTGTGCGCTGAGTTTGGTATGTGATCAACATGTTTTCGATGTGGACAGAAGCGTTGCCGCGAAACATCTGAAAAATTTGACGTTTCCCAAAATGGTCACGCGCTGCGTGACGAATTAAGCTGGATGCATTATAGGATTTTAATGAAAGTGGAAAATTAATTATTAGTATTGATGAAGCGGAAGGCGCTGAAACAGATGGATGATATAAAAAGAGACCCTTTTGAGGAATATATAAGGCAGTCAGAATCGGATAAACGCGAATTGGGCTATGCCTGGTATACAGCCATGGGACTTCAGGCCGTAGATGGTCTTAAAACTTCGGATTATCTGAAAAGCACTGCCAAAAAAAACATTGAAGGCGAGATTACGATTTCGGAAGCCGGTAAGCTCATAGAGAGCTATTACAGCGAATCGAAAGAAAATGATACGGACAGAACGAAAGAAGCGGATATTGTTTCTGTGCGCATTGCGGCTATTCTTTCAGAGCGCGCGTTTACGTTCTCGGTATCTCAGTATATTGGAATTCACAGAAGGCTATTTGAAGGCATCTATTCACATGCAGGAATAATAAGAGATTATAATATTTCCAAGAAAGAGTGGGTACTTGATGGCGCGTCTGTTCACTACGGGAATGCTTTGGAGCTGCGGGAAATGCTGGATTATGATATTCGTGCTGAAAAAGCGTATGATTATCCGCAAAGCAGCATATCAGCGATTATCCCGCATTTAGCAGGGTTTGTATCACAGCTGTGGCAGATACATGCATTCGGAGAGGGAAACACCCGGACAACAGCGGTCTTTTTTATCAAATATCTCAGATCAATGGGATTTGATGTTACAAATACTATATTTGCTGAAAACGCATGGTATTTTAGGAATTCTCTTGTAAGAGCAAATTTCAACGATCTGTCAAAAGGGATTAGAGAAACAACGGAATT
>CANRIG010000088.1 GCA_947630595.1 uncultured Lachnospiraceae bacterium | reverse complement strand
CAATACATAAAAATTAATTTGACATAAAAAAATAAGCCTGACAAGGCTTTCACGAGATATGGGTGTCAAAAACCCGACCAGGATGATGTCGGCGCCGATCTGTACGATGCACCGCCAGGGAATGAAGTATTCAAAGTCGCGGCCGAGAAACCAGCACAGCCGGCCGGGGCCGGGCACGATCAGGGCCAGGATGCAGCCGGTTTTGCAGTCGATGTCGAGGTCGCTGATGCAGCCCAGCAGGCGGCAGGTGCGGGTGTTGATCACGTCTTTCTGTCTGAGATCGTACAGGCGCATGGCGTTTTCCTCCCGTTTTGCTCTCAATTTATTATATGATTGACGATTGACAGTATTTCCGGCATCATTTATACTCAGTTTATGGTCAGATACTCTGCCGCAAAGCCGGTTCGGGCGCTTTGCGGGCGGAAATTTGAGGAGGAAAATTATGAAATGTCCGTTTTGTAATCAGGATAACACGCGCGTGGTCGATTCCAGACCGGCGGACGAAAACGCCTCGATTCGCAGGAGGCGGCTGTGCGATGCGTGCGGAAAGCGTTTTACGACTTATGAGAAAGTGGAGACGATCCCGCTGGTGGTCATCAAAAAGGACCGCACCAGAGAGCAGTACGACCGCGCCAAGATCGAGGCCGGCGTGATGCGCGCCTGCTACAAACGGCCGATTCCGATCCAGCGGATCAAGGAGATGATCGACGCGGCGGAGATGGAGATCTTCAACCGCGAGGACAAGGAGATCGAGAGCAAGGTGATCGGCGAGATCGTGATGGACAAATTAAAGGATCTGGAGGCGGTGGCTTACGTCCGCTTCGCCTCGGTTTACCGTGAATTCAAAGACGTCAATACTTTTATGGATGAGCTGAAGAAGATACTGGAATGAAGCGAAGAATTGAGCAGTTGCTGAACGGAATATTTGAATATGAGCCGGCGAAGCTCCTGATCGAGCCGCAGCAGCTCACGGTGACGGCTGCGCCGGGCGCCGTCGTGCGCGGCAGCTTTGTGATCGAGAGCGAGGACGGCAAAAAGGCCAGGGGCTTTCTGTATGCGGAGAATCCGCGTATCCTCTGCGAGCCGGTCGAGTTTCAGGGCGTCCGCAGCGAGATCCGCTATCAGGTGGACTGCAGCGGCCTGGAGGCCGGCGAAGAGCAGGGCGTGATCACCGTCTGCAGCGACCGCGGCGAGTATGAGATTCCCTACTGCCTGCGGATGCAGGAGCAGGAAAAGCCGGAGGCCGTGTTCGCCTTTGAGAATCTGGAGGAGTTTGCGCAGCTGGCGCAGCGCGATTTCGCGCGCGCGCACAGGGATTTTGTGAGCCCCGCTTTTGCAGGTTTCGCGCAGGGCTGCGGCGTTTCGGTGCAGTCGCTTTATGAGGCGGTGGGCGCGCGGCGCGCGGAACCTTCCGGGCTGGAAGCGTTTCTGGCGGGCGCGCACTGCAAGGATGCGCTGGAGTTTTCGCTGGAGCGGGATCAATACCGGTGGGAGGAACTGACCGAGCCGGTGCGGGAGACGATCCGCATTTACCGAAATACGTGGGGCTGGGGCCGGATCACGGTCGAGTCGGACGCCGGGTTTCTGCGCCCGGAAAAGCGGCAGATCAGCACCGACGAATTTGCGGGCAGCTCGTTCGACCTGAACGTGGTGCTGGACGCCAATCTCATGCACGCCGGGTACAACTGTGGGCGGCTGACGCTGCGCGCGGGCTGCCAGACGCTGACGGCGGAGATTCACGCGCACCGCGGCGGACGCGCCGGGACGGCGCGGCAGCGCCGCACCTGCCATATCATGCAGAAGGAGCTGGAAGCGCTGTACGTCAGCTTCCGCCTGAAAAAGACGGACATCGCCACCTGGGTGGAGCGCTCGGTCAGCGTCATCAACAGCTACCGCCGGGCCGGCGGGGACGATCCGTTTGCGGAGCTGTTTCTGGTACAGCTCTATTTTGCGGACGGCAAAAAACAGAAGGCCTTCCATATTCTGGAAGCGCTGGAGAAGCAGAAGGCGCGCCTGAATACGCCGGAGCGCTACGGCTTCTATTTATATATGACGACATTTTTCTATCAGGAGGCGTCCTACGTGGACCGCGTGGAGGAGGAGATCAGCCGCCTCTATGCGCGCAACCGCGCCAGCTGGAAGCTGCTGTGGATTCTGCTGTACCTGCAGGAGCGCTTCCTGAAGGATGAGAACGCCCGCTACGAGGCGATCGGAGAGCAGTTCACGGCCGGCTGCCGCAGCCGCATTCTGTATCTGGAGGCGTATCAGATTCTGAAAAAGAATCCGTTCCTGCTGCGGCATCTGGGCGATTATGAGGTGCATCTGCTGCGCTTTGCGGCCCGGGAGAAGATACTGACGGCGGAGATCGTGCGCCAGGCGGCCGGTCTGGCCGCGCATCAGGGCGCGTTCAGCCTTCCGTTGTACGAGGTGCTGGAGACGGGCTATGAGCTCTATCCATCCATCGACCTGGTGAAGTCGATCTGCCGCCTGCTGATGAAGGGCGAGCAGAAGGACCCGCGCTATTTTCCGTGGTTTGAGAAGGGCGTGGAGGCAGGCCTGCGGATCACGGGACTGTATGAGTATTATATGGAAACGATGGAGAACCTGGACATCCGGAAGATGCCGCAGGTGATCCGCATGTATTTTGCGTACGACAGCGCGCTGGATTACCGCAGGCGGGCGGCCGTATACCGGAATATCGTGGAAAATCGCGGGGAGGATATGCAGACCTACCGCAATTTCCGCGTCAATATGGAAAAATTCACGCTGGAGCAGCTCGAGGGAGGCCGTATTTCCGACGATCTGGCGGTGCTGTACGGCACGTTTCTGAAGCGCAGCCTGCTGACGCAGCCGATGGCGGAAAAGCTAACGAAGATTCTGTTCACGTATGAGGTCGCGTGCAGCGAGCCGGGCGTCCGGCAGGCGGTGGTGCGTTCAGCCCGCCAGCGCCAGGAGCAGAAGGCGCCGTTTGCGGACGGCCGGGCGTATATCCAGATTTACGATCCCGCCGCCGCGGTTCTTTTAGAGGATGAAAACGGGGTGCGCAGCCCGGCGGAGGGCCGTTTTACGGTGCGCCGGGTGCTGGAGCACAGGGAAATGCTGGACTGGTGCGCCCAGCTGGCGCCGGAGCATCCGGGACTTTTGCTGTATCTGTGCGCGCAGTGCCTGGAGGCCGGGCTGCTGAACCGGAGCTTCCTGCCGTATTTCCGCACGGCCTGCGCGGGCAACTGGTTTGCGGACGAATTCCGCGACCGCATGCGCCGCGCGGTGCTGCACTACTACGTGGAGCATCTGCGGGACGAGTCGCTGCCGGAATTTCTGGAGAGCATTCCCTACCTTGAGTATGTGAAAGTAGACAAGGCGGCCCTGATCACGCTGCTGGCGGAGGAGGGCAAGTGCATGGATGCGTTCGCCCTGCTCGACGCCTACGGCATCGAGGGTATCGCCCTGCTGCAGCTCGTGCGCATCTGCAGCCGCATGGTGCTGGAGCTGGAGTTTGAGGAGAACGCGATGCTGGTGGCGCTGTGCCATTACTGCTTTGAGAGCGGCAAGTACGACGACAAGCTGCTGCGCTACCTGCTGCTCTACTACGAGGGCTCCGTGCGCAGCATGAAGCTCGTTTGGCAGGCGGCGGTCCGCTTTGACCTCGATACGATGCTGCTGGAAGAAAAAATCCTGATGATGATTTTGTTCACGCACAGCGGCACGCAGGGCACGGAGCCGGTGTTTGAGTCCTATCTCGGCAAGATCGGGCGCAAGCGCCTGTGCAAGGCGTACGTGAACCTCAAATCCTATGAATATTTTGTGAAGGGGATGCCGGTGGCGGATTCGGTGTTCCAGTACATCGAGCGGGAATACGAGCACCTGGCGCGCCGGGACCGCCTGGACGAACAGGAGGAGGTATGCCGGCTGGCGCTTCTGCAGTATTATGCGCGGGCGGCGCAGCTGACGCCGGAGCAGCGGAAGCGGACGGCGGAATTTCTGGAGGAATTTGCCGCCCGGGGACTGCGCTTTGCGTTCTGGCAGCAGTTCGACCGGGAGCTGCTGGCTCCCTATCAGATGGAGGGCCGGGTGTTTGTGGAATACGTCTGCAGCCCGGAGCATATCGTGAATATATACTACCGCCTGCGCGGCCGCGGGGAGGAGTACCGCAAAGAGCCGATGAAGAATTATTTCGAGGGCGTGTTCGTCCGCGAGTTTACGCTGTTTTCCGGGGAGGAGCTGGAGTGCTACCTCGAGGAAGAGCAGGGACGGACGGTCAAAAAGACGGATCCGCGCGTGCTCCGGGCCGGAGAGACGGAGGACGGCATGTCCAGATACGCCATGCTCAACCGCCTCCTGCGCGCGCAGCAGGAGCGCTCCGGGAAATTCGGGGAGGAGCTGACCGCGTACCTGACGCTGGAATATCTGGCGGGCGAAGTGTTTACCTTAGTGTAGAAAACAGGGTGATGTTTTATGATACAGGCGACAAATGAACTGATACTGGGGATTGAGCTGAATGAGGACTACGCGCAGATGACGTATTACCATCAGAGCGTGAAGGAGCCGGTGACCTTTGGCGCGTCCTCGGAGCCGGAGCAGATTCTGCTGCCGGTGGCCCTGCGCAGGGACGCCCGGGGCGTGTGGCATTTCTGGGACGGCGGGAAGCCGGAGAGCGGGCCGGGCGATACCGCTCATGTCCGCGACCTTTACCGCAGCGTAGAGCGGGGACAGGTCGCCTCCGAGGAGGGAGAAGAGCTGGAACCGGCGCAGATTCTGGCGGAGTATTTCGGGGTCTGCCTGCGAAAGCTGGAGCCGCTGGGACCCGGGCTGAGGCCGCAGGTGATGGTCACGGTGCGGGAGCTCACGCGGGAGTGGGGCGACGTGATCACGGAGGCGCTGGAGCGAAACGGGCTGGAGCGCAGGGTGATCTACCTGCAGGATTATCTTTCTTCCTTCTATTATTATACGATCAATCAGAAAAAGGAGCTCTGGCGACAGGACGTGGCTTTGATCGAGTATGAGCACGGCGCGGTGACCGGCTATGTGCTCCACATCGACCGCAGCACCAGGCCGGGGGTGGCCCGCGCGGAGCGGGTAGCCAGCCAGCCGATGGACGAGACGGTGCGGGCCGGGCGCGGCGAGCACGAGTGGCGCAGGGAAAAGGACCGCCTGTTCTTTGAGCTGCTGAAAAAGGTGTTTGAGCGGCGGACGATTTCCACCAGCTACCTGATGGGCGATTATTTCAACAAGAGCTGGGCGGAGCGCTCGATTCAGTATCTGTGCCACGGACGGCACGCGTTTCAGGGGCGCAACCTCTATTCCAAGGGCGCCTGCTACGCGGCCATGGAGCGCGCGGGGCTGCTGCCCGGGCGCGATACGATTTTCGGCGGACGGGACATGATCGAGTACAACCTCGGCATGGAGATGCGCATCCGCGGCAAGGACAGCTATTACCTGCTGGTCAGCGCCGGGATCAACTGGTACGAGGCCCATCACGTCTGCGAGTTTGTTTTGAACCATGAGCGGGAGATTCGGGTCGTCTCCAGCCCGATGACGCGCGGCGACAACGTCGTCCACATCCTGCGCCTGACGGGCCTGCCGCCCAGACAGGAGCGGGGCACGCGCGTGCGGATGACCGTCTATTTTTCCTCTCCGTATCAATGTGTGATCGAAGTCGAGGATCTCGGCTTCGGAGAATTTTACCGTCCGTCCGGACTGACCTGGAGCCGGACGATCGAGTTCTGAGGTTGCGCTTATGAGCTATGATCTGTGCCTGTCAAAAAAGGCAGAAAAACCATATTATATCGAACATATACGCACCGGGGTCTACACGCTGGAGGAGCTGTGCTTTTACCTTTACCACAACATCTGCCTGATCGACGAGACGATTCTCAACGAGGGCCTGTGCGACTGGATCCGCGACGAGCTGGGTTTGACGAAGCTCTACCGGCAGCTCTACGAGCGCCTGGAAAAGAAGGACGGGGCGGCCTTTTTCGTGCTGCCGATTTTCCGGGAGATCGGCTACCTGTCGCCGCAGGAGCTGCGGGAGTTCCAGGAGCAGCTGACGCGGCTCGAGGTGCAGTCGGAGGACATGAAGCAGAAGCTGCGCGGGGACTATCTGGTGCGGGAAAAAATGTTTGCGCGCGCGATCTGGGAGTACGGCCAGATTCTGAAACGCCGCAATCCGGGCAAGCTGGGGACGCAGTTTTACGCGGCGGTGCTCAACAACATGGGCGCGGCCTACGCCGGGCTGTTTCAGTTTGAGCGGGCGGCCTCCTGCTTCTGGGAGTCCTACGGGATGATGAAGACGAAGGAGACGTTCCGCAAATACGTGAGCACGCTGCCGCTGTTTCTGTCGGACGAGGCGTATCAGGAAAAGCTGAAGGAAATCGGCGCGGACACGTACCTGGTGCAGAAGATTCAGGAGTACAACGCGAAGCTCTGCCGGCAGCCGGAGTTTACCGCCGCGCTGCGGCGCATGTGCGCCCGCGAGCCGGAGCAGGTGACGGAGGAACTGAAAGAGCAGTACTGCCGGAGCACGAAAATATGAGAACTTATCGCGAAATGACTGGCAAAACTTAAAAATATGAGAACTGAGGATTTCAACTTGCATTATTGGGAACGAGCGGTTATACTGTAATCCGTGTGACAACGGAGAAAACCAGAAAAGGATGGGTGACCGAATGATGGAAAAGAGAGAACTGCTGTACGAGGGCAAGGCAAAGAAGGTTTATAAGACGGACCAGGAGGACGTGCTCATCGTCGATTACAAGGACGATGCGACCGCGTTCAACGGCCTGAAAAAGGGCACGATCACGGGCAAGGGCGTGATCAACAACCGCATGACGAACCATGTGTTCCAGATTCTGGAGAAGGAGGGCGTGCCGACGCACTTCATCGAGGAGCTGAGCGACCGCGAGACTGCCGTCAAAAAGGTGGAGATTGTGCCGCTCGAGGTGATCATCCGCAACATCGCCGCTGGCAGCTTTTCCAAGCGCCTGGGTGTGCCGGAGGGCACGCCGTTTGCGGCTCCGACGCTGGAGTTCAGCTACAAGAACGACGAGCTCGGCGACCCGCTGATCAACGATTATTTTGCAATCGCCCTGAACCTGGCGACCCGCGAGGAGATCGACACGATCACGCGGTATGCGTTCAAGGTGAACGAGGTTCTGAAAAACTATTTCATGCAGGCCAACATCGAGCTGGTGGATTTCAAGATCGAGTTCGGCCGCTATAAGGGGCAGATCATCCTGGCCGACGAGACTTCGCCGGACACCTGCCGCCTGTGGGATGCGACCACCCATGAGAAGCTGGATAAGGACCGCTTCCGCAGAGATCTCGGCAACGTCGAGGAGGCGTACAACGAGGTATTCCGCCGTCTGGGACTGGCGTAACGCGACGGGAGATGGATAACAGATGAACTGTGCGGTTCACGAGCAGATGGAATTGGACGAAAAGCTGCGCGAGGAATGCGGCGTCTTCGGGATGTACGATTTTTCCGGGGAGGACGTGGCCTCGACGATCTATTACGGACTGTTCGCTTTGCAGCACCGCGGACAGGAGAGCTGCGGCATCGCGGTCAGCGATACGCAGGGACCGAAGCGAAAGGTATTGTCCCACAAGGGCATGGGCCTTGTGAATGAAGTGTTTACGGGAGAGCACCTGGCCTCGATGAAAGGCGACATCGGGGTCGGGCATGTGCGCTACTCGACGGCGGGCGGGAGCACGCGCGAGAACGCGCAGCCGCTGGTGCTCAATTACATCAAGGGCACGCTGGGTCTGGCGCACAACGGCAACCTGATCAACGCGCCGGAGCTGCGCAGGGAGCTGGAGGAGGGCGGAGCCATCTTCCAGACCACGATCGACACGGAAGTGATCGCCTACCATATCGCGCGCGAGCGCGTGCACACGCAGAACGTCGAGGGAGCGGTAGCCAGAGCCATGAAAAAGCTGAAGGGCGCGTACTCCCTGATTATCATGTCCCCGCGCAAGCTGATCGGGGCCAGAGACCCCTACGGCTTCCGCCCGCTGTGCATCGGCAGGCGCGACCAGGCCTACATCCTGGCCTCGGAGACGTGCGCCCTGGACACGATCGGCGCCGAGTACATCCGCGACGTGGAGCCGGGAGAGATTGTGACCATCAGCCCCGGCCGGGGGATTGCCTCCGACCGCAGCATGTGTCTGGAAGACAAACAGAAAACGGCGCGCTGCATTTTTGAATACATCTATTTCGGACGGCCGGACAGCCACATCGACGGCGTCAGCGTCTATCAGTCGCGCATCCGGGCCGGACGTTTTCTGGCGATCGATTCGCCGGTGGAGGCCGACCTGGTCGTCGGCGTGCCGGAGTCCGGCAATGTGGCTGCGCTCGGCTACTCGCTGCAGTCCGGGATTCCCTACGGCACGGCCTTCGTGAAAAACGGCTACGTGGGCCGCACTTTTATCCGGCCCAAGCAGAGCAGCCGCGAGTCGAGTGTGCGCGTGAAGCTCAACGTGCTGCAGGAGGCGGTGGACGGAAAGCGCGTGATCATGATCGACGACTCGATCGTGCGCGGAACCACCAGCGACCGCATCGTGCGCATGCTGCGCGAGGCCGGCGCCCGCGAGGTGCATATGCGCGTGAGCTCGCCGCCGTTTCTGCACCCGTGCTATTTCGGCACGGACGTGCCGGCGTGCGACCAGCTGATCGCCTACAACCGCAGCCTGGAGGAAATCCGGGAGCTGATCGGCGCGGATTCGCTCGCCTATCTGAGGCTGGAGCGCCTGCCGGAGCTGGTGAAGGGGCTGCCGATCTGCGATGGCTGCTTTACCGGGAAGTACCCGCTGCAGCCGCCGCAGGAGGACATCCGCGGGGAGTATGAGCGCTAAGCGTCTGCTTTTGCAGCGAAGCCGCCCGTGAAAATCAAACCGGCAGCGAAACCGCCCGTGGAAATCAAAATTTTGCCGTACCTTGGATTATAACAGACTCACATATGACAGTATCAGGAAAGGAGCAGTGCCATGAACGACCGATACCAGAGCCCGCTGTCTGAGCGTTACGCCAGCCGGGAGATGCAGTATATCTTTTCTCCGGACATGAAATTCCGCACCTGGAGAAAGCTGTGGATTGCCCTGGCCGAGACGGAGCGCGAGCTGGGACTCGACATTACGGAGGAGCAGATCGCGGAGCTGAAGGCCTTTCAGGACGACATCAATTATGAAGTGGCAAAGGAGCGCGAGAAGGTGGTGCGGCACGACGTCATGTCCCATGTGTACGCGTACGGCGTACAGTGTCCGAAGGCGAAGCCGATCATTCACCTGGGAGCGACCTCCTGCTATGTGGGAGACAACACCGACATCATTCTTATGACCGAGGCGCTGAAGCTGGTGAAGAAAAAGCTGGTGAACGTGATCGCCCAGCTCGCCGGTTTTGCGCAGAAATATAAAGATCTGCCGACGCTTGCGTTTACGCATTTCCAGCCGGCGCAGCCGACGACCGTGGGCAAGCGGGCGACGCTGTGGGCGCAGGAGTTTCTGATGGACCTGGAGGATCTGGAGTACGTGCTGTCGACGATGAAGCTGCTCGGCTCCAAGGGGACGACGGGCACGCAGGCCAGCTTCCTGGAGCTGTTTGACGGCGACCAGGAAAAGATCGACCGCATCGACCCGATGATCGCTGAGAAGATGGGCTTTGCGTCGTGCGTGGCGGTGTCCGGGCAGACGTATTCCCGCAAGACGGACACGAGGGTGCTCAACGTGCTGGCGGGGATTGCGGCCAGCGCGCACAAGATGTCGAACGACATCCGCCTGCTCCAGCATCTGAAGGAGGTGGAAGAGCCGTTTGAAAAGACGCAGATCGGTTCTTCCGCGATGGCCTACAAGCGCAATCCGATGCGCAGCGAGCGCATTGCTTCGCTGGCGCGTTATGTGATCTGCGACGCGCTGAACCCGGCGATCACCTCATCCTGCCAGTGGTTTGAGAGGACGCTGGATGATTCCGCGAACAAGCGGCTCAGCATACCGGAGGGCTTCCTGGCGGTGGACGGCATTCTCGATCTGTGCCTGAACGTGACGGACGGCCTGAAGGTGTATCCGAAGGTCATCGAGAAGCGCCTGAGGGCGGAGCTGCCGTTTATGGCGACCGAAAACATCATGATGGACGCGGTCAAAGCGGGCGGCGACCGTCAGGAGCTGCACGAGAAAATCCGCACGCTCTCGATGGAGGCGGGGCGCAATGTGAAGGAAGAGGGAAAAGAGAACAATCTTCTGGAGCTGATCGCGGCCGACCCGTCGTTTAACATGTCGCTGGAGGATTTGCAGAAATCCATGGATCCGGCGCGCTACACAGGCCGTTCAAAAGAACAGGTGGAGCGGTTCGTGCGCGAGGTTGTGCAGCCGGTGCTCGAGCGAAACGCAGAGCTTCTCGGCGTGAAGGCTGAGATTAACGTATAAAGCGATACCGGAGAGGTCCTGCGTGGACGCGCAGCGGCCGGGGGTATCCGTATTGATAGAGATCCGATAGCAGGAGGGAACAGATATGGTACAGGCAGTAGTAGGAGCAAACTGGGGAGACGAGGGAAAGGGCAAAATCACGGATATGCTGGCGGAAAAAGCCGATATCATCGTGCGCTTTCAGGGCGGCGCCAACGCCGGACACACGATTGTGAACAATTACGGCAAATTTGCGCTGCACACGCTTCCGTCCGGCGTATTTTACGGTCACACCACAAGCGTGATCGCAAACGGCGTGGCGCTCAACATCCCGGTGCTGTTTGAGGAGATCCGCAGCATCGTGGAGCGCGGCGTTCCGATGCCGAAGATTCTGGTGTCCGACCGCGCGCAGATGGTGATGTCCTACCACATCCTCTTTGACCAGTACGAGGAGGAGCGCCTGGGCGGCAAATCTTTCGGCTCCACAAAATCCGGAATCGCTCCGTTTTATTCGGATAAATTTGCAAAGATCGGTTTTCAGGTCAGCGAACTGTTTGACGAAAACCTTCTGAAAGAAAAGGTGCAGCGCATCTGCGACCTGAAAAATCCGCTGCTGGAGCACCTGTACCACAAGCCGCTGCTGACGCCGGAGGGGCTTTTGGAGGAGCTGCACGGCTACCGGCAGATGGTGGAGCCGTACGTGTGCGACACCGCGGCTTTCCTGTATCAGGCGCTGAAGGAGGGCAAGAGCATCCTTCTGGAGGGGCAGCTCGGCTCCCTCAAGGATCCCGACCACGGCATTTACCCGATGGTCACTTCGTCCTCGACACTGGCCGGCTACGGCGCGGTGGGCGCGGGCGTGCCGCCCTATGAAATCAGCAAGATTGTCACGGTCTGCAAGGCCTACTCGAGCGCGGTGGGCGCAGGCGCTTTTGTCAGTGAGATTTTCGGCGACGAGGCCGACGAGCTGCGCAGACGCGGCGGCGACGGCGGCGAGTTCGGCGCGACTACGGGCCGCCCGCGGAGAATGGGCTGGTTTGACTGCGTGGCCTCCAAGTATGGCTGCCGCCTGCAGGGCACGACCGACGTGGCCTTTACGGTGCTCGACGTGCTCGGCTACCTCGACGAGATTCCGGTCTGCGTCGGCTATGAGATTGACGGCGAGGTGACGACCGAGTTTCCGACGACCGCGCTTCTGGAGCGCGCGAAGCCGGTGCTGAAAAAGCTGCCGGGCTGGAAGTGCGACATCCGCGGCATCCGCAGCTATGAAGAGCTGCCGGAGAACTGCCGGAACTACATCGAATTCGTGGAGAAGCAGATCGGCTTCCCGATCACGATGGTGTCGAACGGGCCGGGGAGAAACGACATTATTTACCGGCAGGGAGAAACCGCACGGTAATTGTTTTTATAATATGATCAAATAAGAAAAAGCTCCTCGTATCTGCCTGCCGGAAATGAGGAGCTTTTATTCCATTTGGATTTGCAGGGATTTTGTGGAGGTGTGCACATGGTGAAGGATTTGAAAGCGGCTGTAACAGATATGATTGCGCATCATCATGAAGAAGAATGGTTTGAATTTAAGGTGAACTGGTGTGAACACAGGATTTTGGGAGAGTATATTTCCGCCCTGTCCAACACTGCCGCGCTCCTGGGCAGAGAAAATGCATATTTTGTGTGGGGGATTGAAAATAATACTCATAAGATTATAGGCACGATGTTTGATTTCCATCAGGATGTAAGAAATGAACCCCTGCAGCATTATCTTGCCAGGATGGTGCGGCCGGACATCGGTTTTCGCTTTGATGAGGTGTGGCTTCAGGATAAACGTCTGGTCGTGCTGACGATTCCAGCGGCGCAGAAAATCCCCACGGCGTTCCGGCGGGGGTCATAAGAAAGGTTTATCAAGTTTTGCAGGGACGGCATGATTTCGATCATGCCGTTTCCTGCTTTTCCTGTTCCATCAGCTTATCCAACGGGATATATCCCACAAGGTCATACTCGATACGGATGTTCTGCCGCCGCTTGCCGCTGGACTTGTTCGGCGCTTCAATGTAGATTGCCTTTACAAGCTCCCGCAAGGCGTAGGGTGTCAGTTCCTGTTCTCAGCTTGTAAGCGGTGGGATTAAGAATCATATCCGCTTGCAGAGCCTTTGCGATCTGCATCGGCCCTCGCCCTTCCATGCAGAGTTTGAAGATACGCTTCACTACCTGAGCCGCTTCCTCGTCCACAAGCCGCTTCGTTCTGTCCGACGGGTCTTTTACATACCCGTATGGGACGTTTGTTGTCAGCGGGATTCCACGCTCACCCTTTGCCTTCTGCACAGCGCGGATCTTACGGCTGGTATCTTTTGCAAAAAACTCGTTGAA
>CANRIG010000087.1 GCA_947630595.1 uncultured Lachnospiraceae bacterium | reverse complement strand
TACATGAACAACAACGTGGCCGGCATCCATGTTCCGGACGAGATGATCGAGGAGCTGAAGGCCGACAAGGAAAAGACCAAGGCCGGCATCACCGGCGTGGAGATCACGGCGCGCATCATCAGGGAGTGCAAACCGTACTGCCAGGGCGTGCACATCATGGCTCTGGGCTGGGAATCCAAGGTTCCGGCGCTTCTTGAGCAGGCGGGAATCTGATCGTTTACATCGAATCTACAGAAAAAAGAGCTGCTGCAGAAATGCGGCAGCTTTTTTGCGCCGGGAAAGACCCGCTTACACGCTAAATTTCCTGCATGAAACAGTTGAAATCTACAATAAAATACATTATTATAGTAGCTAAGGCTCTTTTGAGCGGACGTCAGAAAGGGTGAGATAATATGAACAAACACAGAATAGCGGTGATTCCGGGCGACGGAATCGGACCGGAGATTGTGGCGGAGGCCTGCAAGGTGCTGGATGCGGCCGCCGCAAAATTTGGATTTGAACTGGAATACAAAAAGCTGCTGATGGGCGGAGCGTCGATCGACGTGCACGGCGTGCCGTTGACCGACGAGACGATTGCGGAGGCGAAGGCGAGCGAGGCGGTGCTGATGGGCTCCATCGGCGGGGACGCGAAGACCTCCCCGTGGTACCGGCTGGACCCGCAGCTGCGGCCGGAGGCCGGGCTTCTGAAAATCCGCAAGTCCCTGAATCTGTTTGCCAACCTGCGGCCGGCTTACCTCTACGATGAGCTGCGGGCGGCGTGCCCGCTGCGCGACGAGATCATCGGCGACGGCTTCGACATGATGATCATGCGCGAGCTGACCGGCGGCCTTTACTTCGGCGAGCGGGAGACGGTGGAGGAGAACGGCGTGCGCCGGGCCAAGGACACGCTGGTGTACAACGAACATGAGATCCGCAGGATTGCGGTCAAGGGCTTTGACATCGCCCGCAAGCGCCGCCATAAGGTGTGCAGCGTGGACAAGGCCAACGTGCTGGATTCCTCCCGCCTGTGGAGGGCGGTCGTGGAGGAAGTCGCGAAGGACTACCCGGACGTGGAGCTGTCCCATATGCTGGTCGACAACTGCGCGATGCAGCTTGTGAAGGACCCGAAGCAGTTCGACGTGATTCTCACGGAGAATATGTTCGGCGACATCCTCTCGGACGAGGCCAGCATGGTGACCGGATCGATCGGCATGCTGTCGTCGGCGTCGCTCAACGAGACAAAGTTCGGACTGTACGAGCCGAGCCACGGCTCCGCGCCGGACATCGCCGGAAAGGGCATCGCCAACCCGATTGCAACCGTGCTCTCCGCGGCGATGATGCTGCGCTATTCGCTTGACCTCGACGAGGCCGCGGACGCGGTAGAGGCTGCGGTGAAGCAGGTATTGAAGGAAGGCTACCGCACGGTGGACATCATGTCGGCAGGCTGCGTGCAGGTCGGCACGAAAGAGATGGGAGATCTGATTTCGGCGCGCGTGTAGCGCACGCCGCAGAATATACAGGGCCGGGCGTGTCCGGTCCGCCGGAGATGAGAGAAGGAGGAGACGACTATGAAAAGCGATGCAGTAAAGAAAGGGATTCAGCAGGCCCCGCACCGCTCCCTGTTCCACGCGCTGGGACTGACGGAGGAGGAGATGAAGCGGCCTCTGGTCGGTATTGTAAATTCCTATAACGAAGTAGTTCCGGGCCATATGAACCTCGACAAGATTACCGAGGCGGTCAAGCTGGGCGTGGCCATGGCCGGCGGCGTGCCGCGCGAGTTTCCGGCGATTGCGGTCTGCGACGGCATCGCGATGGGCCATGTGGGCATGAAATATTCCCTGGTGACGCGCGACCTGATCGCGGATTCGACCGAGTGCATGGCGATCGCGCATCAGTTCGACGCGCTGGTGATGATTCCGAACTGTGACAAAAACGTGCCGGGCCTGCTGATGGCCGCGGCGCGCCTGAATATCCCGACGATTTTTGTCAGCGGCGGCCCGATGCTCGCCGGCCATCTGAAAGGCAAAAAGAGAAGCCTTTCCAGCATGTTTGAGGCGGTCGGAGAGCACACCGCCGGCAAGATGACCGACGAGGAGGTCGCAGAGTACGAGGAAAAGGTCTGCCCCACCTGCGGTTCCTGCTCCGGCATGTACACGGCCAACAGCATGAACTGCCTGACCGAGGCTCTCGGCATGGGCCTGCGTGGCAACGGCACGATTCCGGCCGTCTATTCCGAGCGCATCCGTCTGGCCAAGATGGCCGGGATGCAGGTCATGGAGCTGCTGAAACAGGACATCCGCCCGCGCGACATCATGACGGAGAAAGCGTTCATGAACGCGCTCACGGTAGACATGGCGCTCGGCTGCTCGACCAACAGCATGCTGCACCTGCCGGCGATTGCGCACGAGGCCGGCGTGGAGCTGAACGTGGATATCGCGAACGAGATCAGCGCGCGCACGCCGAACCTCTGCCATCTGGCTCCGGCAGGCCCCACCTACATCGAGGACCTGAACGAGGCCGGCGGCGTTTACGCGGTGATGAACGAACTGACCAAGAAAAACCTGCTGAACCTGGACTGCATGACGGTCACCGGGAAGACGGTGGGAGAAAATATCAAGGGCTGCGCAAACCTCAATCCGGAGGTCATCCGTCCTCTGGAGCATCCGTACAGCGAGACCGGCGGCCTGGCGATCCTCAAGGGCAACCTGGCGCCTGACTCCGGCGTGGTCAAGCGCTCGGCGGTGGTGCCGGAGATGATGGTGCACGAGGGCCCGGCGCGCGTGTTTGACTGCGAGGAGGACGCGATTGCAGCCATCCTCGGCGGCAAAATCGTGGCCGGCGACGTGGTGGTGATCCGCTACGAGGGCCCGAAGGGCGGCCCGGGCATGCGCGAGATGCTCAACCCGACCTCGGCGATCGCGGGCATGGGCCTCGGCTCCAGCGTGGCACTGATCACCGACGGACGGTTCAGCGGCGCTTCCAGAGGCGCGTCGATCGGGCACGTTTCCCCGGAGGCGGCGGTCGGCGGACCGATCGCGCTCGTGGAGGAAGGCGACATCATTAAGATCAATATCCCGGCATGCTCCCTGGAGCTGGCGGTGGACGACGAAGAACTGGCGAGACGCCGCGCGAAGTGGCAGCCGCGGGAGCCGAAGATCAAGACCGGTTATCTGGCGCGCTACGCTTCCCTGGTCACCTCGGGCAGCAAAGGCGCGGTGCTGATCAACCCCATGGAGTGACGCGGGCCGCAGGGGATTTTGACCCGCGGTACCGCGGAACAGAAGAAAGGATAAATGCGTATGAAATTAAATGGTTCGGAAATTGTTATCGAATGTCTCAAGGAACAGGGGGTTGACACGGTTTTCGGCTACCCGGGCGGCACGATTCTCAATATCTACGACGAGCTGTACAAGCACAGCGGAGAAATCCGCCACATCCTGACCTCGCACGAGCAGGGCGCGGCGCACGCGGCCGACGGCTATGCGCGCTCCACCGGACGGGTGGGCGTCTGCATGGCGACCTCCGGCCCCGGCGCGACCAACCTTGTCACCGGCATTGCGACGGCTTACATGGATTCGGTGCCGGTCGTAGCGATCACGGCCAACGTGGCGGTGCCGATGCTGGGCCGGGACAGCTTCCAGGAAATCGATATTACCGGCGTCACCATGCCGATCACCAAGCATAACTTTATTGTGAAGGATGTCACAAAGCTGGCGGACACCATCCGCTGGGCGTTCCAGATTGCGCAGGAGGGCCGTCCGGGCCCGGTGCTGGTGGACATCACCAAGGACGTGACGGCGGCGGTGACCGACTACGAGCCGGCAAAGCCGGAGCCGATCGTCCGCAGCAGCGAGTATATCCGCGAGGAGGATATGCAGAACGCCATCCAGCTCATCAATAAAAGCAAACGGCCGTTTATCTTTGTCGGCGGCGGCGCGGTGATTTCCGGCGCAGAGCAGGAGCTGAAGGAGTTTGCCGATAAGGTGCACGCTCCGGTGGCGGATTCTCTGATGGGCAAGGGCGCCTACGACGGGCGCAGCGAGCTTTACTGCGGCATGCTGGGCATGCACGGCACCAAGGCGTCCAACCTGGGCGTAACAAAATGTGACCTTCTGATCGCGATCGGCGCCCGCTTCAGCGACCGCGTGCTCGGCAATCCCAAGACCTTTGCCAGACGGGCGAAGATTCTCCAGATCGACGTGGATCCGGCGGAGATCAACAAAAACATCACCGTCGACACTTCCATTATCGGCGACGTCAAAGAGGTGCTGAAACGCCTGAACGCGCGCATCGAGGATCACCGCCACGACGAGTGGGACGAGGAAGTGAAGGGGCTCAAGGAAAAGTATCCGCTCAAATACGACCACGAGCTGCTGACCGGTCCCTACATTGTGGAAGAAATTTACCGCCTGACCAAAGGCGAGGCCATCATCGTCACCGAGGTCGGCCAGCATCAGATGTGGGCGGCGCAGTATTACAAATATCCGCGGCCGCGGACGCTGCTGAGCTCCGGCGGGCTGGGCACGATGGGCTACGGTCTCGGCGCTGCCATCGGCGCCAAGGTGGCCAACCCAGACAAGACCGTCATCAACATCGCCGGCGACGGCTGCTTCCGTATGAACATGAACGAGATTGCGACGGCGGCGCGCTACAACATCCCGGTCATTCAGATTGTGGTCAACAACCATGTTCTGGGCATGGTGCGGCAGTGGCAGACCCTGTTTTACGGGAAACGCTACTCGCAGACCGTTTTGAATGACGCCGTCGACTTTGTGAAGCTGGCGGAGGCCATGGGCGCGGAGGGCGTCCGTGTGACGAAGAAAGAGGAGTTTGCGCCTGCTCTGGAACGGGCGCTGACGCTCGGCAGGCCGATCGTGATCGACTGCATCATCGACAGCGACGACAAGGTATTCCCGATGGTGCCGGCGGGCAAATCGATCGAGACGGCCTTTGACCAGGACGACCTGAAAGAATGAATCTGAATTTTTGATTTGAAAAATTTCCCTGTCTGGCAGGGCGGCGCAGAAGCGCCTGAGGAGGATATGAAAAAATGGGCAGAGTTTACAATTTCTCGGCGGGACCGGCAGTGCTGCCGGAGCCTGTGCTGGCGGAAGCGCAGGCCGAGATGATGGACTACCGCGGCTGCGGGATGTCGGTGATGGAGATGAGCCATCGCTCGAAGATGTTCGACGATTTGATTCAGGAGACGGAGGCCGATCTGCGCGCGCTGATGCAGATTCCGGACAACTATAAGGTCCTGTTTCTGCAGGGCGGCGCGAGCCTCCAGTTTGCGATGATTCCGATGAACCTGATGAAGCACGGGGTCGCGGACTATGTGATTACCGGCCAGTGGGCGAAAAAGGCATGGCAGGAGGCGAAGCGCTACGGACAGGCGAACGCGGTCGCTTCCAGCGAAGACCGGATGTTTTCCTATATTCCGGACTGCAGCGACCTGCCGGTCAGCCCCGAAGCCGACTATGTATATATCTGTGAAAACAATACCATTTACGGGACGAAATACAAAAAGCTGCCGGATACCAAAGGCAAAATCCTGGTGTCCGACGTGTCGTCCTGCTTCCTTTCCGAGCCGGTGAATGTCTCCGACTACGGGATTATCTACGGCGGCGTCCAGAAAAACATCGGGCCGGCCGGCATGGTGATCTCGATTGTGCGCGAGGATCTGATCACGGACGACGTGATGACGTTTACGCCGACGATGATGAAATTCAAGACGCACGCGGACGCAGGCTCCATGTACAACACCCCCAACTGCTACTGCATTTACATGTGCGGCAAGGTGTTCAAGTGGTTGCAGAAAACGGGAGGACTGCAGGCGATGAAGGAGCGCAACGAGGCGAAAGCCAAGGTGCTCTATGATTTTCTGGATCAGAGTGA
Source organism: uncultured Lachnospiraceae bacterium (assembly GCA_947630595.1). GTDB lineage: Bacteria > Bacillota > Clostridia > Lachnospirales > Lachnospiraceae > Choladousia. The sequence goes on along the minus strand of CANRIG010000087.1, from coordinate 7,248 downwards.
AATGTTCCGCGGCACGGTGGTGAAAGAAGACCGTTCGCTGATGAACGTGCCGTTCGTGACGGGCAATAAAGAGCTCGACGCGAAATTTGTCCGCGAGGCGGAGGATGCCGGGTTTGTCAACCTCAAAGGGCACCGCACCGTCGGCGGCATGCGCGCCAGCATCTACAACGCGATGCCGGCGGAGGGCGTGGACGCGCTGGTGGCGTTTATGAAAAACTTTGAAAAGGAGAATCTGTCATGTATCGATACAAATGTCTGAATCAGATTGCGGAGGTCGGACTGCGCCGTTTCACCGGGGATTATGTGCAGGTGGCCGACATCGGCCAGGCCGACGCGGTGCTGGTGCGCAGCGCAAAAATGCATGACATGGAGCTTCCGACTTCCCTGCAGGCGATTGCCAGGGCGGGAGCGGGCGTCAACAACATCCCGCTGGACCGCTGCACCGAGCAGGGCATTGTCGTATTCAACACACCGGGCGCCAACGCCAACGGCGTGAAGGAGCTGGTGTTCGCCGGCATGCTGATGGCGGCCCGCGACATCGTGGGCGGGGCCAACTGGGTGCAGTCCCAGACCGGCAATCCGGCGATTGCGGCGGACACCGAACAGGAAAAGAAGCGCTTTGCCGGCAGCGAGCTGCAGGATAAGAAGCTCGGCATCATCGGCCTGGGCGCGATCGGCGTGCGCGTGGCCAACGCGGCGGTGAGCCTGGGCATGGAGGTGCTCGGCTACGATCCCTACATTTCCGTGGACGCGGCCTGGAATTTGTCGCGCAGCATCCGCCACATCAACGACATCAGCGATATTTACCGTCAGTGCGATTACATTACGATTCACGTGCCGCTGCTGGATTCCACGCGCAAAATGATCAACCGCGACGCGATTGCGCAGATGAAGGACGGCGTGGTGATCCTCAATTACGCGCGCGACCTGCTGGTGGACGAGGACGCCGTGCTGGAGGCCATCCGGACGGGCAAGGTGCACCGTTACGTCACCGATTTCCCGAACACCAACATCGTCGGCAAGCGCGGCGTGATCGCCACGCCGCATCTGGGCGCTTCCACGGTGGAGTCCGAGGACAACTGCGCGGTGATGGCGGTCAAGGAAATCAAGAATTTCCTGGAAAACGGCAACATCAATAATTCCGTCAACTACCCGAACTGCGACATGGGCATCTGCACCGCGGAGTCGCGGGTGGCAATTTATCATAAGAACATCCGCAAGATGATCGGACGGTTCGCGGACATTCTGTCCGACACCAACATCCGCAACATGAGTAACACCAGTAAAGGCGACTACGCCTACACGCTGGTGGACCTCGACGCGCCGGTGGAGCCTGAGATTGTGGAAAAGCTGCGCGCGGTCGACGGCGTCGTCAAAGTGCGCGTGGTAAAGTGAGAGGAGAGGCATGGCAGAGATCAGACCGTTTCGTGGAATCTGCCCGGCCCCGGAGTACGCGGCCCGCGTGGCGGCGCTCCCCTATGACGTCTACAGCCGACAGGAAGCGCGGCTGGAGGCGGCCTGGGACCGGCTTTCCTTTTTAAATATCGACCGCCCGGAGACCCAGTTCGCCGCGGACGCGGACATGTACGCGCCCGAGGTCTACGAGAAGGCGGACGCCATGCTGCAGGACTGGCTGCGGCAGGGGATTCTGGTGCAGGACGGCGCGCCGTGCTATTATCTTTATGAATTGACGATGGACGGGCGCGCGCAGACCGGTCTGGTGGCGTGCGCTTCGATTGACGATTACACCGGCGGCGTCATTCGCAGGCACGAGAACACACGTGCGGAGAAGGAGGCCGACCGCGTCCGCCATGTGGACGCCTGCAGCGCGCAGACCGGCCCCATTTTTCTGGCCTACCGGCGCAGCGAGGCGATGCAGGAGGTAACGCGGCGCGCCAAAATGACGGCGCCGCAGTTTGACTTTACCGCCGCGGACGGCATCCGCCACCGCGGCTGGCGCATCAGCGCGGAGGCCGACCTTGCGGCCATCCATGCGGCCTTCCGGGAGATCGGCCGCATCTACATCGCCGACGGCCACCACCGGGCGGCTTCGGCGGTCCGCGTGGGCCTGCAGCGCCGGGAGCAGCATCCGGGCTGGGACGGGAACGAGGAGTTCAACTATTTTCTTTCCATCCTGTTTCCGGACGACGAGCTGCGGATCATGGACTACAACCGCGTGGTGAAGGACCTGAACGGCCTGAGCGCGGCGGAGTTCCTGCAGCGCGTAAAGGAGCGCTTTGACGTGGAGCCGTGTGCGGCGCAGGATGCTAGGGATGATGCAGGGTGCCTGGCTGTGCCGCAGGGTGTGAAAGACGGTGCGGAGAGTTTGCGGGATGCGTCACAGGATGCAGGAAATGGTGTAGAATGTTTGAGCGATGCATCGCAGGATACAAGAGATGATACGGAAAGTTTGCGGGATGCGTCGCAGGATGCAGGAAATGATGTGGGATGTTTGAGTGATGTATCGCAGGATGCGAAAGGCGATACGGAGAGTTTGCGGGATGCGTCGCAGAACACAGGAAGTGATACGGGATGTCTGAATGATATGCCGCAGGACACGAAAGACGATACGGAGAGTTTGCGGGATGCGTCGCAGAACACAGGAAATGATGCGGGATGTCTGAGTGGTATGCAACAGGGAGCTTGCGACGCGCGTCGCCCGCGGCATAAGGGCGAGATTACCATGTATCTTGATGACAGGTGGTATCGCCTCACGATTCCGGAGGAGCGCCGCAGCGCAGACCCCGTGGAGGGTCTGGATGTGTCCGTCCTGCAGCGCGAGCTGCTGGAGCCTGTGCTCGGCATTCACGATCCGCGGCAGGATGCGCGTATTGACTTCATCGGCGGCATACGCGGTCTGGAGGAGCTGGAGCGGCGCGTGCACAGCGACTGCGCAGTGGCGTTCGCCATGTATCCGACCTCGATCGGGGAACTGTTTGCGGTCGCGGACGCAGGCCGTTTGATGCCTCCGAAATCCACCTGGTTTGAGCCGAAACTGCGGAGCGGCTTGTTTATCCATGCGATCGAGCGGTGAATCCAGTGGGTGTATGCACCCAGCGACGGGATTCGCGGGATGCTGTTTATCTGTGCATTGAATGGTGAGCAGAAGTTTATGTTTAATTTTATAGCAAACGTCAAATATATTTTCCATTTGCTATAGTCCCTTCGGGGGATGCGCACGGATTTGCACCGGAAATATGCTGCTTACGCAGCGCAAATTCGGCGCGGGAAACGAGCAAAACGAAAATCGTTTTGTCGTTTCATATAGAAATACATTTTGCTGTTTCCTATAGAAATACAGTTTGTAAAGGTCAGGCTGGGCTTGTCACAATCGGGTTGTGGCAGGCCCGTTTTTGACTGTGATTAAACAGTGTTTATTAAACAGTATTTATTAAACAGTATTTATTAAACAGTATTTTATTAAACAGTATTCATTAAATAATAAACAGTATTCATTCCATAATACAAAAGCATGAATTTCCATATTTACGCAAAAAATTTTGCTTTATTCTTGAGTTGATATCAAAAGAATGGTAAAATCTAAAAGAAGAACAATCTTTTGCGTTCGCAGGAGATGCAGCCGATTTTTCAAAAAGCGTTGAAGGAGGGATACCATATGGACGAGAAATTGTATAATCTAATGGACTGGGCCGGGGTGGAAGCGATTGTGTATTCAGAGGAAGACCATCCGCAGAATTATCTGGGCCCGCACAAGACGGACGAGGGTATCACACTGCAGGCGTTTTTCCCGGACGCCGTCGAGGCGGAAGTCAGGGTGAGCGGACGCAAAAAGACGTATCCGATGGATATGGAGGACGAGGCCGGATATTTTGCGGCTTTGCTTCCGGGCAAAAAGATACCGGATTACACCTATCTGGTGAAATACAAGGACGGGACGTCGGAGGAGCGCAGGGATCCTTATGCCTTCCCGCCGCAGATTACAGAAAAGGATACCCGCCGCTTCAACGCCGGTATCTGTTATGATATCTATGACAAGCTGGGCGCGCACCCGATGACGGTGAACGGCGTGGACGGCGTCTGCTTTGCGGTGTGGGCGCCGAATGCGATGCGCGTCAGCGTGGTCGGCGATTTCAACCTCTGGGACGGCCGCAGGCTGCCGATGCGCAGGTTGTGGGATTCCGGGATTTTCGAGCTGTTTGTGCCGGAGTTGAAGCCGGGCACATTGTATAAATATGAGATTAAGGCCAAGGGCGGACTCACCTACCTCAAGGCGGATCCGTATGCGAATGCGGCCGAGCTGCGGCCCAACACGGCTTCCGTGGTCGCGGACCTGAGAAACTTCCCGTGGAGCGACCAGGCCTGGATGGAAGCCCGCAAAAAGGCCGATACCAAGCAGGCGCCGATGTTCGTCTACGAGATGCATCTTGGTTCTTTTCGTAAGCCGGACGACGGGCGTGCGTTCTACAGCTACCGCGAGCTGGCGCCGATGGCGGCCGACTATGTGCTGGAGATGGGCTACACGCACGTGGAGCTCCTTCCGGTGATGGAGCATCCGCTGGACGCTTCCTGGGGCTATCAGGTAACCGGATATTATGCGCCCACGTCGCGCTACGGCACGCCGCAGGATTTCATGTATTTTATCAATTATATGCATGAAAATGGCATCGGCGTGATTCTTGACTGGGTGCCGGCGCATTTTCCGCGCGACACGCACGGCTTGTGCGCGTTTGACGGCACCTGCCTGTACGAACATCTCGACCCGCGGCAGGGCTCGCATCCGCACTGGGGCACGCTGATCTACAATTACGGCCGTCCGGAGGTTTCCAACTTCCTGATCGCCAACGCCCTGTTCTGGAAAAATGTTTATCACGCGGACGGCATCCGCATGGATGCGGTGGCTTCCATGCTGTATCTGGATTACGGAAAGAAGGACGGCGAGTGGGTGGCCAACATGTACGGCGGCCACGAAAACCTTGAGGCCATCGAATTCCTCAAGCACCTCAATTCCATCTTCAAAAAAGACGGCGACGGCGCGCTGCTGATCGCTGAGGAATCCTCCGCGTGGCCGAAGATCACGGCCCCGGTGGAAGAGGACGGGCTTGGGTTTGACTACAAATGGAACATGGGCTGGATGAACGATTTCCTCGGTTACATGCAGCTTGACCCGTTTTTCCGTTCCCATCACCACGGCGAGCTGACGTTCAGCATGATTTACGCCTACAGCGAAGATTTCATTCTCACGCTCTCGCACGACGAGGTGGTGCACGGCAAGGCGACGATGGTCGGCAAGATGCCGGGCAAGCGCAAAGCCAAATTTGCCAACCTGCGCGCGGCCTACGGCTATCTGATGACCCATCCGGGCAAGAAGCTGCTCTTTATGGGGCAGGATATTGCGCAGTTTGACGAGTGGAGCGAGGACCGCCAGGTGGAATGGGAGCTGCTCCAGTACGAGGAGCATCAGCAGATGCAGGCTTATGTGAAGGCGCTGGTGCGCCTGTATAAGGAACAGCCGGCGCTTTACCGCAAGGATTACGACCCGTCCGGCTTTGAGTGGATCAACAGCATCTCCGCGGATCAGAACCTGCTGGTATTTATGCGCCGCGGCGACAAACAGGAGGAAGATCTGCTGATCGTGCTCAATTTCTCGCCGCTGGTGTATGAGAATTATCGGATCGGTGTGCCGTATAGTGGAAAATACAAAGAAATTTTCAACAGCGACAGCGAGGCGTTCGGCGGCGAGGGCAATACCAATCCGCGCGTAAAGACCTCAAAAGCGGTGACCTGCGACGACCGCACCGATTCCATTCAGGTGAAAATACCGCCGCTGGGCTTGGCGGTGTTTAAGTGCACGCGTGCGGAGGCACCAAAGGAGACAACGAAGTCGGCATCAAAAGTAACGTCGAAAACGGCGTCTGAAAAGCCGGCGAAGACTGCAAAAAAGGCGTCTGCGGGAAAGAAAACTGGAACTGGAAAGCAGAAGACGAATTGATTGTTCCATGAGGAATAGGAATGTGCCGGGATGCCGGGGAATAAAAGTGATTCCGTCGATCTTTTCCCCGGAACAGATTGGTGTACTTCATTAAAGAACGGGTCTGCCATAAAAAATGAAATAGTAAGAGAGGTCGGAGTGAAGATGGAGCATACGGAGGGGAAGATGCAGGAGCATGTTCATATTGAGGCAGATGACGTCGTGCAGGAGCATACCCATACCCATGTAGGAGAGGACGGCACCGCCTACGAGCACACCCATACTCATGTTGGGGCAGACGGAACTGTCTACGAGCACACCCATGCCCATGCGGGCGCAGAGGGACATTCTCATGAGCATACGCACACGCATGAACACACGAAAGCGGTATTGAACCGTCTTTCCCGTCTGATCGGGCATCTGCAGTCGATCAAGCGCATGGTAGAGGATGGGCGTGACTGCAGCGAAGTGCTGATTCAGCTTTCGGCCGTCAAAGCCGCCATCAACAACACCGGCAAGGTGATCCTGCAGGATCACATTCAGCATTGCCTGGTTGACGCAATTGAATCCGGCGACATGCAGGAGATCGAGGAACTGAATAAAGCGATCGACCGTTTCATCAAGTAAATTTTCACTTTGGCGTGTAAAAAGAAAAGGAAAATTGAAAAAAACACTTGCCAAACAACATAAAATCTTATATAATACAAAAGTCGGCTGGGGAGACCAGCCGAGATGCTGGATTAGCTCAGTCGGTAGAGCGACGCATTCGTAATGCGTAGGTCGAGGGTTCAAGTCCCTTTTCCAGCTTACACGAAAAAGTCCCGTAAATACAGGGCTTTTTCAATTTTTTGGAAGATTTTCCAGTTGTTAAATTTGGGCTGATTGTGGAAATCCCCTCATTTCTGTGTTTGACAAATTTATACGGTTACCGTATAATATGTTTAACAAGGCAGCCGGAAGGTAGGCGCTATCTACCCGTCCCGGCGAAACTTAAACTAAAAAATAGTCGTCGGCTTTGTCAGGGCGGGACGGCTATTTTTTATGTGTATAATTCAGAATCGCGACGATCAACAGACCAACGGTCAGGATTATCATAAATTCTTCATAAGTACTCATAATGATCACCCCTTTCCGCAAGACTCGGAACGGGTGAGAGCACGTCCCCCGGCTGCCCGGGTAAGCATATTGTAACGCAAAAAGCCTCACATTTCCGTGAGGCCTTTGTATATAGCTTCTGTCTTCTTTGATACTCTATAGGCAATGTAATAAAAAAGACAGGTTATTCAGCCGGGTGGCAATCCGGCATCTCTTCAAGACCC
>CANRIG010000086.1 GCA_947630595.1 uncultured Lachnospiraceae bacterium | reverse complement strand
CATAAAAATAAATTTTGCAAGTGTTTTGAAGAATAAAAAAAGCCCGAATATATGGGCGTTTGCGAGAAATATATGTAAGTTTTACTCCTGAAAAATATGGTGTTAACTACCAAAGACGGGGTTCGGCCTGCCGTTTCTGCATCCTGCGGCCGAGAAAATAGAGAACGACGAGCGCCACGACCAGAATCAACAAGATGATAAGCAAAACATTCAGAAATGACATATGTACCTCCGTAGATTTAAATTTCACGCTTTATTCTAACATTCTTTAGGGGAAAGTGCAATAAATGAATGGAAAAAGTTGTTTTTTATTAAGTTTGGATTTTGGGGTGCCAAACGGCCGGGAATGTGGTATACTCTATAACCATGAGGGAGAATACTAAAAAGAGAGGATTGTGTACTTATGAGGAGAAAACATTTACTTATGGCATGGATGTGCGCGCTTTGCCTGACGGTGTCGGCGGCGGCTCCGGCGGCGCTGGCGGACGAGACGGAAGCGGTTTCGGAGGCGGACGGTGAAAACGCAGACGGCGAAAATGTTGCAGACGGCGAAAACGCGGATGGTGAAAGTGCGGACGGTGAGGAAAGCGCAGACGATGCGGATGCCGCAGACGGCGAAAATGTTGCGGATGAGGAAAGCACGGACGCGGAGGACGACGGAGAAAATCTGGTCCGCCCGAAGGAGCGCCCGGATTACAGAGCGCTGGATTACGTGACGCTGGGCCAGTACAAGGGTCTGGTGGTGCAGGTGCCCCCGATGGAAGTGACGGAGGAGGAGATCGACGCTGCCATTCGTTCCAATATTCAGGCGGCGGATGCGCTGGACACCCTGACGGAGGGCACGGTGCAGCTGGGCGACATCGCGAACATCGACTATGTGGGCAAGCTGAACGGCGAGGCATTTGACGGCGGCACGGACAAGGGCTATGACCTGGCGATCGGTTCCGGCACGTTTATCGACGGTTTTGAGGACGGATTGATCGGTGTGGCGGTCGGCGATACGGTGGATCTGCCGCTGACGTTCCCGGAGAATTACGGCAATACCGACTTGGCCGGGCAGGAGGTTGTGTTTACGGTGACGGTAAACGAAGTACGCCGTATGCCGGAGGTGACCGACGAGTTGGTGAGCCTGATTTCCGACGGAGAGTACACGGCTGTGGCTTCCTACCGCGAGTCAGTCCGCGCCGACCTGGAGGAACAGGAAGAGCAGTCCCGGGAGGGCCAGATCAAGATGGACCTTTATATGCAGCTGGCGAGTTCCTCGGAGATCAAAGGATACCCGCAGGAGCTGGTCGATTTCGGTGTGACCAACATGGAGGTGTCCTACCGCGAGACTGCGGAAGCGTATTCCATGGAGTTTGAGGATTATCTGGAGCAGACGTTCGGCATGAACCGTGAGGAGTTTCTCGAGGAAGCGGAGTTTGTGGTGAAGCAGAACATCGAGCAGGAGCTGTATCTGAAGGCGATTGCGGAGAGCGAAGGCATGGAGGTCAGCGATGAGGAGTACGAGGAGTATTGCGAGAGCTATGCGGCGGAGTACGGATATGATTCGCCGGAGGCTCTGGTAGCCGATTACGGGGAGAGCACCGTACGCGTCAGTGTGCTGCAGACCAAGGCTTTGGACTTCCTGCTGGAGAACACGATTGTAGAGGAAGTCGAGGAGACCGAAATGACGCCGGAGGAAGCTATGGAAGCGGAGAGCGGCGAGGCCGTGGAAACGGAGAGCGGGAGCGAAGAAGCCGCGGAGACGGAGAGCAGCGAACCCGCGGAAGCGGAAAGCGGCGAAATCGCGGAGACGGAGAGCAGCGAACCCGCGGAAGCGGAAAGCGGCGAAATCGCGGAGACGGAAAGCGGCGAGACCGCAGAAACGGAGACCGCGGACACGGAGGCGTAATCCGCGGCCCTGACAGGGCGGGAATATTTACAGGAATAAGCAGGGTTTAGTGCCGCCAACTTAAAAGGCGGCGGAATGGAGAGTTGCATGAAAAAGGCAGGCATGATTCTGGAGGGCGGCGGCCAGCGCGGCATTTTTACGAGCGGCGTACTGGACTATTTTATGGAGAAAAAGCTGCTCGTCCCCTATGTGATCGGGGTGTCCGCGGGGGCCTGCAATGCGGTGGACTACGTTTCAGGCCAGATTCTGCGCACCAAGGAGTGCATGCTCGACGCGCAGCTCGACTACGAGCTGTACGGCGTCCGCACCATGCTGAAGACGAGATATTTCATGAATATGGATCTGATCTTCGACCAGTTTCCGAATCAGGATTATCCGTTTGACTTTCAGGCGTTTGTCCGGTCGCCGGCGCGCTGCCTGCTGGCGGCGACCAACTGCCTGACCGGGCGGGTGGAATTTATCGAGGAATACCGCAGCAAGGACCGGCTGATGGCGGCCTGCCGGGCTTCTTCCAGCCTGCCGTTCGTATCGCCGATGACGACGGTCGACGGCATCCCGATGCTCGACGGCGGCATCGCGGATTCGGTGCCGGTGCGCAAGGCGATCGCGGACGGCTTCGACTTCAATATCATTATCCTGACGCGAAAAAAAGGATATTATAAAGACGAGAACCAGTCGTCGGTGATGCGCCTGGCCAAAGCGTACTACCGCAAATACCCGATGCTGGGCCGCGCGCTTTTGCAGCGCAATCACGTCTACAACCGGGAAATGGATCTGGTCGACCGTCTGGAACGGCGCGGGCAGGCGTTTGTCATCCGCCCCGCCGGGCCGACCGTCAGCCGCACCGAGCGGGACCTCGAAAAGCTGGAGGACTTTTACTGGCACGGCTACGAGATGGCGGAGCAGGCGTATCCGCGGCTGCGCCGGTGGCTCGAACAGCGGGAAGAATGCGTAAGTAAAAAAAGGCTGCTGCTGCACAGAATATAAGTGCGGCGGCAGCCGTATTTTATGAGATTCCAAACATATTTTTGCAGATCCAGGCGCCGGTTTCCGTGCGGAAAACGCGTTCCAGCGCCGACCGCACCGCGCTTTCGGACACCCCGTCTTCATACAGGTTGACGAGAAAATCGGCTTCCAGCAAAATGCGGTAGTCGAGGCCGTCCACGTTCGTGCAGGTGTGGTGGTGCGCGACCAGATAGCAGACGCGGTCGATGACTGCTTCGTCAAAGCCGAGCGCGGTCAGCATGCGACGCGCGGGCGCGGGCCCTTCCTGCTCCTGCAGATGGCCAGCGTGGCTGCCGTACTTTTCCTCCGCGGGGCGGATGCCGATGTCGTGCACCAGGGCGGCGGCCTCCAGCGTGAACTGGGTCGCCTCGTCCAGCCGTTCCTGGATGCCGATCAGCTGCGCAAACCGGTGCACCTTCAGAAAATGCTGGATGCGCCCGGGGCAGCCCGCTTCATATTTCATCATTTCATTTGTCAGTTCCAGTAATTTTTCCATTTGCTTCTCCTTTTTAGAAATTTTATAGTGCCGGGCAGGATTGCGAAAGCGCAAAGCAATCAGCAGGACATTTCGTCAGCAGGCCATTTTGTTAGCAGGGCATTTCATGATATACCTCTGTATTCAGTATAAGAAATCTGACTTATTTTGTCAAAGTAAATATAATAATATTGTATTCGCTTTGTTTCAACCCCTTGACAGTTAATTTTCATTGTAGTTTTTTATTGTAATGAACAATATTTCTAATCAGGAAAGGGGTAATTTTTATGAGCAAAGGATCAGTAAGGCAAAGGGGCGGAAGATGGTATTACCGTTTTTACGTGGAGGACGAGAGCGGCAACCGCGTGCAGAAGGAATTCAACGGCGGCCGCACAAAGCGCGAGACCGAGACCATGCTCCGCAGGGCGCTGGCGGACTATGAGACCAGACAGTACCTCATCCGCCGGGAGAACACGACGGTCGGCGAGCTTCTGGACATGTGGGTGGAGGAGGATCTGACGCCCGGCAACAAGAGCAACGGTACGGTCACCGCTTATCTGAGCATCATTAACCGCATTAAGCAGCACCCGATCAGCGACCGCAAGCTGAAAAACGTGACGACCAAGAGCCTGCAGGACTATCTGGATTTCCTGTGCTTCGGCGGCGTGGAACCGGGCGGCCTTGTGTCGCCGCCGCTGGCGATGGGGTCGGTGCGGCTCTACATGGCGATCCTGCAGGGCGCGTTCCGCTATGCGGTTTATCCGAAAAAGCTGCTCGCCTACAATCCCATGCAGTATGTAGTCCGGAAGGAACGGCCGGAGGAGGCCCAGCTGTTTGAGACGGAGCTGGAGGAGGAAAGCCAGATTCTGACCCATGAGCAGTTTCTCCGGCTCTGCGATTTTCTGCAAGGCAATTCGGCGCTGCTGCCGGTGCAGATTTCCTATTATACCGGGCTGCGCGTCGGCGAGGTCTGCGCGCTGACCTGGCAGGACATCAATATGAAAGAGCAGTTTATCATCGTCCGCCGCAGCATCCGCTACAACACGCTCACCCACCAGACGGAGATGGGGACGACCAAGCGCAACAAAATCCGCACGGTGGATTTCTGCGATACGCTGGCCGACATTCTCCGTGAGGCCAAACGCCGGCAGGCCAGCTGGAGTCTCCAGTACGGTCCGGCGTATTTTTATAACTATTATCAGGTTGTGATGGACAAGGGCCGCAGGCACTTTGAGATTCACTCCGTGCCGCGGTCCGAGGCGACGCCGGACGATTACCACAAAATCGACATGGTCTGCCTCCGCGAGGACGGCACGTTCACCACGCCCGGCCAGGTCAGCCAGAGATGCCGGAAAGCCAGCCAGAAGCTGGAGGGGATGGAGAAATTTCATTTTCATAAGCTGCGTCATACCTTTACCAGCAACCTGCTTCACTGCGGGGCGACGCCCAAGGACGTGCAGGAGCTGCTGGGGCACTCGGACATCAGCACGACGATGAATATTTATGCACATTCGTCCCGCGAGGCCAAGCGCACCTCGGCGCGCCGCCTGGATCAGATGCTGAACTGAATCCGGTTATAATTATAAACAATATGATGATATTGAAAATATTGAGATAATTATTGACAAGGCATTTGCAGGCTGATATAATGATTCCAGAGTTGCAGCTGAATTACGAGGCGCCTGCCGTCCAGACCGGCAGGCGGATCACAACAGCAGACAGAATCTCACGCTCCGGCTGCGCTTTATACCGGCCGTGCCGAAGCTGTGAGCATCTGATACAAAAGAGAAACCGGGCGATTTCCGGGGACAGGACGGGGCTTCTGCGAGACAGGGGCCCCGTTTCTGCGCACTCAGAGGTTCTGCTTCCATGTATATAGCGGCTCTGCTTCCGTGTATTTGGCAGTCCTGTTTCCGTGAATTCTGAGATACTGCTTTTGCCCGGTGATTTCTCGTTTCCACAAAACCGGAGAATTCTCTGAGATACTGCTTTTGCCCGGCGGTTTTTCGTTTCCATAAAACCGGAGAATTCAAACCTACTCTACCCGGTAAGCGACAAGCGCGATGCGCTCCCCGGTTTCTTTGGAAATCATGCGTTCCAGCTCGGAAATTTTGCGGCTGTCGGCGTCTGAGATATCAGCGAGGGCGTCGTCCCGCGCCAGCTCGTAAGCCATGCGCTCGGCGGCGGATTTGCAGGAACGCGGCAGGCTCATGACAGTGGAATGGATATCCGGCATATGATGGCACCTCCTTTTTCATTGATATGAAACAGTACTGATAGTATTGACTATACCGTAGTATGTGCAGAATGGCGCCTGATTATTGTATAAAAAAAGCGTAAAGAAAGAGTGAATATACGGTAAATTGTTGAAACAGCAGAATTTATGCGTTATAATATACATAATAAGTTTATGGAATAATTATTATCCAATTGTTTTTTCGGAAAAGAAAACAGTCAAAGGGGGTATGACCGAATGAGCAGATGGAGAAAGCTTTGGGGAAAAGCGGCCGCTGCGGTGCTGACGGCCGTGATGCTGACGCAGACCACGGCGCTGGCCGCTCCGATTGACGAGCTGAATGAGATCATGGAGGCTCAGTATGAGGCGCGGACGGAGTCGCTGATGGCGCAGACGCTGGGGCTTTCCGGGCTGAGCGAGGCCGCGGACGAGAACGGGATTCAGCTTCTGGTGAACGGAGGCCTGACGGACGGGACGAAAGCGATGCTGTCCGGGGACGCGGCGGAGTGGGCCGGCACGACGGTGCGGCTGAATGTGCAGAGCAATACGCGGCAGAGGGCGTGGCTGTTTGAGGCGGGCGCGCAGAAGGACGGAGACGATTTGCTGGATTTGAGCCTTCGCGGAGACAGCGGGCGGCTGTCGCTGATGATTCCGCAGTTGTTTGAGGGCGCATTGTCGCTGAAGGCCGGCAACTTTAAAGAGCAGTACCTGAGTTCCGCGCTGGCGGAGATACTGGGGACGACGGAGGAAAACGCTGCGGCGATTCCGAATTTGGAGCTTCGGTTTTATCCGGAGGAGGATGCCTCCGGGAATCTGTTTGAAGAGCTGACAGAGCAGATGCAGGAGAAAGCGGAGGAGTTCCGGCAGAAGACTGCGGTGGAGAAGACGGAGGAGGACGGCCTTACCGTTTACACGGCGGCCGTGCAGAGCGATGATATCGCCGATCTCTATGAGTTCTTTGTCCGGCAGTATTTGTCCGTCTTCACCGAATCGGGGCTGGTCAGTGTGGCGGACGCCGATTTTGAGGAGACGCTGGAAACTTCTTTGGATCAGATGATGACGCAGATGCGGCAGATGCTTGGCGACGAGATTGAGCTGCGGTTTGATGTGCGGGACGATCTTGTGGAGCGGATCAGCTATGAGCTGTATCTTGATACCGCGGCGCTGAAGCAGCAGAATGGGACGACGACCGAGGTCGTGGAGGGAGCGCTCGCCCCGGCGGGCAATGCGGCGGACGCGACAGGATCGATGGAAACGAGCGCGCCGGGCGGTATATCGGCGGACGTGGCGGGAGAAACGGAAACGAGCGCGCCGGGCGGCACAGCGGCGAACGCGGCGGAAGAAACGGAAACGAATGCGCCGGGCGGCATAGAGGTGAACGCGGCCGGGGAAACGGAAGCAAACGCGCCGGGCGGCATAGCGGCGGGAGAAACGGAAACAAATGCGTCGGGCGGCGTACCGATGGTCGCGGCAGAACCGGATTTCCAGGGCTATGTCGATTATGAGATTGCCTATCTCGATCCGGCGGATGTGTCGGAGGGGCTGGACTGCCATATAACGATACTGGATACGGAGCGCCAGGAGATGGGCGACGTTCTTGTGCGCGTGCAGACGCAGGAGGACGGCACAGTCTCGGAGACGACGTGTTCGCTGGAGGCTGCAACGCCGGAGGAGACGGTATTTTCCGACACCCTGTTTACCATGACCTTTGACGCGGCCACCGGAGATTTCGACGCGGCGTTTAAGCTCAGTGCCGAAGGGGAAGACGTGGCGCTCACGCTTGACAGCACGTTCACCGAAATCGAACCGGGCCAAAGCTTCCTCTGGAAGATCGACGGGCTGACGGTGCAGTCCGGGACGGAGAGCGTCGGCTATGCGGGCGATATTTCCTTCAGCGCGGATCCGGGTGAAATCGCGGAGCCGGAGAGCGAGCGCGTGCTTTTGGAGATGACGCAGGGCGGATGGCTGGATCTGGTCAACGAGATTTCAGGGAAAGCGGAGGCGTGGACGGCGCAGTTTGCTCCGCAGCCTTCACCGGAAGCGAATATTCCGGAATTAGAGGAGACAGAGCTGTCAGTCGGCTGATTTTTGCGGTAAATTTTCCAGTTTTTTGCTTTGCATGACCGTTTTATGACTTTCAGGGGATATAATTCAGGTAACGGGATTGGAATCAGATTTTATATGGAGAGAGTCTGGAAATTCATTTTCCTGCAAAAAACGAGGAGTTGGATTCATTGAAGAAAAAACGGACGTTTATTATCGAAGTGAACGATACGCAAAATCAGAGCTGGCAGGGCAGCATCGAATGGGTGCAGGGACAGAAAAAGCAGGCGTTCCGCAGCGTTTTGGAGCTGTTGAAGCTGATGGAGTCTGCGATTAGCAAAGAAGACGAGTAGGCGAATGTGTCTTGTCCCGTCGGCTTCGCGGGTACGACGGTGAGACAGAGAGATATTGAGCAGGTCGGATCGCATGAAAGTTAAAATGAAAATGCAGTTGTTTGGCAATTTCTGCCTTGAATATGAAGGCGTACGGCTGGATGAGGACGCGCTTCATTCCAACAAGCTGACACGCCTGTTGGCTTATGTACTGATTAACAGAGACAAAACGCTTACCCGCCAAAAGCTGATCGACACGTTCTGGGAGGACGATTCGAGGAATCCGGAAAGCGCCCTCAAGAATCTCATGTACCGCCTGCGCGCGGAGCTGAAGGTGTTTGGCGAGCGTGAGTATATTTGTACGCTTCCCGGAGCGTATCGCTGGAATCAAGACATCGAGATCGAGACGGATTACGAGCAGTTTGAGAAGCTGTCTGCCCAGATTCGTTCTCTGGACGATGAAAAAGAGAAAAAACAGCTGTGCAGGGAAGCGATTGCATGCTTTAATGGAAACGTGACGCCGCGGATTGCCGGCGAATCCTGGATTCTCTCCAAAGTGACCTGGTACGAATCGCTGTATATGGATATTGTGAAGGTACTGGCGAATCTGTACGAGCAGGAGGAGGACTGGAGCCGGCTGGAAGCGCTGTGCAACCAGGCGCTGCTCACGGACATGATGGACGAGGACATCCACTACTGGGTGATCAAGAGCCTGTGCGGACAGGGCAAGTTCGATCTGGCGATGCTTCACTACGAAAAGGTCAGCAAGATGCTCTACGACAGTCTGGGCGTCCGCAGCTCGGAGCGGCTGCAGTCGATCATCAGCGAGATGATACTGGGCTCGGAGGGGCGTGTGACGGACATCAACGACCTGATGATGGAGGTGTGCGAGCGCGGCCGTCCCAAGGGCGCGTTTTTCTGCGACTATCAGGTGTTCTGCCAGATTTACCACGTTGAGGCCAGACGGCTCAAGCGCTCCGGCATGGCGGAGAACATGCTGCTTTTGACGGTCCGGCGCAGCGGAAAGCTGCGGTCTGAACGGTCAGTCGACACGGGCCTGATCGAGGGCGTGGAGATTCTGGGCGAGCTGCTGCAGAAGACGCTGCGCGTCGGGGATGTGGCGGCCAGGTACAGCCAGACGCAGTACATTGTGCTGCTGCCGACCTGTTCGTATGAGGCCGGCGTGCTGGTGGCGGAGCGGACGAAGAAACGGTTTTTGAAGGCAATCGGCAGGCGCAAGCTTGACCTGGTTTACGAGCTCGGCGAGCTCACAGCTTCGGAGTAATGCAATATAAACACTTTGACAATTGAGAGTTTCAGGACGACAGAAGCAGGTGTTGTTTATGGAAAAAGCAACAGGAGGAGAAAAAAGGAGTTATCCGTCGAATGCGCTCAGGGTCTGCGTAGACCGTATGGAGCAGAATGATCTGGAGGGGCGCGTCTATAGCAGACTGCGGGAGGAGCCGCTGACCTTTGAAAACTGCAGCGAGCTGTTTTTAAAGGCGGACAGCATGTTCGACGAAAAAGGATATCCGCAGACTTTCCAGAAAAAGCGCACGTTTACCGACGACCACGCGTACGCGAGCTACTGCGCGGCGCCGCCGGACAAGATGGACAGCGCGTTTATTCTGGAGCAGACCGGCGCCTGCGACACCTTTGATGTGATCGTGCAGACCCGGCAGCGGACCGGCTGGCAGGGCCTTCTGAAAAATTCAGACGGCGCGGTCGTGGCTGAATTTCAGAGCGAGATGGAATTGCTGAAACTGATCATAGAGCACGTTCAGGCTGCACAGTAGCAGCCTGATATTTTTATGCGGCGGATGTATGCTTTATTCTGTTGAAAAACGGGAATGGGTTTGCTGTTTTGCCGCTGTTATAGTAAAATAATGTGTAAGGACGGAAAATAAGAGTAATAAGGAAAGCAGAGAGCAAGGCTGATCAATAAGAGCAGGGAGTAAGAATAATAAGTAAAGTCAGGAAAGTCAGGAAATAAGAGTAACAGGTAAAGCAGAGAGCAGGGCTGATCAATAAGAGCAGGGAGTAAGAACGATAAGTAAAGTCAGGAAAGTCAGGAAAGTCAGGAAAGTCAGGAAATAAGAGTAACAGGTAAAACAGAGAGCAGGGCAGATCAATACGAGCAGAGAGCAGGAATAATAAGTAAAGTCAGGAAGTAAGAGTAATAAGGAAAACAGAGAGCAAGGCTGGTCAATAAGAGCAGAGAGTAAGAATAATAAGTAAAGTCAGGAAGTAAGAGTAATAAGGAAAACAGAGAGTAAGGCTGATCAATAAAAAGCGAAAGTGAGGAGCAAAAAATATGCCTGCAGTGTATGCACATTACTGTTTTGGCGCTCGGGTGGCCGCACAGATGGACGGAGAGCTGAAGCAGATTATCACAAAATATAAACCGCAGTACGAAGTGGGCCTGCAGGGCCCGGATATTTTTTTCTTTTACCGGCCAGTGATAAAAAACCGGCTGAACCGTTACGGCTACGGTCTGCATAAAGTTTCGGCATACCCGTTTTTCCGGCGTGCGCTGCGTGTTGTCCGCAAATACGGCAGGGACAGCCGGGAGTATGCGTATCTCCTGGGCTTTATCTGCCATTTTACGCTGGACAGCGAATGTCATTCCTATGTGAATGAGATGATTGGTCAGATCGGGGTGGAGCATCTGGAGATCGAGGCGGAGTTTGACAAGACGCTGCTGCGGCAGGACGGCTTCGACGCGTTTTCCTATCCGATCGCGGATCTGGTGGCGGCGGACAGGGAGACGGCGGCTGCGATCGCGCCGTTTTACCATCCCGAAATCGGGGAGAAGCGGGTGCTGGGCTCCCTGAAAGATCTCCAGCGCGTGAAGAAGCTGTTTACGACGCCCGGCGCGGTTCATTATCATCTGATCAATGCCTTTATGAAGCTCACCGGCACCTATGCCAAAAGCAACGGCCTGATGTACCAGCACACGGATAATCCGGCCTGCGCGGTCAGCAACGCGGGCCTACAGTACCGTTTCGACCATGCGGTTTTGCTGGCGGTACGGCTGATGGAGAGTTTTGATGAGAGCGTGCGCGGCGGACGGCCGCTGGAGAAGCGCTTTGCGCGGACGTTCGAGTAGAGAGAGGCAGAGAAAATGCTTTACGCAGAAGTTCGGGTAAAAGGGTGACAGAAAAAATGTTTTTTGCAGATATTTGGATAAAGGGCCGACAGAAAATGCTTTACGCGAATATTCAAGTAAAAGGCTGATGGAAAAATGATTCAGACAGAAATCGAAAAGAGGAGGCGGCGTATGGGCGGCACAAGTACAAAACTGACAAAACTGGAAAAATACTGGATTCTGTATGACGTGGGCAACTCGGCGTTTACGATGTTGATCGCGACCATCATGCCGATCTACTTTAATCATCTGGCGGAGACGGCCGGCATCTCGGAGGTGGATTACCTCGCTTACTGGGGCTATGCGGCCTCCGTGGCTACAATCATTGTGGCGGTGATCGGCCCGGTGCTGGGCACGCTGGCCGACACGCAGAATTTCAAAAAACCGCTGTTTACATTCTGCATGATGACCGGCGTGATCGGCTGCGCTGCGCTTTCGGCGCCGGTTTCGTGGATCGTGTTTCTGGCGATTTTTGTGATCGCCAAGGTCGGCTACAGCGCCAGCCTGATTTTTTATGATTCCATGCTGGTGGACGTGACGACGCCGGAGCGTCTGGACATGGTGTCCTCAAACGGTTACGCCTGGGGCTACATCGGAAGCTGCATTCCGTTTGTGATTTCGCTGGTGTTTGTCCTCATGTATGAGAAAATAGGCCTGTCGTTCCAGGCGGCGATCACCATCGCCTTTGTGCTGAACGGAGCCTGGTGGCTGGTGGTTTCTCTGCCGCTGCTGAAAAATTATGAACAAAAACGATATGTGGCATTGCCCGCGCACCCAGTCGGCGACAGCTTCCGCAGACTCGGCGCGACCCTGCGCGACATCCGTGGCGAGAAGCATATTTTTGCATATCTGCTGGCGTTTTTCTGCTTTATCGACGGCGTTTACACGATCATCGAGATGGCGACGGCCTACGGCAGCGCGCTCGGCCTGGATTCCTCCGGTCTGCTGCTGGCTCTGCTGGTGACACAGATTGTGGCGTTTCCGTGCGCGCTGATTTTTTCCAGACTGTCCCGCAAATATCCGACGGGACTGCTGATTAAGGTCTGCATCCTCGCCTATACCGGCATTGCCCTGTTTGCGATTCAGCTCGACAAGCAGTGGGAGTTCTGGCTGCTGGCGATTCTGGTCGGCATGTTCCAGGGCGCGATTCAGGCGCTTTCGCGCTCCTACTTTGCCCGCATCATCCCGGCGGAAAAGTCCGGCGAGTATTTCGGCATTTACGACATCTGCGGCAAAGGCGCTTCCTTTGCGGGCACGCTGCTGGTCGGCTTTGTGGCGCAGATCACCGGCCTGGCGAATGCCGGCGTCGGGATTCTCGCGGTTATGTTCCTCATCGGATACGTGTTATTCTGCAGGGCTGACCGGATGAACCGGTGAGGGGAAGCGGAGGCGGCGGGCCATGCTTTTGGCATTTCGCTGTCCGGGCATTGAATTCTTCTGTAAAATAGCCGGTTCAGAAGCTGTAATACAAAAATATGCGGAACATTATGATTTTGCGTGGCCGGAATTCAACAGCTGCAGCAGGCCCTCCTGGAGGACCTGAGAGCAGTTTATGCCCCGTTTTTCTGCAACATTTGCCATCCATGCGGGGAGAGAAACGTTCTTGCGGACGGCTCTGGTATCGGTCGCCGCGCGGTAAGCGACGGTATCAATACGGATGAGAGAACAGATGGTATTTTTCGGAATGGCAAGCTCGCACTGCGGGGTTGCCGCCGGAATGTCATTGCCTTCATCCTCTGCGACGACCAGCCAGCCGCTGGCGGCATCGGTGATCATCTCGATGGCATCGTCAATGCTGTCGCCGGTGGTAATGCATCCCGGGAGATCCGGAACACGGCAGTAATATTTCGTGCCGTCGTCATTTGGAGTAAATGTTGCGGTATAGATATATTTCATGAAACCCTCCTTTTGGGGCGAACAGCAATTACATCCTGCCGCCCTGACTGATTTCTTTACATATATAGCGTAAATCGGCTTCATCAAAATGTCCGCGCTTTAGAGGAATGGTGTGCTTTCTTTCCGCGTTGTAATAGATGTCATGTTTTCCGCCGCTGCGTTTAAAACGATAACCATGGGCTTTTAATTCTTTGACAGCCGTATTTCTTGGATTCACTGTTTTCCCCCGGACAGAAATATTGTACACAAAATTACACAATAAATCAAGCTGAAAATACACAAACATACACAAAGATAATGGTTTCATGAAAATCGGGCGCTATAGCAGCGACCCGATTGTTTTTGAAGGCTAATTGAATAATATCAAACTGTAACGATTGCAATTAGGTATGCCATCGAGCATCCCCAAAATTGAAACACCCCAGGAAATTCCTATAAAATA
>CANRIG010000085.1 GCA_947630595.1 uncultured Lachnospiraceae bacterium | reverse complement strand
CCCTGGGTCGCTTTCACAGTGCTCCAATTAATAACCGATTCACTTTCGCCACGGGTCACTTCGATGGTATAGGAATCTCCGTCAATTCCCTCTGCATCTCCTGCATCCACCGCCTTGGTCACAGACAGGCTGCCTGTCTTCACTTCGTTTACGAAGGTATATCCCGCGCCTGCCTTATCCGGCAGTGTGATCCTTCCGTTTGTTACATCTACTGGTGTCTCGTTTACGGTTGCCCCCGATACAAAGTAGCTGTTGCTGTCCGCATTGTACTCCACTGTTACGTCTACGCCATAGCTTACGGTATCGTAGGTGATGTTTTCATCATCCCCCGGAACCTCTCTCACGGTGAAGTGGTATGTTCCTTCTTTGCCAAAAGTAATGTCGCCAAAGCTGAACGTTCCGCCCGGCGCGGCAGCCGTCGCTGTCGTCTCCGCCGGCATCTCCGCTTTCGGGCTGTCAGCCGTCGCTTCCGTCACTTCAAACGTGAAGTCGTCACCTTCCGCAATCGCGCGGCCCAGGAGGCCCTTCGTGCCGTCAATCCCAAGGGTGACCTTGTCCGGGTAGGTGTTCGTCACCGTCACAGCCTGTTCTGTAACAGCTCCTCCAAGCTGTACCGCCGTACCGTCCCCGCCTGCCTTGTAGGTCATCTTGAAGCCTTCCTGGCCCGCCTCGGTCACTTCATACGTGCCTGCCGGGAGGCCTCCCACGGTCGCTGTGCCGTTAATGTCTAACGAGAAAGTCACACTGTTATCCTTTACAGCCGCGTCCGTACCTGCCGTCATGCCTGTCACCGTCACGCTGCCCTGTGCTTCCAGGCTCTCTTCGCCTTCCGGCACATTCGTTCTCGTCACGGTTACGGTATAGCTGCCTTCTTCCGGTGCACTGCCTCCTGCTACTTCCTTCGTTATTGTCAGCTTGCCTACGTTCGGGTAAGTGTTCAGGATCTCCACCTTCCTGGGTGCATTGTTGCTAAGCGCTACCGTCGGTGCGGCTTCCCCGTATGCACCGCCGTCCACGCTGTACTCCGCCTCGAAGCCTGTTCCGGGTTCTGTTACGGTGTAGCTGCCCGGTTTCAGGCCCTTCAGCTTCACGGACGTCTCCTTCGGCATATGCAGCTTGATCTCGCTATCGCTTACCTCTGCCTTCGTGGTATCCTCGGTTACGTCCTCCTCTCCGAAGTACACCTGCGCACCGTCCATATCGGACCCGCTGACAGTCACTTCATATGTCCCGTTCTCCGGCGCCCAGCTGCCGGCCGTATACTTCACGATCTCCAGCTCGCCGTTATTCTGATAAGTATTTGTGATTGTTACTGTACCATCCTTTGCCGCATCCGTAAGCTTCACAGTACCGTCGCCGGACTGGTTAGCCTCACTCACCTGATAGCTTGCTGTATATGACTTACCCTCAACGGTCTCCGTAACGGTATATGTACCAATAGGAAGGTTTTTAATTGTTACCTTATCCCCTGCCTTTACTTTAAGTTTAATTTCATTCGGCTTGCCCGCATCCCATGTAATAGAATGGCCAGCCGCATAAGCTCCTTCTAATGAAGAAGAACCGCTTATAAGAACTTCAAATTCTTCATCTGCCCAGCCGTCAGGCTTGTTTTCCTCAGCTACTATTTTTTCAACAGTAAGGCTGCCTTTGAAATTATCAATATAATATGGAATCCTTCTCTCATTGATACTATACTCAGCGCCGCCTTCCTGAGGAGCCGGAATTACTTTTCCTGCTTTAATAGCTGCATTTATTGCTTGAGCATCTCCACTAATTTCTGTATTAGGAAGTGTAAAATAATAAACGGTTGTATCTTTGGCATATCCTTCCGGAGCCTTTGTCTCAACGAAATAGTACCATTTATTGTAGGTCAATCCCTCGTCTTCACCTATAGCCAATTCGCCCGTTTCATCAACCGACAATGTCTTTCCAGGTACTTTACTCACTCGATAGGTTCCGCTAGACAGTTCTTCTATTTTAGCCGTACCAAATTCAAATTCTGCCCCAGAGAGATATGTCTCACTCGACGAAATTTCGCCATCTTTTTTGAAAATAGTGATCTGCAAATCTTCCGTCGATCCGGAAACCCTGCCCTTGAGTACCTCCTTCTCCTCTTTCCAAACATCACTACCCGTTTGTACGCCCTTTACATATAATGTAGCCGTATTGTCAAGCGTTACGTTTTGTCCCAAAGTAGTTTTCGTCGTGAGGCAAATATACTCAATGATCAGTGCCCGCCCATTCGGTATATCCACAGAAAATGTTTTGTCATTGATTTTATGAACAAAATAATCCTGATTTTCTATTAAAGGATTATCCTCATCTTTTGTTCCATCACTCTTCATCGGATACACATTAATCTTCGTTGGATACAGTACATCCGACTCATCTGCAGAAGCCCCAGGATTAATCTCATCCTGAACAGTTATCCTCTCCGGTTTCGGATCGGTTCCATACATAACGCCATGCGGATTTACCTTCAGGGTATAATATACATACGGAGCGGTATTCTCATCATACTGAGCCGATTTCTCAAGAGGTTCGTCTGTTATCGTAGTAGAAGCCTCTGTCGTCTTTTTTATACTACCAAAGGATAAAGTCGCAGTATTCTTAAACGTTTTCGTCCCTGCAAGAGAACCCATATCTTTGATTTTCGTATCAAAAGTAATCTTGACGTTATTCCCACTCACTCCCTGGGTGAACTTTATCATCAACGTATTTGTGTCTTTGTTGTAGATTGGTTCTTGCCAATATACCTCCTGGTCATCCCCTGCCTCTGCCTGATCAACCCAATGAGTTCCGCCATAGTCACTCCTGCGCCATACTTTGAGAGAACCTTCAACATATTCCAATCCTTCCGGTATCGGGTCGACTATCTCAATATCTCCATAGTCGGGAAGATCGGATCTGCCTTTGTTAAAAGAAATCTCCCACGGAATCACTCCGGTTGTCTGGTCATAGTCAGCTACACTTTTTTTAATATCTATCTCAAAACTGGGTCTGAATCTTTCCTCGTCTTCACCTACCTTTTCATCATTGATATACAATTCTCCATTGTTCTGGAATCTGACATCATTTGGATTTTCTATTCCAGTAGAATCTGAAAGATCCATCGTCGTATCATATTCAATCGTCAGCGGGGCTTTCTGATCTCCATGGAAGGTTATTGTAAACTCATCAAAATTTTCCCCCCACTGAATTGTATACCCGTCTTTTTCGTTCTCAATTACTGTTTTTTCTTTGGCATCTTTAATCTCCAGCGTAGCCGCAAGCACTTTATAATATTCTTTTTCCTCAGAACTGCAGGACAACTTATCAACATATTCAGCCCCATCAGGAATTATCTTTTCTCCGTTAACAGGATCATTGTCCAGCACGACCTTCCAATGAATCCTGTTATTTGCATAATCAGCCTCCGTCAGAGAATGTGTTTTGTCTACCGTATAGTTACCGCCAATCGGAACACCAGTCTCGCTTCCATAGCAATGATTATTTCTACTATTTTTCAAGACCGCATTATTTTTACATTCCCCGGAAGCCCCACTCATGGGTTTTGTATAATAAGTGATGGTCCAGTGAATGCGGCCCTCTGGTACGTTCCAGGTGAAACCTGTTTTTTGATCCGATCCTTCTGGTGTCAATGTTGGTTCAACCGTATTAGTAACAAGTTGTTCACTTGTATCTTCTCCGGTAATTTCAATCGGTCCGTCAATATACTGGCCTTCCATCGTATCCTCAACAACCCATTTCATGTCTCGCGAGAAATCGATAAGCCAGCCCTTATTTACTTCAATTGTATGTTTAATACGGCCGCCTTCTATAACAGAAGTTTTCTCAAACGGCTTCATTTCATTTATTCTGAGACTGCAGCCATCTTCAGCACGAACGTGGTCTTTACCTGTCACCACCGCATTATTATAGATTTTGTCTCCAGCACCTGCTTTTTCAAAAAATTCTTTGCTGATTTTAACCTTATAATAAAACCGAAGCGCCTCTCCGGGTGCCAAGTAAGCCTCATCGCCAGTGAGCCTAAATTCTGCTGTTTTACTCGTATTATCAAATGTTGATTCAATCTTCAGCTTTTCATTATTAACAGCTTCCTTTATGCGATCCGGATTACTGCCGCTGAACCGAACCTCATTCATATATGTTACATAATTTCCGTACTCACTAAATGTATCCTCTATTACCAGTTCTTCAAGATTTACATTATTATCTTCCGGGGCCGTAATCTTAATCCGATATTCAAGAATGATATCCCCGTTCTCGTCAATTGTTGCATCCCAATATTGGTCTTCTTTTTCTATTTTGATGTTTCTCTTTATATTACTGGAATCCCTTGCAACAGGAACATTCCACTCAAATTCATCTACTCCAACTTTTGTCTTTGCATCCTCCCCACTGCCGCTTGAAGCCGTCAGTTTTCCCTCAAATTCAATATGTCCATTTTTAATATTATCCTGACTATAGGTTATTATAATATAATCGCCTATAATCTTATACTTACCTAAAGAAATAAATTGGCCGCTAGTATCGGTCACATTACCTTCTAATCCTGCTTCCGCAACAAAATTATTGGGGATTTTTAGATAAATTACATCACCCTTATTTATGTCCGTTCCAACATTAAAGTCAAGCTCCATTTTGACTTCCGTAGCATCTGTGATATGCACTTCATCCCAATTGGTATGAGCATTAATCTCTATCCAATTGCCTGCCTCATCTTTATAAGACAATTTAGCATGGGTTATCCAACTTTCAAAATCTATCGCCCCCTCCGGCACTCCCGGAGGAAGCTCTACCGGCATTGGCACATCTGTACCAACTGTAGCAACCCCATCTGCCGCCAGCACGGACACCGGCTGACTCGTGAACACCATCGCAATAACGAGCATCATTGCGATCAATCTGCTCCATATACTTCTCTCTTTCATAATGATCTCCTTTCCCCGTCTCTCTGTCCCGTACCTGAAAATGACTCTGTCCCGTATCTGCCTTTTCTACGGTACGCCGACAATCATACTTCAAAGTCTACAGAGCTTAAACTGTTTCCTTCTGCATCTGCGGTTACATCTTCTGCAATCTTGCCATTTTCTGTGTCTTCAATATTATAAACATTCTGACTGGAAGTGTACTTAAATTCCACCTGTACCGTCAGCATTCCTTTTTCCGGCTCCAACTTCTCGCCATTGCTCACTAACTTGAGGTTATAGAATAAATAACTGGATGTCGCCGGGTCTGCTCCGGACTGCGCGTCAGCCGCTGCCTTGGCTTCCCGATACGCTTCACTGTCCTCAGCAAGCTTTTCCGCTACCAGTTCCGTATCCATCGGGAGCTGTGCTTCCTCCAGAGCTTTCACCGTAATACTGATTTCTTCATTCTCAAAATAAAAATCTGTCTTATATTCTTCCTCCGTCTCGCTCTCGGATTCCAGTTCGCTCTCAGATTCGATCTCGGTCTCACTCTCAGATTCCAGTTCGGATTCCGTCTCAGTCTCGATTTCTGTCTCTGCTTCTTCCGGTGTTTCTGTCTCAGGAGCTTCTGTCTCCGGCTCTGCTGTTTCCGGTGCCTCGGTTATCGTCTCATCCGTTTCCGGTTCTGCTGCTTCGGCCTCAGTCTTCGATTCCTCTGTTTCGCTCTCCGGCTCTTCGGTCATCGTTTCCCCGGTCTCCGGCTCCGCTTCTTCCTCCGTGCCGTCCGTAACGATCACATGGAAAGTTTCCATCTTATTCATGCCGTCCAGCGCATAGGTATGTGCCAGGAAGATTTCGCCGGCTGCGTTTGCCCTGATCTTCGCCAGCGCGCCGTCCTGCTCGATGATGCTGATCACGTTCTCGTTCAGCACCTGCCAGGAATGGTTCTCGCCCTCGGCGCCGGTCACCCAGGCGTCCTCGCCGCCGAGCGGGAGGGTTACCTGCTGGAACATGAATTTGAATTCGGTCTCGGGCTCCGGGTTCTGTGCGCTGTCGCCTTCCGGCGCTGTCTCGGCGCTGCCTTCCGCCGCTTCACTCTGTTCAGTGTCTGCCGCTTCCGTATCGGTCTCCGGAAGTTTTTCATATTCTACTTTGATCTCGACGTCCTTGATCACCGGCTCGATCTCGTATTCGTTTTCATTTTTGGTTTCCGGTACGTCTTTATCTTCTATTTTCACGCTCTTGATGTCATAGCCTTTGTCCGGCTGCACGGTGAAGATGAACTCTCCGTTCGACGCGATCTTCTTTTCATATTTCTCAAGGTCTTCCTTCTTGATCTCCTGATTCTCCACCCGGATGATGCCGTGCTCCTCGGAATTTTTTTCAAAAGTAACGCGGTAGGTAACCGGCGCGATCTCTATGCCGAGCATGGCGTCGACCTCCGCCGCTTCGGTCCCGGCCGCCGTCTCGCTCTCCGCTGCCGCTTTGGATTCCGCCTCGCTCTGCTCCGCCGCTAATCTTGCCGCTTCACTTTCCGCCGCTGCCTTCGCCGCCGCCTCGCTTTCCGCTTTGGCTTTTGCCTCGCTCTCTGCCGCCGCTTTCGCTGCTGCCTCGCTCTCCGCCGCCGCTTTGGATTCCGCTTCGCTTTCCGCTGCCAGCCTTGCCGCCTCGCTCTGCGCTTCACTCTCCGCTGCCGCTTTGGATTCCGCTTCGCTCTGCTCCGCCGCCAACCTTGCCGCTTCACTTTCCGCCGCGATCCGCGCCGCTTCACTCTCTGCCGCCAATCTTGCTGCCTCGCTCTCCGCCGCCAGTCTTGCCGCTTCGCTCTCTGCCGCTAATCTTGCCGCTTCACTTTCGGCTGCGATTCTTGCCGCTTCGCTCTCCGCCGCGATCCGCGCAGCCTCATTTTCGGAAATTGTTGAAGGCTCGTCAGCCCACGCTATGATACCGCTCTGCATAAGCATAGCCGATGTCAGCAATACCGCCAGTACGCGTCCCCAGTTCACATTTCTCTTCTTCATACTTCTTTCCTCCTTGCAAGATATGTCGCAATTCTTTCCCTTGTTTTCGGTCGTCTAAATTGTGCCAAAGTGAGAAAATATTTTTATGAATTTACACACAATTTTCTCTTCCTCTCTGGCGTTCGTCATATTTTCTCTGAAAAATCATCAAGTTTTGGCCATTTTGAGTGTCGAGTCACCAAATGTGGATTTGCTGACTAATTTACAATTTTTTGCCCGGCCTGCGGGGTTTCCCGGGCTTTTGTGTGCCAAAAAGCAAAATTTCTTCCCTTATTTTTTCCCTTACCGGGCGTTCCTCAAGGGAAAAATAAAAATCCCAGCAGCGCCCTGTTTATCGGGCTTTGCGGGGTTTTTAAGGGAAAAAAATCCGTCCCTTTTTCTCCCCTTATAAATCGCAAAAATTGGGGTTTTTGAGAGAGTTTTTGTGCAATATGAACAAAGAAATGGAGGAAAAAGACGTGAAAAACCGCCCGGAATGGTTATACGGGCGGATGGAAGGCAAAAAGTGAATATTTTACCATAAAAATGGGTATAAAAACGAGCTTCGGGCGCTCATTTGGTTTACATAATGAAAAAGGGAATAAATATAAATTATCTCAGACGAAACAGGCCGCTGTCCTTCGACATGACCTGAATCCGGATGCGGCAGTCCGCGATGTGTTCATAATTGAGCTCCAGACGGTATTTGACGAGAATGTCGAGCAGGTGCTCCTGCTGGGTGACCTGCATTTCCGAGACGGCGATCCCGGCCAGCATGTGGCCAAGCGGCGTATCGTACCAGCTCATGTGTTTTTTGCCTTTTTCAAAGATCATTTCGGTGTTCGTGAGGCCGCTTTTCTGCACTTTCAGGCTGCCGTCTTTCAGGGTGACGCGGTTTTTCACGATGATGCCGCTGTCGTCCACCTGTTCCTCGTAGAAAACATAGTGGCAGCCGTCCCGGAAATAGTATTTCCCGGCGGAAATGACTTCGATTTCTTCCTCGCTTGCGCTGTCCAGCGTGTGCATGCCTCTGACGCTGACCAATACCTCTTGTGTCATCATCAATACTCCTCGATGTTGATTTTGCGGGTGGTTTCTATGTCGTACGGAAGAATGGAATTTGCAAAGCGTTTGAATTTGTCGGCGGCGTCGCTGACGAAGAAGCGGTACGGCTCCCGGCCCGGCGCTTTGGCCCCGGTGTTGGCGATGTGCTCCCGCTCCAGCAGACGCTCCAGCTCCCGCGCGGTCTCGTAGGCCGGATTGACGAGTGTCACCTGCCCGCCGGCGATTTCCCCGATCAGGCTGCGCAGCAGCGGATAATGCGTGCAGCCGAGAATCAGCGTGTCGATGTCCTGCCGCAGCAGATCGCTCAGGTAGCGCTCCGCGACCTCTCTTGTGACCGGGTCGTCGAGCCAGCCTTCCTCCACCAGCGGCACAAACAACGGGCACGCTTTTTCAAACACGATCACGTCCGGGCTCTGCTCCTGTATGGTCCGGCGGTACAGGTGGCTGTTGATCGTGCTTTCCGTGGCGATCACACCGATGCGGCGGTTGGATGTGGCCGCGGCGGCTACCCGCGCGCCGGGCCGGACCACGCCGAGAATCGGAATGTCCAGCTCCCGCTCGATCTCGTCGAGCGCCAGGGCGCTGGCGGTGTTGCACGCGACCACGATAGCTTTGACGCCCTGTGTACGCAGAAAGCGGATGATCTGGTGAGAATACCGGAGGATGGTGTCTTTGGATTTGCTGCCGTAGGGCACGCGCGCCGTATCGCCGAAGTACACGATCCGCTCGTTCGGCAGGTTGCGCATGATCTCCCGCGCCACCGTCAGGCCGCCGACGCCGGAGTCAAAGACGCCGATCGGCATCTCGCAGGTTTTCTGTTCCAAATGAGTCATATGATTATCCAAAGGCGCTGAGGCCGATCCTTTCCTTATATAGTATGAGTCAGGGGACCAAAAGGTCATACGTTCCAGGCGCGCATGGAAAACATGGCTCTGTCATGGCTTTGCATGCCGCTCAGAACAGCAGCGGCGCTCCGTCCAGTATGGCAAATTCCACCTGCTCCTGCGCCAGAAATCCGGCCTTGCCGCTGGTCGCCTCCGTCACCGCCGTAATCAGCCCGGCAACCTGCGCCTCGGGCACAAGCGTCTCGATCACAACGACATCCGTGTATTCAGAATTTGTGATCGTCAGGCCGCGTTGTCCCAGCAGATACTGAAGCCGGCCGATGCCGTTATAATCAGTGCGGATCCGCAGCAACGCGCCGGCCTGCTTTTCCACCACGATGCTGCCGCGCAGGCCCTCCTGCACCGCCTTGGAATAGGCGCGCACCAAGCCGCCGGTGCCCAGCAGCGTGCCGCCGAAGTACCGCGTCACCACCACGGCCGCATTGTGAATTTCCTCGCCCAGCAGCACATCCAGCATCGGCCGCCCGGCCGTTCCCTGCGGTTCCCCGTCGTCGCTGCAGCGCTGAAGCTCGCAGCGCTCCCCGACCA
This sequence comes from uncultured Lachnospiraceae bacterium, assembly GCA_947630595.1. Taxonomy (GTDB): domain Bacteria; phylum Bacillota; class Clostridia; order Lachnospirales; family Lachnospiraceae; genus Choladousia. Next base: position 4,435 of record CANRIG010000085.1, on the reverse strand, counting down.
CAAACGCCGAGCAGTTGTGGGTCGCGTTCCAGTATTTCTTTTTCATGGCGGCGATAAATTCGAGCGCTGCTTCCTCGCTCTCCACCGGCGCCACCGTGGCGATAAAGCGCGACTTTTTCTCGACCAGCTCGCCCTCGCCGCCCTTATACACAATCTTCATCTGTCCCGTCCGCTCTCCTGCAGGTGTGCCGTCAGTCGTCCCGTTCCGAGTGCACGATCTCTCCGCTCTCCGCGTCCACGGTGTATTCGTACTCCGCGCGGCCGGCATAAAGCTCAAACTCGTATTCGTAATATCTGCCGTCGTTTTCAAAATGAATCGAGGTGAAGGTGATTTCGTCCGCAGCGTCAAAGTCCGCAAGCACAGCCTCTTTGGCGGCTTCCAGGCCAATCAGCGCAACGCCGTCCCCGGTGAGAACGGAAGACTCATCAGCGTCCTCGTCCACGCTCAGACTGAGCTCCGTGACAGCATCGTTTACATTCCGGCCCCCGACCTGCCACTCCAGAATCACGCCGTCTTCCTCGCGGATCGTATATTCGTACTCGCAGTCCTCGTATGTAAAATCAACCTCAATGACCTGCTCCCGGTCCTCGTGCTCCTGCTTCACGTGCAGGCGATCCACGCCCGTGTCTTCCGCGCCCGCGTCCGTCAGCGCAATCTGCTCCGCGGCAGTCACGTCAACCGGGCCGCCGGCAGTTATATCAACCGGACCGCCGGCAGTTATATCAACCGGACCGCCGGCAGTTGCATCAACCGGGCCGCCGGCAGTCTCCTGCGCCAGTGCGGGGCCGGCCGCCAGCGCGGCTACGACAACGGCTGTGCCAAAAAGTACCGTCAGGCGATGTGGAATAATTGTTTTTCTGGTCATTTTGCATTCCTCCTTTAATCGAATCATGAAATATCAGTATGCCCGTCTTTCGCTGCAGAAATATATTTGTAATCAGTATAGCACACCCTGCGGCAAAATGACAGGAGGGGGCGGAGTTTTTTTAAGGGGCTTTTGGGAAAAGCGGCGGATTTTGGGGGGAATGGAAAAAAGGCAGGATTTTTGGGGGAGGATAAATGCTGTGAAGAATATAGTGGGGAATCGTTTAAATGGGGGTTTGCGTTGGAGGTGGGTGTTTTGTGTAGATTTTTTATATATCGTAGATTTGTTGTGCTGTGGAGTTTTTGTATTGTGTAGTTTTCTTATATTGCGTTGATTCGTGATAAATGTCTTTTTTCGTCCTGTGTACGACTGTCTTTCCTATTTCAGGTTCTCGTATTTTGAATTCTTTGGAATAAGACTTGACATTATCATATATATGTGATATTTTATAAATAATATAGGATTTCAATTCTGATTTTCCGGCTGGCTCAGCCTGCTTTCACGAAAGAAAAGAAACTTGATATGCGGTGTAGTTTTTTACTCTTTGGGGCTTGTGTTTTTAGGAACTTGTGTTTTTGTATGGAATTCTGCAGACTGTTTTTATATGGAATTCTGCAAAGCAATATGTTTTAAAGCTGTATGTTTTTGTATTGGGGGTATTGGATGGGGAAAGCAAATCTGGCTGTCAATCAGCTGTTGGAGCGAAAAGATATTTTCGCGGATTTTATAAACGGAACGCTGTTCCGTGGAGAGCAGGTGTTAAAGGAAGATGATCTGACCTTGTTGTCCGGGCATGCCGGTATCATTGAGGAACGTTATCACGAAAGGAAGGCGGGCGGGTGTTCGGGGCAAAGCGAAATGGAATATAATATGTCAGGACATGGTAAAACAAATCTTTTTCGGACAGAGCAGCCGGATCAAGTTCAAGCGAGACAGGAAATCATGGTTCAGGACGCGAGCCTGAACAAAACAAATCAATTCTGTTCTGATCAGAATAGAGTAGATCATTTCAGAGCAGATGCTGACAAGACGGATTGGAATGGGTCTGAACCTGGATACAGCAGAACGGATGGCAGAACATTCACTGGAAAGCTGGGTGCTTTTGAACGATATGGCGACATCCGGATGGAAGCCGGCTTCAGTACATATTCGGTGATTTTTGCCCACGAGACGCAGCAGCATGTCCACTATGCCATGCCGGTACGCAGCATGGTATATGAGGCCCTGGAATATGTCCGACAGGTGCAGGAATTGGAAAAACAGCATCTTGCAAAAGGCGAGAAACTGCGCAGCGATGAATTTTTGTCCGGTCTTACAAAAGATGACCGATTAAAGCCTGTGGTCTCGGTGGTGCTGTATCTCGGCGACGACTGGGACGGCTGCAAAAGCCTGTATGAAATGCTGGAGATCGATGAAACGGACGAGAAAACCGGGCAGATTCTGCCCTACCTGCCGCGGAATCAGCTAAAGCTGATTTCTGCAAATGATATCAAACACCCGGAATTTTTCAGAACAAGTTTACAACACATTTTCTCTATGTTAAAGTATAGGCAAACGAAAGACGAACTGTATGAGTACATTCAGAGGAACCGCGCCGCACTGGAGCGGATGGATCACGTGGAAATCATGGCAGCTTTTATCCTGCTTGGTGAGCAGAAGCGGGTGGAGGAGCTGTTCCGGTCAAAAGCAGAAAGGGAGGAAATAGGTATGTGTAAAGCGATTGACGATCTGATCCATGATGGGGAAATGAGAGGAGAAAAACGTGGTGAAAGGAGAGGCGAAAAACGCCTGGCGGCTTTATTGAATGCTATAATTCAGGATGGAAAACAGAATCTTCTTTCCAGCATTGCGAATGATGAAGTATTGAGAACGGAACTCTATTTGAAGTATCAGCTTTGACTATAAAGTGAGACTTACTATAATTAGAAATGTTATATCAAAAATATTGGATTTGAAAATATCAAATTCGATCCAAAGATAAACCGCATGAAAAATGATTCAAAAAACGGCCTCCTGCATTGGCAGGAGGCCTGTTCTGTGTAGATTTCTTATATAGTGTAGTTTTCTTATATAACATAGATTTGCAATAAATATCTCTGCAGCCTGTGCCGGGGATGCCCTGAGGCATCCCGACACAACATGAAACTCCTTAGACTGCTCACTGCTCAACAGTCTTATTCTTATAAATCCATCCTTACAAACTTGTTCTTACAAATCCATCCTCACAAATCCCGTTACTCTGCATCCTTCCTTTTCCTGCGCCTAAACCCGATGATCAGCAGCGCTGCCGCCGCCACCACGAATGCGATTGCAAACGGGATGATCGGGGTCTCGTCACCGGTCTTGACGGAGGTGTTCGTCGTCTCCGACTGCTCCTCGGCGGTGCTTTCTTTGTTGGTGATGGCCACCGATGCCGTAACGGTATCTTCGTCCATCGTCACGGTCGCGCCTTCCACAGTCACATCGTAGCGGAACGATGCCGCGTTCTCCACCGGGATGCCGTTCGCGTCCACCTCAGTCACGTACAGGGTCTGCACGTCGCCCGGCATGATCGCCACTTTCACCAGGGCGCTCACGCTTGACTGGCCGCCCAGCGCCAGCGGTACGATGTTCTGCGATACCTGGTCGGACAGGGTCGTGTGGTTCGCGTCCGCGAAGATGCCTGCGTAGAAGGTCTCGCTGCTGTTCTTCGGATTGCCGTCCACGCCGAGCAGCCGCTTGGTGATCGTCAGCTCGCCTTCGCGGTAGTATTTCTCCTCATCCTCGATGTTGGTGATCGCCACCGTCGCCGCTGTGTTTGCCTCGTCCAGAGTCACCGTGCCGTTCTCCACGTTGACCGCGTAGCGGAACAGTACCGCGCCGTCCACCGGCTTGCCGTTTTCATCCGTCTCGGTCACGTACAGGGTCTGCGGCGCATCCGGTGCGATCGCTACCTGCACCGTGTTGCCGGCGCCGGACTTGCCGTTCATCTTCAGCGGGATGACGTTCTGCGATACCTGGTCGGACAGGGTTGTAAATTCTGCATCCGCGAAGATACCTGCATAGAAAGTCTCATCGCTGTCCTTCGCCGCGCCGTCCGAACCGAGCAGGCTCTTGGTCACGGTCAGCTCGCCCTCGCGGTAGTAGTCCTCCGGGATGGTCATGAACTCATTGCGGAAGAATACCGTCCTTGTGCCTTCGCCCTCCACGATGGTCACTTCATTACCATTCATGAAGTTCACCGTGAAGATGTCCTCGCCGGAGGTCACGCCGCCTGCGTTGTTGAGCACATTGCCCGCCGCATCGACTTCGGCCACATAGTAGGTCTGGCCGTTCGTGAGGCCGGTAAAGGTCACCGAGGATGCGCTTGCGTTGCGGAACTCAATCGCCTGGATATCCGATACCCGGTTGGTCAGCGCCGCGTCGCTGTACAGCGCCACGTAGAACGTTGCGTTCTCCGCCGCCCACAGCTCGCCGTTGTTGGTAAGCTCCTTGGTCACTACCAGCTGGCCTTCCTGCGGCTCCGGCTGGTTGGTCACGGTCAGGCTTACGTTGACGCCAACGGTCGCGCTGGTGTTCGCCGGGCTGAT
>CANRIG010000084.1 GCA_947630595.1 uncultured Lachnospiraceae bacterium | reverse complement strand
GCCATGGTCATAAAGGTGGTAGTTCCTGCCAGAACCTCCGTTTTCACGGTAGAACCGGCTTCCCTTACATGAAATATTTTTTCCATTGACCGCATCAATCTCTGCACCTCGCTTCTTTTCTATTTTCAATTCAAGTCCGGCCTCTCAGGGTATCCACATCCAGCATCTCCAGCGAACCGCCCAGATCCGTCAGCACCATCTGCAGGCAGAACAGGTCCGACGCCGTGGCGAGGAACTCCAGGATCACGTTCAGGGCCGTCATAATGGCCACGGCCTCCATGGGCATGCCCAGTTGGGTGAACAGCAGCGTATAACAGGTGAGCGTCGATCCCGGCACCGGCGGGGCCGCGATAGCCAGCATCACGCAGATGAACAGCGCCGTCAGCAGCCACGCGGGCGTGATGGGTACGTCATAGATCTCCGCCATACACAGACCTGCCACCAGAAACAGCACCGCCGCGCCGGGCATGTATATGACCTGCCCCAGGGGAATGCCGAAGCGGGTGATCTTCTCGTTTATGCCCAGCCGCCTTTCGCAGCAATCCTGGTTGGTGGGATAGGCCGCCACAGAGGACGCAGTGCTCAGGCCGATGAGGAAGGTTGGCATGGTCTTTTTCAGCATTGTCATAGGCCCGACCTTCCACCGCAGGCACACCAGGGCCAGGCTGCATACCATCACCACCGCCGTGCCCAGGACTATGACGGGGATGATCTTATAAGATCGGGTCAGAAGCCGGAACTCGTCCCCCAGAAACATCCTGAAGACGCTTCCGAACACGAACACGGGGACCAGAGAGCTGACCGCCTCCATGATGAGCTGGACCACATAGTTGGACTGCTCCACGAATGTGGCCGCCACGGAGACCTTCTCCCCCAAAAGCAGCAGCGCTATACCGATGAGTACCGCCACAAAAATGATCTGCAGCGGGTTGCCCTCCGTGAAGGGGGTGAAGAAATTGGATGGCACGATAGCCAGCACCATCTCCATCAGCTCCGACGGGTCAAAGGCCCGGCCGCCTCCCGCGGCCATGTGAAAGAAGGGCAGCACGGCCGCCCCCGCGGCGATCGACAATATGACGGTGAACAGGATGAACTTGGCGATCATCCGCTTGCCGATGCGGCCGAAGGATGCCACATCGCCGATGCAGCAGATGCCCCAGGTCACCGAGAGGAATATCATAGGCCCGGATATGGCTGTGAGAAGGCCCATGAAGGTGTCGAATACGGGCGTCACCAGCTTATCCGAAAGCGCCAGCCGGGCCGTCTCCGGCAGGAAACGGCACAGATAACCCAGCACCACCGCCAGTACCAGGGCGATAGCCAGGGAGCCCATGAGGGAGCGCTTTTTCCGCTTGGGGGTGAACAGGACGCGGTTCGTCCCGTTCTTGTACTGCCAAAGCGGCGCCAGACCCATCTGGGCCATCATGCCCGTCAGCGCCTCGCTGTCTGGCCGGTCCTCCTCCGAAAAGGGATCCAGAGACGGGCCTGGCAGGGAAAGCTCCACCCGCGGGGCGCGAAAACGCCGGCGGCAGCGCAGGATGAATCCCTCCGCCGTCCCCTCGTCCCGATAGCGCAGCAGCGCTTCCTCCAGTGCCAGCCGAACCCGGAGGGCGTCTTTTCGCTCTATTTTGGCGGCCGCAAGAAAGCTGTAAACCGCCTCCCCGGCATCATCGATGCCGGGCCCGGTCAGTTCATATTTCTTTTCTGTATTTTCCATAGGTATTCCTCCTTAAAATACAATGGTCACCGTGTTGACCCCGTCGGCATAGGCATGCACGCTGTTCCTGGTCCGGCTGAGAGCCAGAGCCATGCTCAGCCCGTCTCCCTGTGTCAGCGGATCGAACTCCTTCCCATTCCAGCGGATGACAGCTTCGCATTCGCTTCCGTCTTCACTGCAAAGGGCGTCGAAGCTCAGGCTGCACCCGTCGTCCGGCAAGGTCGGCAGGATGCTCGTCACGCACAATTCTTCAAAGATCTGCTGATACTTGAGCGACTGCGGCGCGCCCAGCAGTTGCTTGCGGGCAAAGCGGTCGATATCGGTCGCCGCGCCGATAAAGTCAAACTCCTTGGAGTCAATATCAATATGAAGGGTCTTCAGGCGGCGGACAAACGCCCGGCAGCGGTCGGTCTTCGGGTGATCGAACACCTGCTCCGACGTCCCTTCCTCATATACAACGCCTTCGTCCATGTAAAATACCCGCGAGGATACATCCCTGGCAAACTTCATCTCATGGGTAACAATCAGCATGGTCAGCCCCTGCTCGGCCAGACTGCGGATGACTGCCAGCACTTCTCCTACCATGGTAGGATCCAACGCGCTGGTCGGCTCGTCAAAAAGTACGATCTCCGGCTGCATCCCCAGGGTACGGGCAATCGCGACACGCTGTTTTTGACCGCCGGAAAGCTCATCCGGATAGTTGAGCGCCTTTTCCGCCAACCCTACCTTGGCCAGCAGACGCATTCCCCGTTCATAGGCCTGCTGCCGGCTGCAGCCAAGCAACTCTACCTGTCCCAGCATGATATTTTCGATCACCGTCAGATGGGCGAACAGGTTAAAGCTCTGGAATACCATTCCCATGCGGCGGCGCACAGCGCCAAGCTGCGCCGGCTTCACGCCGGTCACCGGCTGACCGAACACCTCAATCTGTCCTTCCGTCGGCGTTTCCAGCCGGTTGATGCAGCGCAGAAGGGTGCTTTTGCCCGTACCGGAGGGGCCGATGATGGAGATGACGTCCCCCTGGTTTATAACGGCGTTGACGTCCTTTAAAGGCGTCGCGTTTGGAAAGACCTTCCTCAAATGGGAGATCGTGATGACCGGTTCCCCGTTTTGCTCGGCTTTCTTGTCTTCCGGGTCTTCCGGCAGGGAGATATTTCGCTCGATTCCCTTCGGTTCCCGGCGACGGCGGCGAGGGTCGATCTTCCTCTCCGCCAGTCCCAGCAGAGAGGTCAGACACCAGGCCAGCAGGAAATACAGGACCGCGGTCAGTATCAGCGGGAAAAACGCCTCAAAGGTACGGCTGCGGATAAGGTCGGTCGCCTTGGTCAGATCCTGTACCGCGATATACCCTACCACAGACGTCATTTTCACCATGGAGATAAATTCGCCCTTGTATACCGGCAGAATATGCCGCGCCGCCTGGGGCGCGATGATTTTTGTAAAGGTCTTGACCCGGCCGAAGCCCATGGCGGACGCCGCTTCCCACTGACCGGCGTCCACGGCATCGATGCCGGTGCGTATCATTTCGGAGACATAGACGCCAAAGTTGATGGTGAAGCCGATGATAGCCACGACGATCCCGTCCAGTCTCGCGCCGGCGAACACGACGTAGAACAGCACCATCAGCAGCACCAGGACAGGGATGCCCTGGATCAGCCGTACAAAGGCCGCCGTGATCCCGGAGGCAATCTTATTGCGGCTGCGGCGCAGCAGGCACAGGCCAAAGCCCAGCACCGTACCGAACAGAGCCGAAAAGATCGATATGACGAACGTGACGCCCAGGCCGGAGAGAATCATCCGCCACCGGTTTTCCTGGATGAAGTTCTTATAAAAGTTGTTTTTCAGCCCCGCCCAGAAGCCCGTCTCTTCCTTCTGGACGCCCATGCCCATATCTTCGCCCCGGACCACGAGCGTCTGACCTCCCACATAATGGGTAGTGGGGAAATCGATGCTCGCCTTCCGCTCGTCGGTGATACTCATGGCGCCGGATACGATATCCGCCCGGCCGCTGTTCAGCATCTGGATCAGCGAATTGAAGGTGCTTTGGGTGATCTCCAGCTTCATCCCCAGCTCTTTGGCGATAAGCGACACCAGCTCCACCTCATATCCGAGGGACTGCCCGTTTCCGCCCACATAGCTCATAGGCTCCAGCGTAGAGTCATGGGCATACCGCAAAGTACCGTTGGGCGCGTCATACTCTCCCACATCGATGGTCTTTTTGCTGTCGTCGGCGCCCAGCCATTTTTCCCGCAGGGCGTCCAGCGTGCCGTCCTCCGTATATCTTTCAATGATGGCGCTGATCTCATCCGTCAGCGGGCTGTCCTTTGGCAGACCCAGACCGTAAGTGTCCGGCGCCACCGTTTCGGGGAATATCGCCAAATCCGGCTGCCTGGCCACCGCAAGCTGGGCAACGGGCATATCTTCCGCCACGGCGTCCACCATGCCCGACTGCAGCGCCAGAAGCAGAGCGGAAGCATCATCGTAATACTGATATTCACAGCCGCTGACCACAGCGTCCACAAGCTCGTTGGAAATGCTGCCCGTTATGACTCCCACGGTCGTACCGGAAAAGTCCTGCAGCGTCCGGAAGCGGACAGCGTTCTGTCCACGGTTGGCGACCACCGCCACCACGCCGCCGGTGTAGTCCGGCTCGGCGAAATTGACGCTTTCCGCCCGTTCCTCCGTTACGGTCAGGCCGGTGGCCGACACATCGTAGGTACCGGTGGCAAGACCCGCAAAAATAGACGAGATCTCCACGCCGGTCACTTCCAGCGCGTAGCCATGGGCCTTGCAGAAGCGGGCCATGATATCGATGTCGTACCCGACGATCTGGCCGTTTCGGATATAGCAGAAGGGCGCCACGTCCGTTTTCACCGCCATCCGGATGACGCCGTTCTTCGCCGGGAACGAGGTCCAGTCCTCCACTTCCTTTTTGCTTTCGTCAGCGCCCAGCCAGATCCCGTCGATCTCCTTCAGCGTGCCGTCCGCCCTGATCTGCTCCAAAAACTCGTTATATTCGTCCCGCAGCGCAGCGCCGCGCTCGGTTTTTGCAAAAGCGGCGGCATAGCTTTCTTCCACCAGCACGTCGGGCAGATAGGTTACCGCCTGGTTTTCCAGGCACAGCGTACGGGCAATGGGTTCGTCGATCAAAAATCCGGCGATCTTCCCCTGCTCCACCGCCAGGGCCAGATCCGGGATCTTGTCGTAATATTTTTTGTCCGCGTCCTTGATGAGATTGTCGGTATGGACGTCAAAGCTGGAACCGGTCATCACGCCGACGGCCTGTCCGTCCATCTGACGGATGTCAGTTATCGCCTCGTTTTTCCCGCCGCTTTTCGCACAGCCTGCAAGAAACAGACACATTAGAATCATTGAAAAAACCCGGTAAAATCGGAATTTCTTATTCAATCGTATCACCTCTCCTTGTTTTCCGAATATGTTATTGTTTTCCTTCATGAATTGTTCCTTTTCAGCTTTTTCCCGTCAAGCATCCCGACGCTGTCCGATGCAAGCGCTACCTGGACCTGCAGGCAGGCAACGCCGGCAGCCGTCATAAAGAAGTCCAGAATTGCGTTGACTGCGACCGCCAGGGCGAGCGCCCCTTCGGGAATGCCAAGCTGTGCAAACATGACCGTAAATACGGAAAGCGCCCCGCCGGGGATCGGCGGCAGAGCCATGGAAAGAAGCCCTACCGTCAAAATCGACATGAAGAGGAACAGCGGCGTAATGGGAATGCCATAAGACTCAGCCATACACAGGGCCAGAGTAAAAAGGCCGACCACAAAGCCCGGCTTGTAAAGAACCTGTCCCAGCGGGATGGCAAAATCCGCCACCTTTTTGGGAATGCCGAGTTCCTTTACGCACGTCTCCAGATTCGTCGCAAGAGCCGCGGCCGAGGAAGCCGTCGTCAGAGCGATCAGATAGGTCGGCAGCATTTTCTTCATCAGAAGGACAGGGCCGACCTTCAACCGCACCGCCGCCATAAAGACATAAAACAATGTCAGCAGAAAACACCCCGGTACCACGATCGCAAACACCTTAAGCACGCTTGAAAATCCACTGTCAAAATCGGACAGCATAATGTTAAACAGGCTTAAAAACACAAACAACGGAATGATTTTTCCCAGTGCGATCATCAGAAACTGTACCGCCTCGTTCACCTGCATCAGGATATTTTGGGCTGCCGATACCCGCTCGCCCAGGATCAAAAGGGCGGCTCCCACGCAGATGCCCAAAAATACAAGCTGCAGCGCGTTTCCATTCAAAAAAGGCGACACGATATCCGAGGGCACGATTTCCAACACCATCTGATAGATCGCCGAAAAATTGCCGGAGATCTCATTTCCCGCTCCCGCGGCAACCGGAAACAGCAGGCTGCCCGCCAGTGCCATGACCACCGCTAAAGCAAATGTCCCCGCAATCATTCTTAAAATCAGCTTTCTGCCGATTTTTCCTACCACCGTCAGATCACCAATGCTCAAAATTCCGCAGCAGACAGCCAGAAACACAAGCGGGGAGGAAACCGCGCGCAGCGCTCCCAGGATCATATCAAACAGGGGCTGCGTGACCGCAAGAGCCGCCGTCTGTATTTCCGGGAATCGTCTTGCGGCAGCGCCCAGAAATGCTGCCAGAAAAACCGCAGCCAAAAGCAAAGCCACCTGTCCCATGGACGACTTTTTCTTCCTGGGATTGCAGATCAGACAGTTTTTCCCGTTCTTATAAGAGTATGTAAACGACAGTCCTGCCTGGGAGAGCATATGGCTGCTGAGCATGAATGCCTCGTTATCCTCCCATGCGTCCATGACCGGGCCATCTACGCTTATCTTCAAAAAGGCCCGCCCGAATCTCTTCCCGCAGTCCACATGGACCAAAGCGCCCCTTAGGGACGCAAGCCAGACGCCGAGAATCTCCTCTAAGGACAGGCGGAGACGGATGATATCCTTTTTATCCGCCCCTGCCTCAGAAAGCGTCTGCACACAGATTTCGGACACTTCGTCAATCGTCTGTTCCGACAGGTTGAATTTCTCACTGCGATTGCTTACCATATCTATGCCTCCTATTTGCCTTCCTTAACGATTCCATCATTAAAATATCGGAATAGAATCATTTTTGTTCTTATTGCTGATCTTCAAGGGCGGAATCCATCCAGTCGCAGGACGGCATAAAGCTTCTGTCCGTGTAGGCGTCCTCTGCCACATCCGAAAGATTTTTTACCGTAATATTCTGTCCGGACATAACCTGCTCCTGCGTCACCACCACGGACGGGATCTCCATCCACATTCCGGGGCTTTCGCAATAACTGGAAGCTGCCTTGATGTCGTCATACTGCCCGGCCATTTCCAAAGCCAGCACCCGGCAGGCAAACTCTCCGTTCAGCGTCCAGTTGGTCGTGGCGCAGGCCTTCCAGTTTTTGCCTTCCGCCATAAGCTGAATATCCTCGTCGCAAATATCTGCCGATACCATGGGAATATCGCTGCCCAATTCCCGCAGGGCTTGATATACTCCTCTGGCATAGGCGTCATAGCAGCACCATATGGCGTCTATTTCACCGTCATTGTATTTGCCGATCATGTTCTCTGCCGCTTCCTGCATGGAAGATACCGGGCTTAGGTGATCCTCCGGAGCCATCTGCTCCAGCGTCTTTATCCGCCCCTCCGCTTCATAAGGCTGATAGCCGGCCTGTCGGCGGTCAAAGGCACTGATGTAGTTTTCCTCCTGTACCTGCAGGATATGAACCGGCTCATTTTTCTCCGTTTTCTCCGGATACATGGCCAAAATCTCTTCCACCAGGGCCGACGCAAGTCCGGAATCCTGCTGGAACAGCTGAATCACGCCGTCAATCGTTTCTGTTTCTCCGCTTTCATTTCTGAAAGAAGTGTCAAAGGTTGCTATTTTCAGATCCGGGTATTCTTCCAACACGCCCGTCAAAAATTCCCACGCGTAATCTACGCCGCCATGCGACACCAGCAGTCCGTCATAGCCGTCTTTTGCACATTGCAAAATTCTGTTCTTCCATTCCTCGTCGCTGTCCTCGCAGAAAAAAGTGTCCGCCTCCATGCCAAGGGCTTTTGCCGTCTCTGTAAAAGACTCCGACCACAGCTCAAAAATGGGCGAGGAAGACATATACATGATATACGCTACTTTTTTCCCCTCCACCGGACTATTTTCCTTTGGGGAGAAGCCTGCCAGACAGGTAACTGTCAAGGCGGCAGCCATAAGCATTGTGATTATTTTTCGCATTCCTGATCTCCTTCATGGTTCTTTAAATATTCCACAAACTCATCTGTTGTTAAGGTAAACACGATCTCTGTCCGCGACGGGTCGCGCACCAGAAATTCCGTCAGACCATATTCCTGTGTTCCGCCCCAATCGTAGGTATAGCCCAGTCTTGTCCATGGGTAATCGCTTTCAAAATAAGAAAACAGGATGTTGGAATCAAACCATTCTTTCCACTCTCCGTTGACAAGACTGTAATCATTTGCCATCTGCTTCGTCACATCAGTGACAAAAGCCGGACGCACAACATCCCGCGGCAATACCCAGAAAGCGGTAAATCTGGTGTATCCCTCATCCTCATGCACACCGAGAAGCTGCGAAAACCGAAGCTCCCAATCCGTTACCTTTTCTTCGTTTTTCATAAACCAGCTCTTCATTTCGCCGAGTGAAGTCGCCCAAATATCGCCGTATTCCCCGATAGCTGTTCCGGGACTACACTCACCCGGATAATCATGCCATGTTAAGAGCAGAACCCTTTCCTTGGCGTCGTCCCAGATCACCCGGCTATCTTCAGCCGTCAGTGTGACAAGCGGATGAATTTCCTCATTCTCGGCGAATACCGCATCGTTCATAGCCATTTGCCACTGGGAAACAGCCGCGGCATCCGTTTTCTGCCCACAGGAAGTCAAAAACAGCATGAGCAGGAGCATAGCCATCCAAAACCTACATTGTTTCTTCGCCATGATTCGCCTCCTGCCTCAATAACATCTGATCTGTTTTATGTCTCAGAAGCAGCAGCATGTCCAACTGATTTGAATCAATAACCAAACCGTTCTCCTGAAATAGCATCAGGAGCTTCCTCCGGTATTCTTTTTCGCTCAGATTTGTATATTGTTTTGCAAGTTCATCCATCTTTTGCCTCAATTCTGCATTTGTATCCAATTCCCAATTGAATTTTGCAGCTTCGTCAAAGGAAAGCGTCCTCTTTTTCCAAGGCCATTTCATACCAAAGCTCCTTTCTGTAATTATAGAAGCCCTTTATCCCTTGCCAGGTTTTCAATGCTCCTGTCGTAGGTTGCCTCCGCTTCTTTTGAAAAAAAGCAGCCCGGAACACCCTCGTTGTGGTCACGGTGGTGCGCCACGCAGGCGCAGCATTTCCCATGGCGCGGGCAGTCATAAGTACATGGGCAGGGTCTGTTGTTGTCACAAGTTTTCATAAATAATTCCTCCTGATTTAGTGTTTTACGGTCGCGGCTTTTCACGGGGCACGGCACATCCATTGCTTACCAATGTGAATGAAATCATAACATAGCAATATTTAAAAATACGGAAAATGTCGAAATTGGTCGTTTTGATTCCGAAATTGGTTTTTGACAGAAAAAAAGCCGCCCGAAGGCGGCTTTCAAAATCTGAACCAATATGAAATCATCACGGATTTAGAATGACGCAGGCAGTACAAATGCCTTCTTGAACTTTATAGTTAATTTCCCCCTGATACCTGTTAGAGGAGGAAATTATACTGTCAATTCCGATCCCTCGCGCAGCCGGCAGTCCGTTTTCTAACTTCAAATCCGTGCTGCAGGGATTACTGACGGCAATCACCGTTTTATTCCCTACATTTCTGATATGTACTTGAATAGGACCGGAGCTGTTTTGCGCAACGCAGGCGTTCAGCGCATTTTCCAGAAGGTTGGCAAGAATCGCCACAAAATCCACATCGGCGACTCCCGACTGTGCCGGGGTATCCGCTCGGGCAATATATTCCACGCCCGCTTCTTTTGCCTTCCCCGCATAAGAACTCAGGATGCCGTTGACTGTAACGTTCGGACACCATGCGGGAAAACTCTCCGACACTTCTTTGCCCTGCCCCAAATACGCTAAGATTCCCTCTGTGTTGCCCTCCCGCGCCATAGACGCGATCCGCTCGTCGTGATGCCGCAGATCGTGACGGATCCGCCGATTCTCCTGCTCGGTTTTTTTCGCGTTTTCCACATAGGACATCAGGTATTCAACGTTTTGCTTTACCAATTCGTCCCTTGCTTCCTTTCGCATCTGATAGATGTTGCTGATGATCAGGATGTTAGCTACGGCAAAAGAGCACACAAGCAGCGAGAACAGGAGTAACGTGTTTGAATTGATTCCGTTATCTCCACTGATTTTTGCCAAAAGTATCACGAAAGTAAAAAAATATATGATGGAGACGATGCTCAAGGATATCCAGTTTTTTGTATGAAATCCGCTGACTTCGCGGATGATCGGTCTGCCATATTTATGATACGCAAATAAAATCGCGAAACAAATTATGCCATAGGACACACCTCGCATAAAATACACAAACGTGTCTGGCCCGTTCGGCACAAGCAAATAGCATCCATAAAATGATATGGACAGTGAAATACAGAATACGCAGCCATATGTGATCCAAAGATAGCATTTTTTCCAAAATCCGTCTGCTGACACATATGTATAAATTCCCCAAAAGTATAAATACGAAAGCATCAAAGCAACAGGCATTCTCCATGGCTTTAACAGAAAAACAAAGCAGAAACACAACTCCAGAAAAAGGAATATATCCGCCGACCCCCACAATAGCGCCGTCTTTTTTAGCGCGTATTTTCTCTCCTGCAGCAAAAGCCCTGCCGTCAGATGCGTTGCAAAAAACAATAAGCTGACAAAAAAGGCAATTATGATTTTTTGAATCACCGGCATCAGTTTCTTGCCTCCTTTAAGTAAAAATCAAAATACGCCTGCTTAAGCTCAGAGCGGCACCGCCTTGGAACAGGAATGAGGGTCTCGTCATCCATAAGCAGATCCGTACCGGAAAAGCAGCGAACATGATTTAGGTTGACAATATAAGAACTTCCGCACATTGTCATGCCTTTTTTGCCCATAATACATTCCTGAAGCTGCGTTGGCAATAACCACACAGAAAGCTTTTTCCCGGAGGAAAGGGAAAACACACGCCGTTTGTCTCTGGTTTCTATGTACAAAATATCTTCCAGAGCGATGCGGTGCAATTCCCCCTCGCAGCGCAGAAGAATCCATGTTCTTTGCTCACGCATGGCAATGACCCGGTCTAAGGCCGCGTCAAATTGTTCCTGCGTGTAAGGCTTGCAAATATAGTCTGCGGCATGTATGGAAAAGGCATCAACCGCATAATCCGAGCTGGTCGTCAGAAAAACAATGTCCGTATTTTCACTGAAACGGAGAATATCCCGCGCCAATTCTGTTCCCAGCATACCCGGCATACAAATATCCAAAAGCGCAATATCCGGACCGCCTAATTTATCAAATGCTTCCAGCATTTCAAACGCAGACGAATATACGTCAAATTCGATACCATGCTCACCATGTGCCGCTGCGTAAACCCGGAGATTATCCGCAACCTTTTTCCTCTCTTTGGCCTCATCATCACAAATAGAGATTTTAAGCATTGTTCCGTTTCCTTTCTTTGAGACGCCGAGGGTCAGCAGGCTTTTCGGCGGTATTGGTTGATTCTGCGTTCTGACACGCCCCATTGATATGAAAATTCTCTGACCGATAAATAGCCTTTTAACATACATACCGCCCTTCAAAATAAAACTCAGGCATCATGCCGGAAATACAGCCGTCTCTTCTGTATACTTCTATATCATATATTATATACCAATATTTGTATCTTTGTAATAGAACTTTTTCAATAGCCGCGGCATGGCGATAGGCCATCGCGGCAAGGATTTCATTATTCGGATTGTATGTCAGTCCAATCCGCCTTTCCCTTTGCCCAATAACCGAATCACACTGTATGATTTATCATTCGCAACCATAGTTTCGCTCATAAAATTATTCTGTAATTTGCACCCTCACGCTTTTAGCTGGTTCATCCATCCCCGCCGCTTGAAAACAACGAGAGAAACGGCAAAGCGGATGCACTCTTCTAAGGACAAGATGAGATAAACCATGGGGATGGACCAGTGGAACACGAAAGCTGAGAGAAGACCCAGAGGAACGCCAAAAAGCCAGGTGCCGGTGAAGTCGATGACCATGACATAGGTCGTCTTTCCGCCGCTGCGCAGGATGCCGCTGCCGATAATCATGTTCAGCACCTTAAAAGGCATGACTGCAGCGTAAGCGGCGAGGATCTGGACCGTCAGTTCCCGGATGCCGGTTTCCACATTGAAAATGCGTACATACCAAGGGCTTACAAAGAAAATGATCACAGACAGCAGCAGGGAGCCTGCCAGCCCGTAGAACAGGAGCTTTTTCGCCTCCTGATAGGCCGTCTCCCTGTCCCCGTCCCCAAGGCGCTTGCCGATAAGAATCGCCGCGGCCTGGCTCAAACCGCACAAGGCCCCGATTGCCAGGGATTGCACGGGGTTCGTCAGTGTCATGGCGGCGGTGGCTTCGATGCCCAGATGGCCGTAAATGCCCGCATACACGTTTTCGCCCAGGACCCACATAAATTCGCTGACCAACAGCGGCAGCAACATGGAAAGGTACTGACCCCAGGCAAAGGGACCGGTCGGAGCTATCTCCACTTGCTCCCGGTATTTGGCATACATCCCAAGAATGACCATGAAATAGACAAGCTGCGAGATCAGCGTCGCCAGCGCCGCTCCCGTGATGCCGAGAGTCGGTGCGCCCAGCTTACCGAAAATCAATATCCAGTTGAGGCCGGTGTTGACCACCGCAGACGCGAGCCCGGCATACAGCGGGAGGGTCGCTTTCGACCTGCACCGCAGGTTGGTGGACAATATGGTGACCCCCGCTGCTGGGAGGAAAGTGCCGGACACGATGGCGAGATACCGCCCCGCTGTTTCCGCTGTCGTGCGGTCGTTGATATAAAGGCCCATAATCCGCTCCGGGACGGCGGCGCCAGCCAACATGAACAGTGCGGCCAGGATAAAGCATACCCGCAGATTGACCGTCAGGCTCCGCCGTGTCTCGGCGGCGTTTTTCTGTCCTATGTACTGAGAGAGCATGATCCCGGCCACCGCACCCACGGCGGATATGACCACGTTGAATATCCCCGTGAATTTTCCGGCCAGTCCCACCGCCGCCACTTCCACAGCGCCCAGCTGGCCGATCATCACCTGATCCACCACGCCAAAGGACGCCTGAAGCATAGACTGCAGCGTCACGGGAATGGCAAGCGCACAAACGGAGCGGAAAAAAGACTGTTTTTTTGAACTCATCATTTTCTGTTCTCCCCGATCCATCTGACCGCGAAATCTACCAGCTCCCTTTGGCGCATGAAGGTCACGGTTCCGTTCCCCAGGGCGGCTTTGGCGACGTGACAGCTCGCCTCAAAATCCCGACCGATCTGGTTAAAATCCTCTCCGTCCACAAAAAGCGTCTCATAGGACTTCCAGATGCGCACGCCGTTTCCAATAATCGCGCTGCTTTCCACGGTGTTGTGTTTGCCGGGATAGTCAGCCCGCACATCGGCCAGGTGAAGGGATGTGTTTTTGTCATAGCCCACACCGATCAGCAGCACATGACCATCCAGCTCGTAAAGCTTGCCGATGGGCGAGCCATCTCCAAAGATATTGGACAGGTCGTGGTTCTCCGTCAGGTACTCGGCGTACCGGCCCCATGCTGCCACAGACCTGGCCGGATGGCCGCTGCGGACTGTCCCCGGCCAACGGCGAAACATCTCCGCCACGGCGCCCATAGTGTTGGTGGGCGTGATGTCCCTGTCGTAGGCCGGCCAGTTGTCCCGGATGAGCTGCCACCATTCCTGGGGCTCCTGCCAATGGACGCCGGAGGTAGGATCGAGGTTTTTCCAGGATTGAGTGGGCATCATAAGGGTTCCGTCCTCCCCAACGCTTTCCATCAGGGCCTCGATCACCACCTGAGCCCCGCCGCAGACGAAGCCCAGGGCGCTCAGGGAGCAGTGAACCATGACCGTCTGCCCGGCCACCACGCCTATTTTTTTGAATGTGTCAAGAAGTTCTTTTTTAAGTAC
>CANRIG010000083.1 GCA_947630595.1 uncultured Lachnospiraceae bacterium | reverse complement strand
ATTGATAAGAGCCGGATTTTCCTTATTTTACAAGGAATTCCGGCCCTTTCCAATCACTCAAGTGTCGAAAACGGGATAGTTGAAAAAATTTCAAGTCATGTAACGCAACTAATCGCCGATTTTTTTTATAATTTTTGCTGCGGATTGTCAGCCGCTTTCTCCTCCCCGCGGAAACCAGCCGAAATCCACGCATCTGCCGAGATCCCAGGAATCCCATCCGATCCAGCCGGGCGTATTCACGGTGTCGGTCAGCAGCTTATAGCTCCAGTAGAAATAGCCGCTGCCCCGGTTCCAGGCATCGAGCTGCGCATTGGCCAGGGCCCGGTAAATGCGTGTTTTCTCCTCCTGGCTCAGCGATTCCGCCGCCGCGCCCTCCACGCCGTTGAGCACGCTCTGCCCGCCCTTCGTGTCGCAGCCGCAGGCCAGGGAATTGAACAGGCACCACTCGCCGCAGATCACCGGGAAGTACGCTTCCATCTCCGCGACGGCCGGCTCGTAGACCTCTTTGACGTAGCGGACGTATCCCTCCACGCTCTGCTCGCAGCCGGAGAGCTCCGCCATCATCAGGTACTGATGGGTATCCAGCACCACGTTGACGTATTTCTCCTCGCGCATGAAGTCCTTCCAGGCCGTGATCTGGAAAGCGTCGTGAATCACCACGCACTTTTCCTCCGGCAGGAACGCGCGGAGCCGGTCGTACGCCTCCAGATAAAATTTCTTCAGGAAATCGAGGGAGATCGGCTTCGTTCCCTTTGCCATCTCCGGGTCCGCCGGCGGATAGCGCTTCTCCACGTTCAGAAGCTCCCACATTTCCTCGGTCACCGGCTCGTTTAAAATCTCGATGCCCCAGAGCCCCGGCCGGGAGCCGTAACGCTGCGCCAGCCGCTCCAGGACCGTGAGCACAAATTCCACCTCCTGCGGCTGCTGCGCCCATTTGCAGACGCCGCTGAGGCCGCCGTTGTCAAAGCCGTTCTGGCTGCCCGGCGCCGTGTGCAGGTCGATCAGAATCTGCAGGCCGTATTTTTCCGCCCAGGCAAACGCATGATCCAGCTCCTCCACGCACCCGATGAACGGCTCCCGGTCGCCGAAGATAAAGTAGGGCACGGGAATCCGCACCGTGTCCAGCCCCATCGCCTTCACCGTCACAAAATCCCGCTCCGAGATAAACTCCGCGCGGTGCATGCGGATGCGCGCCTCGTAGACCTCCCGCGGCAGCTTCCGCGGAAGATAATATTCATCCTCCGCGTCCGTGCCGGCGAACAGGGCGGGGCTCATCCATTTTTCCAGCACCAGCCAGTTTCCGAAATTAACGCCCTTTACTTTTCTCATCCGAATACCTCAATCTTTCTTTCCTTTGCCGCGAACGGCCCAGGCAGCGGGTTCAGCCCCCGGTGCGCGCCGTGATAATCCGTGTCGAATACAATCGGCGTCCAGGACGCTTCCTGCGCGCCGGCGGCATAGTTTTCTTCCTTAATATAATATTAGGATAAATTGCCAGCAGACGACCATGATCTTTACGTTGTTCAGGAACGCTCTCCAGAAATCTCCGTCGCTGATCAGCTTGCTCCAGTTGTAAAGACCGTTGAACGTCTCGTCCGCGGAGATGCCGTTCCACTTCGTAAAGCTGTTGATAAAGGTCTGTACAATGGGGTAGAAAAGGAATGCAGCCATCAGGATTATGACCGGCGCAAGGAATACCGCCGAGCACAAATTGACAGCTTTCTACTGTTTATAAGTAAGCGTATTCTTATTCATTTTGTAAATCACTCCCTCTCATTGTCTTTGCCGCACCAAAATTTTTCATAAGACAGGGAACCTCTGATAAGGTTCCCCGTCAGAAATAATGCCGCTTATTATTTATTTACTGCATGTTACCGCCTGTAAATCGCCCACGCCTGCGCTCAGCCTGCGTTCTCAGCAAGATACTCTTCCATTGCATCCTGCTGCTCCTGCGCTACTTCTTCCGGAGTTGCGGAGCAGTCGAACAGCTTCTGGGAAGCGGACTTGTGAACGTCCGCCACGGATGCCGGGAGGTACTGGTCCCACCACAGCTGCACGCCGGAAGCCTCGCTGAGGATGTTCAGGATTTCCTGGTTCGCCGGCTCCTCAGAGCTTGCGGATTTCAGAGGCGGAATGTTGCCGACGGACTGGTCCAGATCTCTCCACTCATCGGTAGAATAATAAGTAACCATCTTGAACGCAGCTTCCAGCTTCTCGCCTTCGCAGTTGAAGGAAATGAAGTTGTCGCCCAGCGTACCAACGACCACGGACTGGTCCGCCTCAGAGTCCTCGATGATCGGGAACGGGAATGCGCCGAGGTTTGCATAGAAGTTCGGATTCCCGCTCATGATGGAGCCAACCTGCCAGGAGCCCTGGAGCATCATGCCTGCGCCCTGATACAGAAGCGCACGGTCGTCGCCGTTATCCGGGGAAAGGGAGTTTACGCCCTCCGGGAAATAGCCTTTCTCTACCCACTCCTCGATCTTCTCGCCCGCGAAGATGGTGGAATCGTTTACAAGGGAGCCTGTTCCGTCATAAGCCGCGGAGATAATTTCCGGTCCGCCGTGACGTGCAACCAGGTACATGTAGTACATGGAACCGGTCCACTGCGGCTGGTTCGCCAGAGCAAACGGGGTGATGCCATCCGCTACCATCTGATCGCAAAGCGCTTCCAGATCGGTCAGGGTCTTCGGAATCTCGTAGCCCCTCTCTTCCCACATTGCCTTGTCATAGAAGAACATTGCCACGGAGTTGCTCTTGATCGGGATTGCGTAAATCTTGCCGTCCACGGACGCCTGCGTCAGGGAAGCCTCCGTGTACAGGTCTCTCAGGCCATACTCGTCAACGAGCGCCGTCAGATCCTGCGCGTAGCCGGAATTGACATACTCAACCATCGGGCCGCCGGTCCAGTGGATGTACATATCCGGGCACTGCTGAGCGCCCATTGCAACCGCCAGTTTCGATTTGTACTGGTCGTTTACGGTCGCGACCTGCTCTACGGTGTAGCCGGTCTCTTCCGCGTCGTTCTCGTTGTACTGGTCTACCGCCCAGGTCCAGATCGTCTTATCCGGC
Source organism: uncultured Lachnospiraceae bacterium (assembly GCA_947630595.1). Classification (GTDB taxonomy): domain Bacteria; phylum Bacillota; class Clostridia; order Lachnospirales; family Lachnospiraceae; genus Choladousia. The sequence continues at coordinate 10,869 of CANRIG010000083.1, read as the reverse complement.
TCGTCCGTCGCGATGTCCCAGAATGCAATGGTCTCCGCCGCCATTGCGGAGCAGGACAGTGCGCCGGCCATAATGCATGCTGTCAAAGCGCCAATAAGTTTTCTCTTTATTGTTTTCCCTCCTAGATTGAAATTGTGATGAAAAATGGTAAGTTCATTTTACTCTGCCGCGCAGGGAAAATATATCAAATTTCTTTTCTGTTTATCAAATTTCTCTGTATTTTTATAAGCGTTGTCACGAAGCATTTGAAGAACATCTATGAAAGCGGCGAACTGGACGCAGCCGCAACTTGTGCAAATTTTGCACAAGTTGCAGACAACGGAATGACCGCAGCCATTGCGAAGGCTTTCGCGGAAAGTGAGTTTGAACAGTACAGAATCATTCAAGACCGGTTGTATCAAAGCGATTTTGACCGCTTGATGGCGGAAACAGATTCCGGCAGGGGATGACGAAATCCCGCTCCTCCCCGGCAGCAAAACCGGGAGCGCGGGATTTTGTTTGGTTATATGCAATAGCCCTATAACTCCTCTTCCTCTTCCGCTTCCTCCTCCGGCTCCAGCAGGCGGAACACCGGATTGTACAGCTTCGCGCAGACAAAACCCGGGAGCGACAGGCCAGCATCAGCACGCTGTTCTCAAAATGAGAGAGCGCCGGAAATCACCACCCAGTCCACCCGGTAGGAGAAAAACAGGGCCAGCACGGCAACCCACAGAATCGTCGCCTGCCGGAAATTTTTCCGGAACGCATCCAGAAACATCCGCCAGAGATAGCCCTCCTCCCCGCGGATCAGCCGTCGCTGTCGCGGTCAAAGAAATCGGTCTTCCGGTATTTGTCCCGGTACGTCCCCAACGTCATGCCCATCACCCGCTTAAACTCCACGCCCATATGGCTCTGGGACGAAAACCCGAAGTAGTTGGCAATCTCGATATAGGAATACGGGGAATAAATCAGCATCTTCTGCACCAGCTTGATCTTTTCGTTCAGGATATACTGCTTCAGGCTCACGTGCTCATAGTTCCGAAACAGGGTCGAAAGGTAATTCGGCGTCAGCCCGACATGCTCCGCAATCTCCTGCACGGTGATCTTTCCGTGCAGATGCGAAAAAATGTAGTCCTTGCAGTGCTCGATGTGGCTGTTTTCCTGCGGTTTCCGCACAGCCCGCGCCGACTTGGAATCCCGGACCATCTCCGCATACTGAAGCTGGGCCGCCTGGTACAGCTTTCTGACGCTTTCCGCGTCCTCACACTCCTCGATCTGCCGGATGCAGCAATCGCTCAGCGTAAACGCCTTCTCATAGTGAAGCCCGCCCCGGATCGCCGCCCTGGAGGCAGTGGAAACATTGACAATCCCGATATTCTTTACATGACGGAGCGGATCGTCGGAGAGAACCCCCACGTACCGGGAAATCTCCTCCTCTTCGTCGATCGCTTTCTGCGTGGCGTTCGGGTCTCCGCGCTCGATGGACGTCAGCATCCGCATCTCCTGCTCATAGGGATTGTGAACGATCTGGTTTTCCTGATTGTAGAATATCTGGTCATAATAGTGCTTTTCCAGCGAGATATACGCAGCGTCATTTTCTTTTGGTTTCCGATTGTTTTGTGTATGATTCATACCATCCGCCTTTTCATCTGTAGAAATTTAATATAAACAGTATAACATGCCGATGAAAAAAAATACAACACTGTATTTTTTATACAAAATTACAAACAAAAAACCGCCCTCCGCCCCTTTTGGGGAGCAGAGAGCGGCCGCATCATGGCAGTCAGCCGCCGATTCCAAACATTGCCAGAACCTGCGGGATGTAGCTTTTCATTCCGAAATAGGTCATGACCAGCACAAATACATAGCTGATAGTCATGCAGATGCGCAGAACGGTGGGTTTCTTGTAGCCTTCGTTGACATCGTTGCGCCACAGAAGCAGCAGGATAAAGAGGCCGCCTACCGGCGTCGCGATGGAGGTCGCCACGTTCGCCATCAAAATCAGCTGTGTGGGAGAGCCGCCGTAGCTGTAGCAGATCACCATGGCAAACGCCAGGCAGATCAGGCAGCCGAAACGGATGAACTTGGTCTCCAGTCCCACATCCTTGTTGAAGCCGGCGCCCAGCAGCACCATGCCGCGCTGCGTATTCGCCAGCAGGGACGAGAAGCCCGCGCCCACCAGAGCCAGACCCATGATATATTTCGCGGCATTGCCCATGATCGGCACCAGCATCTCAGCCAGCTGAGCCGGAGCCTTGAACGCCAGGCCCTGGGGATGAAGGACGATCGCGCCCACCAGGATGATAGCGCCGGAGATCAGTACCACACTGATGATATGCACCACCGCGTCGGTGAGCATAACGCCGTTAAACAGGTCTTCTTTCTTCCATTTCTTTTCCTTGCCCAGATAGGTATTGTAGATGCCGGCGGTAATCGCCGCGTTGGTGGAGATGAACGCCAGCGCCGTGGAGATGCTGCCCTTCGGCACCTGGAACGTAAACATGCCCTTGGCAAACTCGCCGGGATCGGGGCCGCCCACGCCCACCAGGGTGACATAGAAGGAAATGATCATCACCAGGATACACAGGGTGATCAGCTTTTCCACCTTGGAGTAAACGTTTTTCGCAAAATAGCAGTACAGAACGATAGCGATCATGATCGCCGAGCCGATCTTCCAGTCAAGGCCGAAGATCAGGTTCATGCCCGCGCCGGTTCCGGAGATGTTGCCCATGGTAAAGAAGAGACAGGCGAGAAATACCGCCACGCCCACCACGCCGGCAGCCACCGGGCCGTAGTATTTGCGGATGGCATGGATGGAAGGCAGGCCGGTAACAATTGCCAGCCGGTTCGTGACCATCATAAAGGTAATGCCCATGAAAATAATCGGAATCACCAGCCAGATCAGCGCATAACCGTAGTTCGCGCCCAGCATGGAAGCGGTAGTCACCGCGCCGGGGCCGATTACGATACCGGTAGCGATGAGGCCCGGTCCAATCCGTTTGATCAGATCTTTGAAGGGAAGCCGTTTCACGTCCGCACCGAATACGGCTTCGTTTTGTTTCTTTTCACTCATAACTGAACTCCTTTTCTACTGGTAGAGAAATAAAGGGACGCTGTCGCACCCAGCGCCCCTTTGAAATTGCTAATGAGATGAGATTATTTGTACTGCTCCATGTCAACCTTCGGCAGCTGGCTGCGCTCCAGACCAAGAGCAACCCAGTCCTTTTCTTCCTGATTCAGAGGAAGAACCGGTTTGCGCATCAGAGCGTTGGAGAAAATGCCGCGCTGATACAGAGCTTCTTTCAGACGTGCATGCGCCTCGCCGGAAGGCTGGCCGCCGCCATAGATCGCCTGAGAAATATGGTAAATACGATCGGACCAGTCCTGCGCCTCTTTCAGCGTGTGCTGATCCGGATGAGCGAACACCTCGCGGGCCGGGCAGATCAGCTCCGGAACGCAGCCTGCGAAACCGATCAGAGCGCCGTCCATGCCCGGGAACCAGCTGACGCACAGCGTCTCGTCATGGCAGGTGATCAGGGAAATGTCCGGGCACTCCTGGCGGAGCAGACGAACGTCATGCTCGTAGATGGAGGTCACGCGGGTGCCCATCTTGATGCATTTCACATGGTCGATCTCTTTGCACATCTTGATCAGGGTCTCTACCGGATAGAAAGCCTTGGAGGTAGCCGGATACAGGTGGATGATGATGTCGATGTCAGCGCCCTCAGCAACGTCCTTGATGTACTGGAAAGGAGCGTCCGGGTTCATGCCGAAACGCAGCCACATATGCGGCGGCATCAGCAGGATGCCGTCTGCGCCTGCTGCCTTCGCCTCAGCAGCCATCTCGATGGACTCCTGAGTATTCTCGCAGTTTACGCCGGAGATGATGGTCATAACGTCGCCGCACTCCTCAGCGCAGATTTCCACAACACGTTTGCGCTCAGCGCGGGTCAGGCCCGTGATCTCGCCGGTATGGCCGTTGCATACCAGACCTTCGATTCCTTTTCCGTAGAAGCTCTTGATCCAGCGAAGATATACGCGGAACTCTTCCTCATTGATGGAATAGTCGTCATTCAGCGGAACCGAAACAGCGGGGAAAATAGTTTTGAACGTCTTTACTTTTGCCATTTGAATACACTCCTTAAAATTAGTTTTTGTTTTTGATTGGGTAAGCGTCTCTGCGGAAAATTTTCTGCGGCATCGCGCGCCTGCTGCATTTCGTTTTCTGCAATCGTTTGTCTTAAGCTGGTTTCGTTATATCATGTAAAAAACAGAAAGTCAACGAATTGAAACGACTCTGCAATTTTTTGCATATTGATTGCAAATTATTGCATATTTTGTCAGTTATGCACAATTTCATCCTTTGAAATTGTTGATATTGCCCATAGAAAAAATGAAAATCTGCACAAGGACGCCCGCGTTCAAAAGGACGCTTGCCAGACGGCAAAAACCGTAATATAATGGTTTTTATACAAACGATTGCAGACGGAGGCAAAAGAATGGCTACTTTAAAAGATGTGGCGCGGCTGGCGTGCGTGGACGTGAGCACGGTGTCCAGGGCCCTGAACAACACTTCCTACGTCCATCCCGACACCAAGGCCCGCATTTACGCGGCGGCCAAGGAGCTGGGCTACCATCCCAACGTGATGGCGCAGGCCCTGCGGGCGGGAAGACGGCACACGATCGGCGTCGTGGTGCCCCGCCTGCACCTGGCGATTTTCTCGGAAATCCTGCAGGGCATCGAGGAGGAGGGGCGGCAGCAGGGCTACGCCACCCTGATCTGCGTGACCGAGGATAACCCGGCCACGGAAAAGGAATGTCTGAACCGGCTGCGGGGCGGATTCGCAGACGGCATCATCATCGTCGCCACCGGCCGCAACGGCCGCCTGCTGCGCGACATCAGGGCCAGCGGCATTCCCGTTCTGCAGCTGGTGCGCAAGCAGGAGCTGCGGATCAGCAGCGTGACCGTCGACTATGTGTCCTGCGGCTACGACGCCGTACAGTTTCTTTATAAAAAGGGATGCCGGCAGATCGGGCTCATCAGCGGCTCCCTGCACCTGGCTCCCTACAAGGAGCGCCAGGACGGCTACCAGAAGGCGGTGCGGGAACTGGGGCTGGATGAGAATTACAGCGAATGCTCCGAGCCGGTAAACAGCTTTGAGTACGGATATGAGTGCGCGGAACAGCTTCTGGATGAGAACGAGGACCTGGACGCGATCATCGCCGCCGTGGACATCCAGGGCCTGGGCGCGATCCGCGCGCTGACCGAGCGCGGCGCAAAGATCGGGGAAGAAGTGCGGGTCGTGAGCCTCACCGGACACGCGGTGGGCGGAATGCTGGAGACTTCCATGACCTCCATGGAAATGCCCGCCCATCTCATGGGCAGCAAGGCGATGCGCATGATCGTGGAGGAAATCGAGGCGCCCCAGGCGCAGAAGCCCGGCCTCCAGCATCTGGTCCTCGCGTCCACGCTGGTCGAGCGGGAGAGCACGTGAAATTTTTATACAATTTGTAGGAAAATTCGTATGCCGAAAAAAATAAGCAAACAATAGTTCCTGATTTTATTTGCATATATCAGGAAAAATTAGTATGCTGAGAAATAAGCAACAGTAATTGACAACAACTAAAGGAGGAATCCACCATGAAATACGACTTTACTTCCATCATGGAACGCCGCGGCCTGGACGCGCTGGCCATCGACGGAATCGGAACGAAGCCGGGCTGTCCCCAGGCGCCCCGCGACGGGTTCGACCCGATTCCCATGTGGGTTGCAGATATGAATTTTCCGACCGCGCCGGTCATTCCGGAGGCCATCATAAAGAGAGCCTCCCATCCCGCCTACGGATATTTTTCTCCGTCGGACGAATATTACGGCAGCATCATCCGCTGGCATCAGGAGCGCAACGGCGTCGCCGGGCTTTCCAGAGAGCACATCGGCTATGAGAACGGCGTCCTGGGCGGCGTCGTGTCGGCCGTGAACTGCCTGTGCTCCAGGGGCGACCGGATTCTGGTGCACGCCCCGACCTACATCGGCTTCACCAACAGCCTGCAGGAAAACGGCTATCAGCTGGTCCTGAGCAGGCTGGTTCCGGATGAAAACGGCGTTTTCCGCATGGATTATGAGGATATGGAAGCGAAGCTGCGGGAGCAGAACATTCACGCAGCCATCCTGTGCAGTCCCCACAACCCGACGGGCCGGGTATGGGAACGGCAGGAGCTGGAAAGGGCGATGGAGCTGTTCCGGAAATACGACGTGTACGTAATCTCCGACGAGATATGGTCCGACCTTCTGCTCGACGGCCACAAGCACGTGCCCACGCAGATGATCAGCGAGGACGCGCGCATGCGCACCGTCGCAGTCTACGCGCCGAGCAAGACCTTCAACCTCGCCGGGCTGGTCGGAAGCTATCACATCATCTACAGCAAATGGCTGCGGGACCGCGTCGCCAGAGAAGCCTCGCTCTCCCACTACAACGACATGAACGTGCTGTCCATGCACGCCCTGATCGCCGCCTACAGCCCGGAGGGACAGGAATGGGTGGACGAGCTGTGCGGGGTGCTGTCCGCCAACGCGGCGTTTGCATGCGATTTTATCCGGGACCGTCTTGACGGCGTGAGCGTCGCCAGGCCGGAAGGCACCTACATGATCTTCCCCGACTGCCGGGAATGGTGCGAAGCGCATCACAAAACCATCCGGGAGGTGGTAAAAGCCTGCTGGGACGTCGGAGCCGCCGTCCATGACGGCAGCATCTTCCACGGCCCCATGAACCTGAGAATCAACCTCGCCTCCCCGCTCTCCAGAATACAGGAGGCGTTTGCGCGCATGGAGCGGTACGTCTTCCGGGACTGAACCGTATTCCCGCCGCAAAAGACGTCCCTCCCGTCTCTCATATCCGGCGGATCCGGTGAAACAGCGCCCGGAAATCTCCTTTCGGCCGCTTTGTCATATAGCCTGCGCGCATCAGCGTAGCTCCGCGCAGGCGCACGGTTCCGCCGCTTTCGCCGGAAGCCGGGCACGCGTTCCCCCACTGGTCCACTTCTGTGACCGCAGGCGCTTCGGCGTTGCCGATGATTTCCCCGCCACTCACCTCATAGACGGCCTCCGCATCCAGGCCCCGCAGGCACACCCGGCGGCTGGATGCGTTCGGAACGCCCAGCGGCTGCACCAGCAGAACAAAGCCTTCCGCTTTATCCTTCGACAGTACCTCCGTGATATCGAGATCATGCTGCAGGCGCCAGGAGGCCAGGCGGTAATAATCGCCCTCCTGAATCAGCCGGCAGATCGATTTGTATCTCTGAATCTGCTCCGGTATCGCGTTCTTTTCCGCCTCGGAAAGCCGTGTGATATCCAGCTCATAGCCAAAGGTGCCGATCATCGCCGTCAGGGCCCTGGTCTCAAAGGGCGCGCTCCGCCCGGTAATGTCGTTGACATCCCTGCACACATGGGCGCCGATCGCGGAAAGCGGATAGAGCAGCGCGGTTCCCTCGTGAATGACGAGGCGCTCGATGGGATCCATATCGTCGGAACACCAGATCTGCGGGCTGTAATAAAGCATGCCGGGGTCAAACCTGGCCCCTCCGGAGGAGCAGTTTTCCAGCAGAAGCTCCGGAAACTCCGCCAGCAGCCGCTCCTGCAGTTCGTACACCCCGAGCACATGGCGGTGCCAGAGCTCACCCTGCCGGTCCGCGGGCAGGCAGGCGCTCCCCACGTCGCAGAGCGGGCGGTTCATATCCCATTTCACATAGTCCACCGCATTCTCCCGGATCACAGACGCCATGCGTTCAAACAAATAATCCAGTACCGCAGGATTGCTGAAATCCAGCACCCACTGTCCGCGGCACAGGCCCGGCTCTCTCCCGTGCAGCTGCAGCACCCAGTCCGGATGCTCCCGGAACAGGCGGGACTGCGGCGCAATCATCTCCGGCTCAAACCAGAGGCCGAAGCGCATCCCCTTTTCCCGGAGGTTTTCCCGCAGCGCGCGGAAGCCGCCCTCCAGCTTTTTCTCATTGACAAACCAGTCTCCCAGGCCGCCCTGCGGCGAATCCCGCCGCTCGCCGAACCAGCCGTCGTCGCACACCAGCATCTCGATGCCGCATCTGTGCGCTTCCTCCGCCAGCTCCGTCAGCTTCCGGACGTCAAAATCAAAATACGTGGCCTCCCAGTTATTGATCAGCACGGGCCGCTCCCTGTGCTGCCAGGGGCTCCGGATCAGATGCGTCCGGTAAAAATCGTGCAGCGTCCGGCTCATCCCGCCCAGACCCTGCGCGGAGTACGTAAGCACCGCCTCCGGCGCCTGGAACGTTTCCCCGGATTCCAGCTTCCACTCAAACGTCTCCGGGTGGATGCCGATCACCATGCGCAGGGAGTCAAAGGCGTCCCTCTGAATTCCGGCGATAAAATTGCCGGAATAGACGAAATGCATGGCGTACACTTCCCCGCTCTCCTGCCCGCAGTCTGCGGAAACAGCGGCGATAAAGGGCTGCGTCTCATGGCCCGGCTCCCCTTTCAGAGACTCCGCAAAAACGCCGCCGCAGACAATCTCCTGCGTCTGCATGATGTGCTCCCTTCCCCAGGCGCCGCCGAACGTCAGCGCACGGAAACCGCCGTTTCCCGCGCGCTCCGCCTCCGTCCCGCTTCGGGTCGCCGCGGCGTCGTCCAGATCCAGGCAGGCGGACAGCACCCTGGTGAGAAACAGCGGACGGGCGGACCGGTTTGTGACGGACACGCTGCGCGTGATCACATCCGCATCGTCAAAAACGGTATAGGACAGCAGAACCTCCAGCTCCAGCACGGGATCCGCCAGCCGGATCTCCAGCGTCTGACACCCGGGTCCGAAGGAAGCCGGCAGCCCGGGCAGCGGCTTTTTCCCCTCATAAAGCGCGTACGACTGAAAGAAAAGCTCCGCCCCCAGCTGCCCCTGCGCGTTTCGTACATTCAGGCAGGCTTCCCGGAAATCCCCCGTCCCGAAGCACGGATACTCAAAACGGCTGCGCCCGTAAAAGGCCAGCTTTTCGCCCGGGTTGACCGCGGGCGTGTAGGGCGCTTCCCGCACCCGCAGAAGATACAGGATATCGTCGTCCGGGATGGAAGCCCCGTAATACAGGTGGCACAGATAGGTTCCGTCCACTACGCCGAGCGCGTAGCTGGTGTTCGGCGTGTCCAGCCGGAACACGTCCCCTTTTTCGCTGATACTGATCATGTTGTCATTCCTCCGTATGTTATCGTTCATCTCCGCCGCACTTATTCCGCGTCCGTCTCCCGCTCCGGCGTTTCCGTCTCCTGCTCCGGCGTTTCCTCATCCTCCCGCCGCGTCCTCCCCGACAGTCTGCCGCAGAGCGCCGCGCTCAGGGAAAAGCCGATGCACACGTAAAATGGCAGGACAATCCCCAGAAAAATCTGCATAAAAAAGGCATAGCACGCAAAAGGCAGCGCTTCAATCAGAATCATCAGCAGAGACCGGGGCAGATTTTTCACCGCCTCATAGAGGGCGGCCTTCAGCATGCCCGGGACGCTTCCATTCGCGGGCGTTCCCGGCAGAAATATCCAGGAAAAAATCAGCAGCCACAGAAGCAGCAGGCAGCCGACCGCCGGCATCATGACCCGCTGCAGGCCGGCGCCCAGCACGTCCCCCGCGACGGCGACGTCAAAAACCAGCACCAGGCCCGCGGCCAGAAGCAGGCACCACACCGGCACCGTGCGGCGGAAATTCCGAATGTACGCCTGCATATAAGTGCGGTACAGCGATCCCTCCGTGCCCTGCGCCATCCGGAAAAGCACCTCGTGCATCGCGCGCAGGGCCGTTCCGGCGGTGATCACCGGGCAGGCGGTGAGCAGAAACAAAAGGTTCAGAATCACATAGTCCGCCAGCCGTCCCATAAAGGAAAAAAACGGATTGTCCATGTTAAAAGCCGTCTTCATTGCCCTGCACCTCCAGACGCAGCGAACAGCTGCAGAAACGTTTCCGCTTCTTTTTCGTGTTTTCCGTTTGCGGGAAAGACAATCATCATCGGGTCCGCGGCGTTCTCTCCGACCGACTGCGCAAGGCGCGTCCCGGCGAGCGGGATGCGCTCCGTCCCGTCCTGCGCAATGCTCCGAAAGGCTCCGCCAAGCTCCTCGCAGTAGGCGAGAAAGCTCTCCGGCATGACCACCGCGTCAAACTCCCCCTCCGACCAGCCGAAAAAGAACTTTTCATAATCGCTTTCGTTGCTGCCTTCCTCGATGTGTCCCGTATAGCTGACGCGGTAATCCGAATCCACGCGGACGCGCTTCGCATCCAGGTTCATTGCCTGCGCGAGTTCTTCCGTGAGGGAGCGGTCCCGCTCATAATCCACTTTTTCATTGACAATAATGCAGGCGAACGAAACCGTCCGCCTGCCTGCCGTCACATGATATAAGAGCAGCACAACAAAACCAATGGCCAGAAACGCCAGCAGAATGTGATACCAGTAATATTCCGCGATATATTCTGCCCGGTCGTTTCCATCCATCCCCTTTGTCTTTGTCCGAATATCCCCGATCCATCTGCGCAAAAACATGCCGGCCCTCCCGCGTATGTATTCAGCCCTTGACCGCTCCCGCTGCCATTCCGCTGTACACCTGCTTCTGGAACAGCAGGAAGAATACGAGAAGCGGAATAATCGTGATCAGCACGCCGGCGCAGATATAATTGTATTTGCTGCCGTAAGGCCCCGTAAAAGCGTACAGTGCGGTGGAAATCGTGCGCAGCTCCGGCCTCTGCAGATACAGATTGGACGCGTAGTATTCATTATACACGCTGACGCCCTTGAGCACAACCGTCGTCATGATCGCCGGCAGGGTTGTTTCATGAAGTATTACAGCCAGTTCCGCCTGGTTTTCTCCTTCTATCACCTTTACCTGAATCTGTCTTA
>CANRIG010000082.1 GCA_947630595.1 uncultured Lachnospiraceae bacterium | reverse complement strand
AAAGACCTCTCGAAAGTCTGCAAACCCGCATAAATACTGGGTTTTTACGACTTCTCAACTTATTCCCACTCAATCGTTCCCGGCGGCTTCCCGGTGCAGTCGTACAGCACCCGGTTGACGTGCCGGACTTCATTGACAATCCGGCTGGTCGCCCGGCCGATGACCTCCCAGGGGATTTCCGCGCTCTCGGCCGTCATAAAGTCCGTGGTGGTTACGGCCCGCAGCGCGATTACATAATCATACGTTCTCTCATCGCCCATTACGCCGACCGAGCGCATGTTGGTGAGAGCCGCGAAATACTGGTTTACCTTTTTGTCCCAGCCGGCGCGGGCGATTTCCTCGCGCCAGATGGCGTCTGCGTCCTGTACCATCCGCACTTTCTCGGCCGTGATTTCCCCGATGATGCGGATGCCGAGGCCCGGTCCCGGGAACGGCTGGCGGAACACCAGATAGTCCGGTATGCCAAGCTCCAGGCCGGCCCTGCGCACCTCATCCTTGAACAGATCGCGCAGCGGCTCGATGATTTCCTTGAAATCCACATGGTCCGGGAGACCGCCGACGTTGTGATGGGACTTGATGACGGTGGATTCGCCGCCCACGCCGCTTTCCACGACGTCTGGATAGATCGTGCCCTGCACCAGGAAATCCACGGTGCCGATCTTCTTGGCTTCCTCTTCAAACACCCGGATAAACTCCTCGCCAATGATCTTGCGCTTGTGCTCCGGTTCGGATACGCCTGCCAGCTTGTCATAAAACCGCTGCTGTGCGTTGACGCGGATAAAATGCAGGTTATAGGGGCCGTCCGGTCCGAACACGGCTTCTACCTCGTCGCCCTCGTTTTTGCGCAGCAGTCCGTGATCGACGAACACGCAGGTCAGCTGTTCGCCCACCGCCTTTGCCATCAGCACGGCGGCCACGGAGGAATCCACGCCGCCGGACAGCGCGCAGAGCACCTTGCCCTTGCCCACTTTTTCCCGGATGGACCGGATCGACTGCTCGACGAACGAATCCATTTTCCAGTCGCCGCTGCAGCCGCAGATGCGGAACACAAAATTGGACAGCATTTTCTGCCCCTCTTTCGTGTGCAGTACCTCCGGATGAAACTGAGTTGCATATAAATTCTTTTCCACGTTTTCCATGGCCGCATACGGGCAGTTGTCGGTATGCGCGCTCGCCGCAAAGCCCGGCGCCAGCTTTGCTATGTAGTCGTTGTGGCTCATCCAGCAGATCGTTTTTTCCGAAACATCGGTGAATAATTTGGAACTGCAGTCGACGGTCACCTCAATCTTTCCATATTCACGCACCGGCGCCTTTTCCACCGTTCCGCCCAGCAGGTGCATCATGAGCTGGGAGCCGTAGCAGATACCGAGCACCGGAACGCCAAGCTCAAAAATTTCCTTTGAATACGTGGGCGCGTCCGGCAGATAGCAGCTGTTCGGACCGCCGGTAAAAATAATGCCTTTGGGCTGCATCGCCCGAATCTGCTCCAGCGGCGTCCGGTAAGAATAAATTTCGCAGTATACGTTGCATTCTCTGACGCGCCGTGCAATCAGCTGATTGTATTGTCCTCCGAAGTCGAGGACGATCACTGTCTCTCTCTTCATGTTTTCTCCATTTCGTAGCGCCGCATCCGGCGCGGTTTTCTGTCAATATGAGCGCCTGCAGCCACGGGCCGATTCGCTGCTCGCCAGCCATACCGGCATGCTGACCTGCCTGCGCTCCTGATATCACAGGAAGCATGATTTTTCACGCAGTCCTGCGTCTCCTGATCAATCGCTTCAAAATGTGATTAAGCCAGCAGCGCCTCCAGCTCTTGGCGGTTGGTCAATCCTACGCTCCGGTTGACGCATTCCCCGTTTTTGAAGATCAGAACGGTCGGGATCGATGCAACTTTATACTGCGATGCAAGCTCCGGGTTTTCATCGACATTCACTTTCCCGATATAATAGTCATTCGCCGCATTGTCCATATCAGCCAGCAGCGGGGCGAGCGCCTTGCACGGGCCGCACCAGTCTGCATAAAAATCTACCATCACAGGCTTGTCCGCCTGCAGTACCTCACGTTCAAACTGTTCCTGTGTTTTGATGATCAACATAGCTGCATTCTCCTTTTCTGTGTTTTGCGAAAGCACACGGTTCCGCCGCTTTCCGTTTTCCTTTAGCATATCCCGGCGGCAAGTCAAATATGCAATCCTATTATACCGCATCTTCAGGCTCCTGCATATTACTTTTTTCTCCAACTTTCACCGGTATTTTTTTGCCAACTTTCGCCGACAGAGCGGAAATATTTCACCGGTGGGCCGGAAAATATTTCACCGGCAGGCCGGAAAATATTTCACCGTCGGATCGGAAAATATTTTATGTTGCTATCAGAATATTATTGATATATAATGACATTTAACCAGATACATTTTGACGTTGGCTTATAAAGCGCTCAGCAGCGGGAACCGGGAAAGCTGCGGAAGGAGGAGCCCGATGAAATTTGAAATGATCCACGAAAACTACAACGTATCCGATCTGGAGAAATCTCTGGCATTCTATGAGGAAGCGCTCGGGCTGACGGAAAAACGGAGAAAGACAGCTTCCGACGGTTCATATATTATCGTGTTTGTCGGGAACGAGGCGAGCGATTTCGAGCTGGAGCTCACCTGGCTGAAAGATCATCCGCAGCCGTACGATCTGGGCGAGGATGAGTTTCATCTGGCTTTCCGGACGGACGACTATGAGGCCGCCCATAAAAAGCATGAAGAGATGGGCTGCATCTGCTTTGAGAATCCGAAGATGGGGATTTACTTTATCGAAGACCCGGATCACTACTGGCTGGAGATCGTGCCGGTGAGAAAAAAATAATGTGCCGGTGAGAAAAAATAACTGCTTGACAAATAGTACGGGAAAGCCTAAAATAAAGACAAGTTTAGTACCATACATACTAAATTTTTACATCATAAGTTCAAATAAGAATTTATTCAAACCGCCATCTTAGATGGTCCACAGTGTGTGGGAAAAAGTCTGCAGTGCAGGCTTTTTTTTTCTCCATTTTACAAGAAAATGGTGTCGGATCAGAAAAAATTGTGTTAAAATTATGAATAAAAAGAGGAAATTGACAGGAGGATGGAGATGACGCAGGATTATTATCTGGGACTTGATATGGGGACAGGTTCCCTCGGATGGGCGGTAACCGATGAAGAATACAATGTGATGAGAGCACACGGGAAGGCATTGTGGGGCGTTCGCCTTTTTGAGAGTGCAAATACGGCCGAGGAACGCAGAATGTTTCGGACAGGCAGGAGACGTCTTGACCGCAGAAACTGGCGGCTGGAGCTGCTGCAGGAAATGTTTGCCGAAGAAATCAGTCAGGTGGATTCCGGGTTTTACCGCCGGATGAAGGAGAGCAAATATGTGCCGGAGGATAAGCGGGACGAAAAGGGGAATTGTCCTGAACTGCCTTATGCCTTATTTGTCGACCCGGACTACACGGACAAGGATTTCCATAAGCAGTTTCCGACGGTCTACCACCTCAGGCAGTGGCTGATGAATACCGATGAGACTCCGGACGTGCGGCTGATTTATCTTGCGCTGCATCATATGATGAAGCACAGGGGCCATTTCCTTTTTTCGGGAAATATTGAGAAAATCCGGGAATTTAAAGAGACATTTCTGCAGTTTGTTCAGTGTGTACGGGAGGAGGAGCTGGACTTCGGCCTAGCGATTGAGGAAGAGGAGCTTGCCAGGATTGAGGAAATTTTAAAGGATAAAAACCTTACGCGCTCCGGCAGAAAAACGCAGCTGATCAGGCTTCTTGGCGCACAGAGCGCATGCGAGAAGGCAGTTTTGAATCTGATTGCCGGAGGAACTGTGAAGCTGAGCGATATTTTCGGTGACCGTGAGCTGGACGCCTGTGAAAAGCCGAAGATTTCTTTTGCCGACCCCTCCTATGATGATTATGCAAACGGCGTGGAGGCGGACCTGGGTGAGCAGTTTGTCATCATTGCAAAGGCAAAAATGGTGTATGACTGGGCTGTTCTGGCGGATATACTGGGCGATTATAATTCGCTCTCAGATGCAAAGGTGGCGGTTTTTGAAAAGCATAAAAAGGACCTGGCGTATCTGAAAAAGCTTGTCAGAGAAAATCTGGACAGAGAGGCTTACCGGGACCTTTTCGTGAAAACGGACAGCAAACTTTCCAATTACAGCGCTTACATAGGGATGACGAAGAAAAACGGGCGCAAGATTGCAATGGACGGGAAACGCTGCGAGCGGAAGGATTTTTATGATTTCCTGAGAAAACGTGTGCTGAGTCAGATTCCGGAAGAAAAAACGCAGTACCTGAGCGCTGAGATGGAGAAAGAAAATTTTCTTCCCAGACAGGTGACAAAGGATAATGGAGTAATTCCGTATCAGGTGCATTTATTTGAACTGGACCGCATTCTTGAAAATTTGCGCCGGAGAGTGCCGGTATTGGATAAAAATGCAGATAAGATCCGGGCCACATTTACCTTCCGGATTCCGTATTACGTCGGCCCCTTAAACGGGATTACGAAAGCGGGGGACAGAACCAACTGGCTGACCAGAAAGAAAGACGGAAAGATATATCCGTGGAATTTTGAAGAGATGGTGGATACGGAAGCGTGCGCGGAGGATTTCATCCGCAGGATGACCAATAAATGTACGTACCTGACCCATGAGGATGTGCTGCCTAAGAATTCCATGCTGTACAGCAAATTTATGGTGCTGAACGAGCTGAATAATGTGCGCCTGAATGGCGAGCTGCTGAGCGTCGGGCTGAAACAGAAGATATTTACGGAGGTATTTCAGCGCCGGAGAAAGGTAACGCAGAAGAGACTGCGGGATTATCTTGTAAAAGAGGGGATTGCAGACAGGAGCGTTGTGATCACGGGAATTGACGGAGATTTTAAGGGCTCGCTGACGGCATATCATGATTTTAAGGAAAGACTGACGGGATGCAGCCTGTCTCAGAAAGAAAAAGAAAATATTATTTTAAACATCACCCTGTTCGGGGAAGATAAAAAACTGCTGATGAAGAGACTCGAGAAGCTGTATCCGTCCCTGACAGAGTCCCAAAGAAAATCATTATGTAACCTTTCATACTCCGGCTGGGGAAGAATGTCCGAAAAATTTCTGGACGGGATTACTGCGCCGGCGCCGGAAACCGGGGAAGTGTGGACTGTTATCCGTGCGCTCTGGGAAACTTCCGATAATCTGATGCAGCTTTTGAGTGAAAAGTATAAGTTCGCGGAGGCGGTCGAGGCGGAAAATCAAACTGATGAGGTAAAAGTATTCTCTTATGGGAATGTGAATCAGCTGAGCGTATCGCCGGCAGTGAAACGGCAGGTGTGGCAGACCCTGCAGGTGATCAAAGAAATCTGTAAGGTGATGGAACAGCCTCCCAAAAGAGTTTTTGTTGAGATGGCCAGAGAAAAGCAGGAAAGCGTGCGAACACAATCCCGCAAAAAAAGTCTGCTGGATTTATACAGACAGTGCAAAACGGAGGAACGGGAGCTGACAGACGGTCTTGAGCATACGGAGGAGTCAAGCCTGCGGGGAGACAAGCTGTATTTATATTATACACAGAAAGGCCGCTGCATGTATTCCGGGGAAACGATTGATCTGGATGAACTGTGGGACAATACAAAGTATGATATTGATCACATTTACCCGCAGTCGAAGGTCATGGACGACAGCATTGACAACCGGGTCCTGGTGAAAAAGACCTATAATGCAGCAAAGACAGATACCTATCCGGTCAGTAAGGATGTGCGGGACAGGATGCATGGATTTTGGAAGTCATTACTGGACGGAGGGTTTATTTCAAAGGAAAAATACAAACGGCTTGTGCGGGGGACAGAGTTTGAACCGGAAGAACTTGCCGGGTTTATCGCCCGCCAGATCGTGGAGACGCGCCAGGGGACAAAGGCGGTAACGGCGCTTTTGAAACAGATTCTGCCGGACACGGAGGTCATATACTCAAAGGCGAAGACGGCGTCGCAGTTTCGGCAGGATTTTGACCTGATCAAGGTCAGGGAGATGAATGACCTTCACCATGCAAAGGACGCATATATCAATATTGTTGTCGGAAATGTATATTATACCAAATTTACCAGAAACGCTGCATGGTATGTCAGACAGCATCCGGGAAGAAGTTATAATTTAAAGAAGATGTTTACTTCCGGATGGGATGTTGAAAGAGACGGCGAGGTCGCCTGGAAAGCGGGAGAGAAAGGAACCATATGCACCGTGCGGAAAGCCATGAGTAAGAACAATATCACTGTGACCAGACGTTCCTACGAGGTGAAAGGCGGACTGTTTGACCAGCAGCTGATGAAGAAAGGAAAAGGGCAGGTGCCGATCAAGGGAAGCGACGAGCGGCTTTGCGATATCGACAAGTACGGTGGTTATAATAAGGCGTCCGGAACGTATTTTATGCTTGTGGAATCCGAGGATAAAAAGGGGAATAAGATAAGAAGCATAGAATATATTCCATTATATCTGAGCGATGCGCTCGAGAAAAATGAAAGCCTGGCCCTGAAGCATCTTGAAGAAGAACATGAACTGAAAAATCCGAGGATTGTGTTAAAGAAGATTAAGATCGATACGCTTTTCAAGGTGGATGGATTCTATATGTGGCTGTCGGGCAGGACGGGAAATCGACTGATCTTCAAGGGTGCGAATCAGCTGCTTCTTTCGGAGGACAGTGCGAAAACCCTGAAAAAGATAATGAAATTTATAAATCGCAGGAAAGAAAATAAGAATCTGAGGATTGTAGAAAAAGATGATCTTTCCGAAAATGACCTGATCCAACTGTATGATGTGTTCCTGGATAAAATAAAAAATACAATTTACCATGTCCGTCTGAGTGCGCAGGTAAATACATTAAGCGAAAAACGGGGTACATTCCTGCGTTTATCGAAAGAAGATAAATGCATTGTTTTATCGGAGATACTGCATTTGTTCCAGTGTCAGTCTGGTACTTCCAATTTGAAATTGATTGGAGGCTCAGAAAATGCTGGCAGTTTGAAAATTCAAAAGAATATTGATAAATATAACCAGATTTCTATCATTACTCAGTCCCCGGCAGGCATCTATGAGCAGGAGATTGATCTGAAAAAGATATGAGCTGGCGTATTGTAGTGATTTCAAAGCGCGCAAAGCTGGACTATCAGCTGGGATTTATGGTAGTCAGGAGCGATGAGGTCACAAAAATACACTTGAGTGAGATTTCTACGGTTATGATTGAGTCCACGGCTGTTTCTCTTACGACGAGTCTGCTCGCGGAACTGTCCAGGCGGAAGATCAAGGTGATTTTCTGCGATGAGAAGCGGAATCCGTCGTCCGAACTGGTCAGTTACTATGGTTGTCACGACACAAGCAATAAAGTGCGGAAGCAGATTCAGTGGAAACAGAATGTAAAGGAAGCAGTCTGGACGGAAATCGTAACAGAGAAGATCAGGAAACAAAAAGAATTGCTTGAACTTTTGGGAAAGGATGAATCAAGGCTGTTAGATTCGTATATCAGGGAGATTCAGTGGAATGATGAAACGAATCGGGAAGGACATGCGGCAAAGGTTTATTTTAATGCACTGTTCGGGCTGGACTTTACCAGAACGGCGGATACTCCTGAAAATGCCGCCCTGAATTATGGATATTCCATTATTCTGTCGGCTTTTACGAGAGAGGTAACAGCGAACGGCTATATTACGCAGCTGGGGTTATTTCACGATAATATGTTTAATCAGTTTAACCTGGCGTCGGACCTGATGGAGCCGTTCCGCGTGCTGGTCGATCGGGAGGTTGCCGGCATGGAACCGAAAGAATTTGACCATCCGGAAAAGATGAGACTGGTGAATATTTTAAATCAGGAAGTCCGGATTGACGGGAAAATTCAGTATGTGAATAATGCTGTAAAAATATACTGCAAAAGTGTATTTGACGCGTTAAATGAAAACGACAGTTCTTTGATTCGATTTTACAGGATTGAGTTATAGGTATATGAGAGTGCTGGTGTTTTTTGATCTGCCGGTCCTTACCGGAGAGCAGAGGAGAGAATATACGAGATTCCGGAAATTTCTCCTGAAAAGCGGTTTTATGATGCTGCAGGAGTCTGTTTACTGCAAGCTGGCTTTAAACGGAACCGTGGTGAGGGGAATTGTGGACAGCGTACACAGGAACAGCCCGAAGGAAGGTCTGGTACAGCTTTTGGCGGTCACGGAGAAACAGTATGCAAAGATGGAACTGATCATCGGTGAAGTGAAAAGCGAGGTGCTGGACAGCGATGAAAGGCTGGTGATTCTATGAAGCTTGTTCACCCGGACCTGGAAGGACAGATTTTATTTGATGCTCAGAGGCCGTGCGAGTGGATCATTGAATCCCCGGATGCTTTTTTAAAGTTCTCACAGGAATTATGTTCTCAGGCGGGCGGTGGGGAAGGCAGATTTGTGTTGTCAGAGGAGGAAGAGATTAGTCTGTCAAAATATGCGGAGATTATTGTAAATCCTCTGAATGTGGATATCAACGACAGAAAAGTATTGAATAAATTATATGCGGAGCTGTCCGAACTCGCATTTGGGGAAGAACTGTATCTGGAAACACAGAAAATGCTGGCAGGGCTTCAGGAATATCTCCTGAAACTGGAGCATACCAGTGATTATTTCCTTGAAACGGATTCGGAACCAGATGTCACGGCGGTTTTTAAAGCCGCAGGAGTAAGACTGCAGAATTATGCGGACAATTTTATTGAAAATCTCTGTCAGTACATTACAATGATGGCCTCTTTGATGAGAAAAAACTGATCATTCTGGTAAATGTCCGGAGTTATGTTAATGACGAGCAATTAGAGCAGCTGATTGAAAATGTCCGTTATAAAGAAATTGCACTGCTTTTCATTGAAAATGTGGAACGGGCATTGCCGGAGGGCGTTTATCGCTATATAATAGACAGTGATCTGTGTGAGATTTATTAGTTTTAGATCAGATTTGAGATGCTTGAGTACCTCTTTTATGCAGATGAGGGCATATCATTTTTAAATTTGAGGTTTGAGAATGATGTAAAAATGTATGGTACTCAAGCTGTCGCCATGACATCATTGACACAATAGTCGTTTGAGAATGATGTAAAAATGTATGGTACTCAAGCACGCATGAGCACGACAAAGAAGGAAGCGGTGTTTGAGAATGATGTAAAAATGTATGGTACTCAAGCTTCCGTCTCCCTTTTTATTTAAGACTTTTCGTTTGAGAATGATGTAAAAATGTATGGTACTCAAGCCAGAAGACCATGATCTGGATTCTGCGGCGGTTTGAGAATGATGTAAAAATGTATGGTACTCAAGCTCATTGAAACTGTATTTCGGCTCATTCCGTGTTTGAGAATGATGTAAAAATGTATGGTACTCAAGCCAATTTCTGTTCCACACTTTCCGCACCTTGGTTTGAGAATGATGTAAAAATGTATGGTACTCAAGCATGATCGAAGAAGCAATCACGGCTGTGTTGGTTTGAGAATGATGTAAAAATGTATGGTACTCAAGCTTATGGGCTGAAAATCGCGACGAAATATTTGTTTGAGAATGATGTAAAAATGTATGGTACTCAAGCCAATATCCTGAATGGCCGCATGATCCAGAAGTTTGAGAATGATGTAAAATGTATGATACTCAGGCAAAACAAACAGTGCGCCGAAAACCTTTCAGTTTAAAAAGAATGCTTGCCGAGCGCCGAAAACCATATGAAAAACCCGCCCAAAGTTTCGATTGCAAAATTTCCGGAAAAGACATACTATGGATTAGGTCAAAAAACAATCATCAAAAACAATCAGGAAATCTTAATTGGAAAAGGTGAAAAAATGGGAGAGGAAAGTAATGGGAGAGGAAAGTAATGGGAGAGGAAAGTAAGGAAAACATGTCAGACCAGGAAGCCCTTGCCTGGGAGGAAATCCGCACGGAGCACATCATACAGGACGAATGGATTGATTTCAGAAAATCCGCGTACCGCTTCCCGGACGGGAGCGTGTTTGAGCCGTATTACAGCTACAGCCGCAGAGATTATGTGGTCATTGTGGCCTCCGATACCGAGGGCAATTATCTGTGCGTCCGCCAGTTCCGGCAGGGCATAAAAAAGGTGACTACCGAATTTCCGGCGGGCGGGATAGAGCGAAAGGACGGCAGGAAGTACGGCTCCGGCGACTGGTCTGCGGAGGACGCGCTCGCGGCGGCGAAGCGCGAGCTGCGGGAGGAGACCGGCTATGAGTCGGACGAGTGGAGCTATCTGCTCACGGTGCCGTCCAACGCCACGATAGCCGACAATTATGCGTATCTTTTCGCGGCGCAGAACTGCCGGAAGGTGTCTGCGCAGTCCCTGGATGAGACGGAATTTTTAAATGTAAAAAAATTCAAGGCGCAGGAGATTGAGGTCCTGATCGCGAAGGGAGAGTTTCAGCAGGCGGTGCACATTGCGGCCTGGCTGTTAGCATGCAGGAGGGCACCTTTGCCTGCCGATAGGCTATAACTTACAAAGGCACACGGCCATAGCTTATAAAAACAAGACCCAGCTATCGTTTACAAAAACAGATACATATATAGATACACGCAAAACCATAAGAACAGCCATAAGAATAAACGAGTAAACCCAACAAAAAGGAGAACAGCCATCCGCCGTTCTCCTTTTCCTTTCAAACTTTCCTTTAAGAGAAATTGTATAAACTCAGCCCTTCACAGCTCCGCTCGTCATACCAGCTACCAGATAACGGTTGAAGATCAGGTAGATGATGAGAATCGGGATGATACCGAACATGGAGCCCGCGATCAGCAGGTCGTAGTTGTTGCCGTACGGTGTCAGCAGCGTGTTCAGACCGATCTGCAGTGTGAACTTGTTGGTGTCACGGAATACCAGCATCGGCCACAGCATGTTGTTCCAGGAACCCATCGCGCAGAGGATTGCCATGGAGGCGAAAGCCGGTTTGGTGATCGGCATCATGATCTTGACGGAGATGCCGTACTCGGTACAGCCGTCCACGCGCGCCGCGTCGAGCAGCTCCTTCGGCAGGCCCTGCATGTACTGCCGGAAGAAGAATATGGTCGAGGCCGCGCACAGGCCGGGCAGGAATACGCCGGCGTTCGTGTTGATGAGGCCGATCGTGGTCACTTCCTGGTACAGCGGGAGCATCAGGATTTCAAACGGTACGGACATCGTGGCGATGACCATGAAGAACAGGAAGTTTCCGAGCTTGGTCTTGTACATGGTCATGCCGTAGGCGATGAAGTAGCAGACCAGCAGCGTCAGCACAACGGTGGTGATCGTCAGAATCAGGCTGTTCTTGTACCACATGAAATACTTGTTGGAGTCGGCGATCGCCACCGAGTCCGTGGTCTTCGGGTTGATAAATTTCGTAAACAGGTAAGCGTAGTTATGTAAGCTCCAATCTTTGACCTTGAGGTTCAGAGACATACCGTTCTGGAATATCTCGCGCGCCGGACGGAACGAAGCGGTCAGGCCGGCGAGCAGCGGAAACGCGATGATTGCGGAAACCAGTACAAACAGCGCCGTTGAAAGGAACGAAGCGACTCTATGGTTGGATTCCATGGTTTTTGGAGTGTTCGCATTCTTTGCCATATCACTAGTCCTCCTTCTTCTTGAATCCGATGGTGCCGGTCGCAAACAGCTGGACGAAGTTGATAATCAGGGCGATTACCATCAGCACCACGCCGACCGCGCACGCGTAGCCGAGTTCGTTTGTCTCGATACCGCGCTTGTACAGATAACCCACGATGGTAAGACCGATGTTCTTCGGCGAGGAGTTGCCGTTCCACAGCATGAAGCTTTCCAGGAACATCGACAGACCTGCGAAGACGGAGATCGTGATGACGTAAACCGTCGTCGGTTTCAGGAGCGGAAGCGTGATATACCAGAATTTCTGTTTCGCGTTCGCGCCGTCGATGTCGGCGGACTCGTACAGCGTACCGTCGATGCTGTTCAGGCCGGATACGAAGTAGAGCATATTGACGCCGGTCCATCTCCACATACACAGCAGGAGCAGAGCCACCCAGCCGGTGCCCTTGGATTTCAGCCATGGGATCGGCGCCTGGCCGAGCCACTGCATGATCTGGTTCATCTGGCCGCCCGCGCCCTCGGAGAACATCAGGCGGAACAGCATACCGGAGATAACCACGGAGGTCAGCGCCGGGATGTACATGATGATCTTCCAGACGCCGCGCGCCTTGGTGATGCGGCTCTCAATCAGTACCGCCAGAAGCATCGGGATCGGCACCAGCAGAAGCAGCGTCAGGATCATGTATTCCACACTGTTGAGGACAGCCGTCCGGAAGAACGGGTCTTTTGCGAGTTTGGTGTAATGCTGCAGTCCCACCCACTGCGTAACGCCGAAATCCACCGTCTGGAAACTCATGAGAATACCGGTAACCAGCGGATACAGCCAGAAGATCAGCAGGCTGAGGCAGAACGGAAGCGAGAACACAAAAGGTGCAATTTTCTGGGAATACAGCAGTTTTTTTGCTTTACTCACTGTAGATTTCCTCCTTTCCTTGTCGCCGGCACCCACACCGTGCCGGCCGGTGCGCACCGGGCGCGGCTCCGCACGATCAGATCGGCGGAACGCGGCGTCAGGAAACGCCGCTGCGCGACGGACGCAGATTCGCGGAACTCGCCGGAAGGCCACGCATGCATGGCCGCCCGGCCGGTTATGGACCGCGCTGATGGAAAAAGGCCCGGGAATGCGATTTCCCGGGCCTCCCTGTGGTTCTGATTCTGTTATGAAGTTTTCAGAAAGCCGATCGCTCCGTTGCTTCGCAACTTCCGCGATCGCCGCCAATATTCGCAAATCGCATCACTCACTTGCGTTCGTGCTGCTTTTTTGCTCATATTATCTTGCCCGTCCGATGCCCATGCGTCGGTGCATGCAAGCATGCCCGCCGCCGGTCACCGTCCGGAGCTTTCTTCATTACATGATCGCGAAGGTGATGTAATCCTGCGCCTCCTGCAGAGCCTCGTCGACATCCATGCCTTCCTCAAGCACTTCGTTCAGGGTCGTGGTGCAGAAGTAGTCGTTGATTGTCGGAGATGCGGACGTGGAGTAGATTCTGCCGATCTCGTCGTTCGCAGCCAGCTCGTTCAGGATTTCATACGGTTTTACGCGGAAGAACGTGTTGTAGTAGTTGCCCTCGTCGTAAGCGAACTCCTCGTCTGACCAGAAAGCGGTGTTGCAGACATCGAATCCAAGCTCGTTCCAGATGTATTTCTCACCTTCCTCGGAGAGCTTCGCCCATGCCAGCCACTCAGCAGCCAGCTCCGGATTCTCGCACTGGTTCGTTACAACCGTACCGGTACCGCCGATACCTACGGACGACGGCTGTCCCTCTTCGAATACCGGGATCTTCGTGATATCATACTTGCCTTCCATTTCCGGCATGTAATCTTTGAAACGGCTCATGTACCACATTGCCTTCGGGAAAGATGCGATCTTGCCGTCCATGATGTTCTTGAAGCCAGCCTCAAGGTCAACGTGGCCGTCGGTGGAGATCATCGCGATGCCGTCGTTCAGCCACTGCTGCTGCATGGTGAGCATCTTCTTGACGGAGTCAAGCTGTACGTTCACTTCGCCGTCCGGGCCGCCGGTCCAGTCTTCGCCGTACTGAGCCATCGCGATCCACAGCCAGTCAACGCCGCCCGTATCAACGGAGGTCAGATAAACTTCGCCGTTGGAAGCCTCTTTCAGCTGCTCGCCGAGAGCGGTATAGTCGTCCCAGGTCTTTACAGACTTGTAATCCAGGCCGTACTGCTCAAAGATGTCAGCGTTCCAGTACATCACAGCTGCGCCTACGTGTGTCGGTACGCCGACGCGGACGCCGTCTGATCTGGAGTAGATATCCAGTCTGGACGTGACAACGCTGTCCTCATACGGAGCAAGCGCGTCGGTCAGATCGTACAGCGGGCAGTTCTCGCCGGTGTAGTTCGGGAACTGGCCGATCTCGATATCGCACATATCAGGAGCGCCAGAGCCTGCCTGCAGGGACATCATCAGCTTGTTGTGGTGATCTGCATACGGATAGGTGCTGAACGTGATCTGGATCGTT
>CANRIG010000081.1 GCA_947630595.1 uncultured Lachnospiraceae bacterium | reverse complement strand
TCCCGGAGAGAGAATTACTGGCTGCAGAGCCTGCGGTGCGACCTGCAGGCCGGGAATGAAATCCGCGATCTTTTGGAAGCATATGAACCGAAAAAGCATGACCTGTGGTATCAGGCGCTGATGGAGGTCATCGTCCGCGCCAACTGGGAGAAGATGGAGGAGGAGAGGGATATGTGTAACGCATTGAGAGAATTGTTTGCAGAGGAGTTCCGGATTTCGGAGGAGAGAGGGGAACAGCGTGGTGAAAAACGCGGCGAGGAAAGAGGTATTTTGTGCGGACGGGAGCAGAAGGCCCATGAAGTGGCAGTTAATCTTCATGGTATGGGATTCAGTATGGAGAATATTGCGAAAGCAGTCGGGATGCAGATCGAGCTTGTGCAGCAGTGGCTGTATGTTCCTGCCCGGTAGTAGAATGAATTCAGAATCTTCTGAAAGCGTATGAGCCGCGGAACATCATGAAATACCACCGGTTTTTGCATGATGAATCAAAACGAAAGAAAAAAGAGGAGACGTCCCCGCGAAAGAATCCAGCTTAAAAAAAGCTTGAATTCTGGCGGGATCGTCTCTTTTTTGTTTATCAGGAGGGAAAATCGGTATTAACCGACACCCTTTTTTATATTATGACGGCGACATTGCATTTTTCCGGCGGGCATTCGCGGAATTTACACGGCCTTTTATGAAACTGATGTCATTGATTCCCGAAAAAGGGTATTGCTATCACGTGCGCGTGATAGGATATGCTCTTTTTGCGGAGAGAGGAAAGGCCGTAATGAAAAGAACAAATGAAGTGAGCAAACTGGTTGGAGTGAGCAGACGTACTTTACAGTACTATGACGATGAAGGGGTGATTGCAGCGCAGAGAACAGAGAATAATTATCGCGTGTATGACCAAAAAGCATTGGAAAACATATGGAGGACTCTGCTCTACAAAGAAATGGGGTTTGAATTGAGGGAGATCAAAAAACTGCTGCAGGCAACGGACGAAGAACAACAGATTTTTTTGGGAAGCCGGATGGAGATCATCAACCGAAAGATTGACAGCCTTGTTTTGCAAAAGGAGTTTGTCTCGATGGCGCTGTCGCATGAGCTTCCGAAAAGCCCAAAGGAGAACAGCGGGGCGACATATGTAAAATGCATTGAGAGAATCAAAGAGAAAGAAATCAGGAAGCAAAAAGAAAAAGCAGTTGAGTCAGGAGGACGAAAATGAAAAAGATCAGTGTATGGTGTGTGTTTATGTTTATAACGGTTTCTGCGGCTGTGTTTGACGGCCGGATTGTGAAAGGGGCGGACACGGCTGACGGAGTGATATCAGCAGGCACGGTTGACGAACTGAAAGAGCTGGCCGAGAGAGAGGTGGAAGACAGCGTTGCTGCAATGCACGAAACGCTGGAACAATTAGAGACAGATCTTGATACTTACGAAAAGTATAGAGAGAACATCGAGAAAATAGAGTCATTCTACAGCGGGATAATTAAGGAGACAAAGACCTTGTGCATTGCGGTGCGGGAATACGGTCTGGCATATGCGAAGCTGATCTTTTCAGACGGGTATCTCCGGGAAAACCGGTATGATGATCTGGAGGATCTGTATGATGATATCTACAGTGATGTCGGTGATGATATCTATGATGGAATCTATGACGGGCTTCTGGGCGATGTATATGATGCATTTTACGCTGGAGTATTGGACGATGCATACGATGCCGCAGCTTATGAAGAATGGCTGGACGCATGTTCTGATGAGTATGAACGATGGTCGGATGCGTGTTCCGATGTGTATGATGAGTGGAGTGATTTGCTGTCGGATATTTATAACTTTTGGTCGTATATGAGAAGCGATGCCTGGGATGATGACATGGAAGACGCGGAAGAGGACATGCAGGATTTTCAGGAGGATATTGCCGAACTGAAAGAGGGGATTGGGGAGGATTCCGCGGCGGAAATTGCGGATGAAATCGCTACGGCGGAGCCGGAGGCAGCAGGGACAGGGCAGGCAGAAAACGAACCTGCGGAGTTGGCAGAAGACGGTCTCAGCCCGGAGTTTATCGAGGCAATGAACAGCTATGAAGCGTTTATAGACGAGTACTGTGTCTTTATGAAAAAATATGCAGAGTCGGATGGAACAGACCTGGGGCTGCTGGCGGAATACGGAAATTATATGAAGAAATATGCCGAAGCTATGGAAGATTTCGGAGCCTGGGACAATAATCAAATGAGTGAAGCTGAGACCGCATATTATCTGGAAGTGCAGAGCCGAGCAATGAGCAAACTTATGGAGGTGATGGAATAATAGTGGGGTGCTCCTTTTTGGACAGAGATATGGGAATTCCGATCTCTGTCCATTTTTAAAGGAATTAAAGAAAAAACTATATAATAAAATACGGAAAAATATAAAAAATACATATACGGATTCAGATTATCCTGGTAAACTGGTCTTATTATAAATATTTTACATATGAGTTTTTGGAGTCGGAGGCCTGCTTATGGAAATCAAATTTATGTCCACATTGACGATGAACAGAAAGAATTGCGGAAAGATGTTTATGACTGCCGCAGGTCTTTTAGCCGTTTCTGTGTTCGCTGGAGCCAGTCTATGTGTAAAGGCGGCGGATTCGCAGCTGGAACCAGCCTATGAAGCGTATCTTGACCTGCTTGTGGATAAGCAGGCCGCGATCGACAGCTATAACTGGCAGAAAGGATATTTTGACGGGTTTGAAGGCTATTCGGATGAAAATACGACCCGGGCGGTCGCATTTTCTGATGTTACGGGCGACGGGATTCCGGAGCTGATCTATATGGAGGGCATCGTCAATGATGGCGGTATCAGGATATGTGCTGCCCTTAATATTGTGACATACCAGGACGGAGGCATTAAAACCCTGTATCGATCCGACGGCTGGGACGTCAATGCGGGCGGCGGGTCGCACTACTGTCTTTTTAAGAAGAACGGTGACAGCGCCCTGTATGTTTTTGAGGACGGAGGGGACGAATACTGGACGTATTCCTGCAGCCGTTTTTCGGAAAATGAATATGGGGAGCTGGCGAAGAGTGAAGTCTGCAGGCGTGAAGATACCGCAGACAATGTGGATGGAGAGTGGGTCAGCGTCCATAATTATCTGGTTTCCGGGGAAAGCGCTGCGGAAGCGGAGTATTTGAGCACGGTTGAGGACTTACAAAATAACACGTCGGAAATCCTCATGTATAATGCCCACTCCGGGGACTTTGCGGAAAGCTATGTGGCCCAGAACGGCTGCCAGGCCATGACATGCAGTGAATCCATCGCGTATCTTAAGGAGCAGGTCGATGTGGATCATCCAAAAGGAGAGAGGACTCCGGCCCCGGATTTATTCTCGCAGATACCGTCAAGATATGTCTTTTCCAGTGGTGCTGGCGCATGGGGGACGGAGCTCACGCTCTATCCGGATGGCAGCTTTGAGGGAGAATACAGTGATTCAGACATGGGTGACAGCGGCGACGGTTATGACGCTACGCATTACAGTTCCATTTTCACAGGCAGATTTATCAACCCGGTAAAGATTAATGATATGGTTTATGCCTTTGAGCTGGAGTCCATCTCCTATGAAAAGCCTGCCGGTACAGAAGAAATTGTATCATGGGATGGCGGTGAAACCCATGTGCGCGAGATATACACGGATGCATACGGACTTGCAGGGGGCAAGACCTTTTACCTGTATGTTCCGGGTACACGGGTTTCCAAACTGCCGGAGGAGTGTGTCAATTGGACTTATGGCGTGGGCGGTCTCAGCGAAGATAAAAAATCACTTGAAGCCTACGGTCTTTATAATACGGACGAGCAGTATGGATTCTTTGGCCGGCCTTCACAGGATAGTTCGCAGGGAACCGCCGGGAACAGTTCCGGACAGCCGCTGGCTTCCGAAACTGCCGGTCACAGATATGGAGTGTTCCTGCAAAACGGCACGTGGGAAGATGCCTTTCATGCCTGCAGGGAAAAGGGCGGGCATCTCGTGCGGATTGATAGTATGGATGAATACAATCAGCTGCTGAGTGAGCTGGATTCCCTGGGCTACAGAGGGTACCGGCTGTACATTGGCGGGCGCAGAGATCTTGCCGGACAACAGTATTACTGGGCAGACGATACCAATGCATTTGTGGGAGAACCGCTTAACGATCCCAATGCCTGGTGTGCGGGCAGCTGGATGGTTGGGAAGCCAAGCTTCTATGACGAATCAATCAACGCAGACGAACATGTGCTGGAAATGTTTTATTACGAATCAGAGAACCGCTGGGTGTGGAATGACATCCCGAATAATCTGCCGGATTATATAGGGGATGCGACATTGAACGCAGGGTATATTTGCGAGTATGACAACTAGAGAAAGCGAGAAAGGAAAAACTTACTTTCTTAAATAAAAAGACTTAGTATACTGATATGCTCCCTTCTAAGCAGACGAGTGAAATAATAAAAATTTGTTGCTTGGAAGGGGGCATTTTTTAGGGCATTTTGCCCCCCAATATTCCTGTGAGAAAAAAGAAAAATCCTTATGGAATATCTTAATGAAACTCATGGTAACCGTAGATTCCATACAAAGCTGAAGACGGCGGGGATGTGCCAGAGTATGCCGAGAGCAGCAGAATACATCGATAATGGACTAATAAGAGGATTCTGGGGGATTCTGAAAAAGGAAAGATAATATGGCATGCGGTTTACACCAGACATAATTTTTTTGATTGTTTACTTGATGGGGAACAGTTCATATTTTGCGGCACTTCTTTCTTTTTTTCTATTTTTTCCTGACATCCGAAACTGGAATAAATAAGTAAAATTGCATAAAAATGGAAACTTAAAAATGTATAATATAAACAAATATGAATTAAGGTAAAAATTTATAATTTACAAAATGGAATAAAAGTGTTATTATAAATTCAAAATTAGGAAAACGTTTTCAGACGAAAAACATTTTCCGGGACAAAGATGAAAAGAGGAGGGATGAAGTTGGATCAGGTATTGGCGAAACTCAGGGAAGCGAATCCGGACAAGGTGATTTACACGCTGGAGGATGCGGAGTTTGTTTCCTATGGCGCTGTGCATCCGCATATCCGGATTCCGAAGATGCGGGCGTACTTATATAAGAACAGAGAAGTACCGGACGGTGAATATTATGAGCCCTGTGCGGATGATCTGATGCAGATGGAGGAAGCTGTTTTTTTTAAGGAGTTTGCGTTTGGCGAGACGGCCTGCCAGATCGGATATTACAGCGGTTTTGGCGGCAGGCTGAATGCATTGGAGTATCACAAATGCAGTGAAGTGCTGGTGGAGTTTGAGCCTGCGGTTCTGATTGTCGGTCATATCTGGGATATCAAAGACCAGAAGCTGGATTCCGCGGATCTGAAGCTGTTTTATGTGCCGGCGGACACCTGTGTGGAGCTGTATGCGTCTACGCTGCATTTTGCGCCGTGCATGGCGACCAGAGCCGGCGTGCGTCAGGTGGTGTGCCAGAGCGCCGGGACCAACACGGATCTGGAGCACCCGGAACGGCTGACGGACGACGGGGAAAACCGCCTGCTCTATCAGAAGAATAAGTGGGTGCTGATTCATCCGGAGGCGGAGGCTGACTTTACAGAGCGCGCGGTGAATGGGATTTGCGGGGAAAACATTTCCGTGATATGTCCGGAACCGTGAGATATACGGCACAGCGAAACGGTTTAATAATGGAAGAAAATGATAAAAGGAGGATGTCAGATGAGTAATGTGGAAAGAAACTATCAGATTGCAAAAGAGATTTACGGCGAGATGGGCGTAGATACCGATGCGGTTTTGAAGAAGCTGGATGAGGTGCCGATTTCCGTCCACTGCTGGCAGATCGACGATCTGCAGGGCTTTGAGTTCCCGGATGCAGCGATGAGCGGCGGCATTGCGGCGACCGGCGATGCTCCGGGCAAGGCGCGCACCCGCGAAGAGTTCATGACCAACCTGAATAAGGCTCTGGATCTGATTCCCGGTCATACGAAGCTGGCTTTGCATTCAACTTACATGAACAAGCATGGCAAGAACATTGCCCGCAATGAGATCGGACCGGAAGAGTTTGTGGAATGGGTGGATTTTGCGAAGGAGCGCGGAATCGGCCTTGATTTCAATCCGACCTATTTCTCGCATCCCGACTACGACAGCAACTCGACGCTGACGAACCCGGATGAGGGCATCCGCAGATTCTGGATTGAGCACGGTATTGCCTGCCGGAAGATCGGCGATTATTTCGGACGCGAGCTGGGCGAGAAGTGCATTACCAATCACTGGATCGGCGACGGCAGCAAGGATATTGTCGTTGACAAGCTGACCCCACGCCTGATTCTGAAGGATTCCCTGGATCAGATTTTTGCGGAGAAGCTGGAGCACAATATTGATTCCTGCGAGTCCAAGGTATTCGGACTCGGCAGCGAGTCCTACGTGCCGGGTTCAAATGAATTTTACACGGAGTATGCGGCTCACACGGGAAAATGCATCGTGTGTATGGATGCTGGTCATTTCCATCCGACGGAGACCATCGGTCCGAAGTTCTCCAGCTATCTGGCGTTCGGCGATGAGATTCAGCTCCACGTTTCCCGCCCGGTGCGCTGGGACTCCGACCATGTGGTGATCCTGGACGACCCGACGAAGGAAATCATGGAAGAGATCGCCGCTTACGACGCATATGACAGGGTACATATCGGGACGGATTACTTTGACGC
Source organism: uncultured Lachnospiraceae bacterium (assembly GCA_947630595.1). GTDB lineage: Bacteria > Bacillota > Clostridia > Lachnospirales > Lachnospiraceae > Choladousia. The sequence goes on along the minus strand of CANRIG010000081.1, from coordinate 7,494 downwards.
GTCGATCAACCGCATTGCCGCTACGGCGATTGGGGCGCGTTCCGCCCGCAGGGCGCTGCTGCTGGCGATGCTCAGGCCGATCGAAGAACTGAAGAAGCTGGAGCGCGAGGGCAACACCACGAAGCGTCTGGCGCTTCTGGAAGAGACGAAGATGCTGCCGGCTGGACTGGTATGGGAGTACTACTGCGAGAGCAAAGGCGTGCCGGGCAAAGAGTGGATCAAAGACCTCTCCACACGCTGAACCTGATATTTCCGTGGGAATACCGGGATGTATCCAAACGGCATTGATTTGTTTATCATATTATAGAAGAAAGAGGGATAGCTTATGAACAGAATTACGATTCCGAACACCGAACTGTCCATTTCCCCGATGGGACTCGGCACCGTGGATGCCGGTGTGAGATGGGGTAAGGATGCGGCGGATGCCGACAAAATGTACGGCACGTTTGTGGAGCAGGGAGGCAACCTGATTGACTGTGCGCATGTGTATGCGGACTGGCAGGTGGTAGACGGCAGACAGGAGACCGCGCGCGCGGAGCGCGTGACCGGCGACTGGCTGCAGCGCACGGGCTGCCGCGACAAGATCGTGCTGATGACCAAGGGCGGACATCCGGTCTATACGCATCCGTCGATGGATTTGCATATCAACCGCTGCACGAAGGCGGATATGCGGGGCGATATCGAGGGTTCTCTGCGGATTCTGCGCACGGATTACATTGACATCTATTTTTATCACCGTGACGACCCGCGGATTCCGGTCGAGGATATGGTAGAGACGATGCAGGACTTTGTGCGCGAGGGCAAGATTCGTTACTTCGGCGTTTCCAACTGGTCTGCCGAGCGCCAGAAGGCGGCGGACGCGTACTGCAAAAAGATGGGCTACCGCAGCGCGGTGGCGGATCAGGCGCTTCTGAACCTGGGCTCGAAATATATGAACCCGCTTCCGGACGATACGCTGGTGTACGTAAAGGATGCGCTTTATGACTATCACAAAGAGAATCTGGACAATATGATGATGCCCTATATGGGAAATGCCAGCGGCTTTTTCCATATCTATGCGGCGAAGGGCGCAGAGGGCGTGAAAGGGCATCCGTACGCGACGGAAAAGAACCTGGCGATGGCGGCGCGCATTGCAGATCTGACGAAGAAATATAACTGCGCGGTGACGAATATCGTACTCGGCTACTTCACACAGGAAGCGTTCCCGTGCGTGCCGCTGTACGGGCCGCTGGATACTGCGTCGATTGTCGAAGCGGCAAAGACGTTTGATATCAAATTTGACCGGGAAGATTATATATTTTAATTCCTGCGTCGAAAAGAAGGGAGGAGGTATTTATGGGAGCTGCTATTGATTATTCCGATTTGATTCTGAAACTGGAAAATGTCAATAAGAGCTTTCCGGGCGTAAAGGCGCTGCAGAACATGCAGATCACGCTGGCGCGCGGCGAGATGCACGCGGTGTGCGGCGAGAACGGCGCCGGTAAGTCCACGCTGATGAAGGTAATCACCGGCGTGTACCAGGCGGACAGCGGCGACATGTACCTGAACGGGGAAAAGGTTGTGATTCATGAGCCGAACGACGCCTACGGAAAGGGAATCGCCATCATTTTCCAGGAAACGAGCCTGTTCAAGGACCTGAATGTGCTGGAAAACATGTTCATGGGCCATGAACCGGTCAAAAAAGTGGCGGGCTTCATCAATAACATTGATTATGCGGCCATGCGGAAGAAAGCGGATGAAATCTTTGAGTTTCTGGGTATTACCGGGCAGATTGACTATGATGAGAAGATTGACAATCTGGGCGTGGCGGCGAAGCAGATGGTAGAGATCGCCAAGGCGCTGACCTATGACGCGCGGGTTCTGATTTTTGACGAGCCCACCGCAGCCCTGACCAACAAGGAGGTGCGCGCATTGTTCCGCACCATTGCCAGGCTGAAAGAGCAGGGCATGAGCATGCTCTACATCAGCCACCGTATGGAGGAGATTTTTGAGATTGCCGACCGGGTAACGGTAATCCGCGACGGTTCCTATGTGCGCACGGCGGAGATCGGGCACGTGACGGAGCAGGAGCTGATCTCCTGGATGGTCGGACGCGAGATGAACGAGATGTATCCGAAGGCGGAGGTGGAGATCGGCGATACCGTGCTTAAGGTAGAACACCTGAAACGCGGCGGCGAAACGGACGGTTTCCCGCTTAAGGATATCTCTTTCGAGGTGAAGAAGGGCGAGATTTTCGGCATCGCGGGACTGGCGGGAGCCGGGCGCACGGAGATGGCGGAATGCCTGGTGGGCCTGAGAAAGTACGATTCCGGCACAGTCACCCTGAACGGCGCGCAGATTCACAATAAAAATTATCGTGACGCGATCAACAGAGGATTCGTCTATGTGTCTGAGGACCGCAAGAAGTATGGCCTGGTGGTGCCGATGTCGGTCGAGGAAAATCTGACGATGTCGATCCTGTACCGCCTGACGCAGAACGGGCTGATTGATTTCGCGGCGGAGGATAAGCTGGTTGACCGTTACATGGCCGAGCTGCGCGTGAAGGCTCCGGACCGTGAGTTTGTAGTGGAGAATCTCTCCGGCGGAAATCAGCAGAAGGTGCTGGTGGCAAAGGCGCTCTGTGCAGAACCGAAAATTCTGATTCTGGACGAGCCGACCCGCGGCGTCGACGTGGGCGCGAAGTCCGAGATTCACCGCATCGTCAGCACGCTGGCGCAGACGGGACTTACGATTATCATGATTTCCTCTGATATGCCGGAGCTTCTGGGCATGTGCGACAGGGTGATGGTGGTAAAGGCCGGCGCCAAGACCGGGGAACTGAAACGTGAGGAATTCAGCCAGGAGAAAGTCCTGAAGCTGGCGCTGTAGGAAAGGAGGACGGATGACTATGAAAAAGAAAAATCCGATTGCCGCATTTTTTACTTCCAGAGAAGGAATTCTGGCAATCTTTGTGATTATCTGTTTTGGCGTACTTTGTGCGACCACGAACATGATTGGCAGTCTGTATGTGTTCCTGCGCGACCTCTCCTATCTGATTGTCGGCGGTCTGGCGCTGATGATGGTAATCCTGCTCGGCGAGATCGATATTTCTTCGGGCACAGTGCTCGGCTTCATCGGTTTCTGCTCCTTTACGCTGGTACAGAAGGGCGTGCCGCTGGTGTTCTGCGTTCTGGTCGGTATTCTGGTCGGTATGCTGAACTCCCTGATTGTAGGTTTTATCACGGTTCGTTTCCGCGTGCCGTCGATGATTGTGGGACTTGCCATGATCAAGCTGCACATCGGCCTGTTTTCCCTGCTGCCGAATGCAGGCTATGTATCCAACATCAATCCGGAGGTTACCGCGATCGGAAATACCAAGATCGGCAGCGTGCCGGTGATGCTGTTCGTGTCCGTCATTCTACTGGTGTTCTTCTGCTGGCTGATGAAATACACGAGATACGGCCGCTGCGTGTATGCGATTGGCGGCAGCCGCGAGTCGGCGATTCTGGCCGGCATCAACGCGGACCGGGTAACCCTGAAGACATTCCTGATCTCCGGCGCGCTGCTGGGCGTCACGGCCACGATGTACTGGCTTCCGAAGAGCCAGGTGCAGCCTTCAAGCTGTGTCGGCATGGAGATGTACTTCCTGCCGATCGCGGTGGTGGGCGGCATCAATATCATGGGCGGTTCCGGCCGGCCGATCGGTATCCTGGTGGCGGGCATTCTGATTGCCATGCTCCAGAGAGCGGCTTATCTGCTGGGTCTGGGCACGCAGTGGATGTACCTGAGCTACGGTCTGATCGTGCTGGTGGCTGTTTACAGCATGTTTGTGAACATCGGCAAAAAGAAAAAGACGGCGGGAGGTGAGAGCAATGCGTAAGAAATTCAAGGTGAGCTATGAACTGATTATGGTGATTATTCTTATCGCTATGGTTTTCGTGTTCGGCGGCCTGACGGGCGGAAAATTCTTCAAGCCCAGAATCATGATCCGCTGCACCTCGGATGTCGCTTATCTGGGCGTTCAGGCGATGGCGATGACTCTGATCATCCTGACCTCCGGCATTGACCTCTCGGTCAGCTATCAGATGGTCTGTTCCGGTATGGTCTGCGCATGGGTTTATAATCATGCGGCGGCTATGGGACCTGTCCCGGCGGCTTTGCTGGCTATTGTGGCGTGCATCGTTTCCGGTTTTGTGTTCGGCGCGGCCAACGGCATTATCGCCGACAAGACCCCGATCAACCCCTGGCTGATTACCATGTCCACGATGTACATATTCCAGGCGATCAGCTGGTTTTTTGGAACCTCCTTCGCATTCTCAGCCGGCAATCCGATTGTGGATATCGGCAACTACGACATCGGAGGCGTGGTTCCCACGCAGCTCATCCTGCTGCTGATTGTATTCGTGATTTTCTATATCGTAGAGAAGAAAACCACCTTTGGGCGCTATGTGCATGCGATCGGCTACAATGAGAACGCCGTAAACTATTCCGGCATCAGCGCCGGCAGGCTGAAATTCTGGGTTTACACGCTGGGCGGCCTGCTCAGTGCGGTTGCGGCCCTGATGTATATGGGACGCAGCTGGCAGATCAACCAGGAAACCGGCATGAATATGAACATTGAGGTAATCGCTCTGGTAGTGCTGGGCGGCACCAGCACAGCCGGCGGCGTCGGCGGCGTGACCGGCTCTCTGCTGGCCTGCCTGATCATCGGTGTGCTGAAAAAGGGCCTGGCTCTGATGGGACTGCCGGGCACGGTTTACAATTTCATCGTCGGCATCGTTCTGATCGGTTCTTTGATTCTGTTCGCATACCTGCAGAAGCGCAAGAAACTGGTCAGCCGCAGAATGGCAATCGAAAATATGGACAAACAGCAGTAACGTACCCCGTATTATTCCGGGAAACCGGTTTAATAAAATATTCATTAAAAAAGGAGGAAATATTTATGAAACTCAAAAAAGCACTTTCTCTGACGGCAATCGCAGGAATGCTCTTCACGTCTTTCGCAAGCGTGGCGAGCGCAGCGGATGTGACCATCGCGTATGTTCCGAAGGAGCGCAACGAGTCTTTCTGGCAGGCAGTTGAGGCAGGCGCACAGAAAGCGGCGGACGATCTCGGCGCGGAGCTGATTATGTACGGCGATGCGGCAGGCGCAAACACCGCGGCAAATCAGTCGACGTATGTGGAGACCGCTACGGATCTTGAGGTGGATGCAATCGTATTTGCGGCGCTGGATGCTGACTCCACCGACGCAGCGCTGCAGTCGGCACAGTCCAACGGCATTACGGTGGTTGGCTTTGACTCCGACCCGGGCGAGGAAGCACGCGACTGGTTCGTAAACCAGGTAGACCCGAATGAGCTGGCAGTCAGCCTTCTGGATGACATTGTGGCGAACGTAGGCGACAAGTATTCGGCAGACGAGCCGGCAATCGTTTACCTTGTATCCACGAACCTGACGACTCCGAACCAGAACACCTGGATCGAGGCAATCAAAGCGGCTTACTATTCCGATTATGAGATCGCGTACACCGACACAGGCGCAATCGACTTTGATACCTGCAAACAGAATACGCGCGACAACACCTACACGGTGAACGAGAAATATGCAATGCTCGACGTTAAGGTAAATCCGGACAGCGACATCATCTATGCCGGCGACGGTGCAGGTCTGGAAGAGATCGAGGCGACTCTTTCCGCACATCCGGAAATCAACGTGCTGATCTCCCTGACCACAAACGTTATCGCTTCCTGCGCAACGGCAATCGAGAGCTGCGGCATGACCGATACCTGCATCTTCAACGGTATCGCAACGCCGGGCGATTCCAAGGCTTATCTGGAGAACGGCCTGATGACGACGGTTGTCCTGTGGCAGGCATATGACCTTGGCTACCTTGCAGTAAATACCGCTTATGCAGCAGTTACGGGCGATCTGGAGGAAGGCGCTACGGAGTTCACATCCCTGCTTTCCGGTACGACGCAGGTAGAAGGCGTTTCCACATATGCGGATTCCCATCTGGTTGACGGCAAGGTTGTATACCTTGGCGGCCCGGCTACCTTCACGCTGGATACGCTGGATTGCTGGAAAAACTGATTGACATTGTCCGGGAAAGGCGGCCTGCCCGTCTGGCAGCAGGCAGGTCTGCAGCCCGGAGCAGAAATCCGGAGAAGGGGAAGTGTCTTGCGCTTCCCCTTCTCCCGTAATAGGAAAGAGGTGGATTCCATGAAAAAAATCATTCCTGACTGCTACTGGCCCGATTCCGCCAACGGAGCGTACGTCAGCCACGAAGCGGTCTGCGTGCTGAATACAGGCACGGAGGAAATCACAGTGGAGCTGACGCTGTACTTTGAAGACCGGGATAAAATGGGCGGTTTTCAGGTGACGGTTCCTCCGGAGCGGACAAAGCACATCCGGCTGGACAAGCTGCTGGCGGGAACAGTACCGCAGGGAACGCCGTATGCGATGGTGATTGAATGCGAGCAGGAAATTGCGGTTCAGTACACGCGGGTGGACACGACGCAGGCGGAGCTTGCAATCGCAACGACGATGGTGTAAGATGTATGTATTTGGCGGCATCGCCTGAAACAATGCATTAGAGGAGTGGACAGAATATGCCGGGGATCAAGGATGTGGCTCTCAGAGCGGGCGTCAGTATTTCAACCGTTTCACGTGTGATGAACAACAGCAAGATTGTGAGTCCGGAGCTTGAAAAGAAAGTGCGGACTGCGGCGGAAGAGGTTGGATACAGCGTGAATCTGGCGGCGCACAGCCTGCGCAGCATCCGCAGCAGAACGATTGCGGTGATTGTCACATCCTTTTCCCGTCCTTTTTTTACCGGTATTCTGGAGGGCATCAATGCCATAGCGGCGCAGACCGGATATATGGTACTGCTTGCGGAAACGCATGACAGCCTGCAGGATGAGATGAAGCTGGTTCATGAATTTGCGTCCCGCTGCGTGGACGGCATCATTCTTGCGTCCAGCGCATATGGCAGGGATAAACGCACAAGGGACTATATCCGGTCTCTGGAAAAGCTGGAAAAAAGAGGCGTTTCGATTCCGCTGGTCACGCTTGAGTACGCATTTCAGAACACAAAGCTCAGCGCGGTGGTTGTGGACAACGAAAAATCCGCGTACAGCGCAGTGACTTATCTGATTCGCGAGCTGGGGAGGAAGCGCATTATTCACATTTCGCTGCCGCCGCAGCACGTGCTGGGCCAGCAGCGTGTACGGGGCTACAAAAAGGCGCTGCGCGAGGCCGGAATCCCGGTGCAGAAAAGGTGTATCCGGGAAGGAGATTACTCTACATATTCCGGTTATCGGATCACGAGAGAGCTGATTCAGTCCGGCGAGAAATTTGACGCTATTTTCTGTGCAAACGACCAGATGGCTGTGGGCGCGGTCCTGGCCTGCAACGAAAACGCTGTGTCGATTCCGGATGAAGTGGCTGTAGTCGGCAACGATGACATTTTTGTGGCCTCTCTGGTACGCCCTTCGCTGACATCCATACGCGTGCCGCAG
>CANRIG010000080.1 GCA_947630595.1 uncultured Lachnospiraceae bacterium | reverse complement strand
CGAACATCATTCCGGAGGAGCAGGCGATCGAGCTGATGAAGGCTGCCGCAAAGGCTACCTACGGCCGCAAGGGCGACGCGATCGTACAGATGAACTACGACGCGATCGACGCAGGCGCGAAGCAGGTTGTGGAGATCCAGGTTCCGGAGAGCTGGAAGAACGCTGAGGCCGAGGACATCATTGCAAAGGATGTTTCCGGCCAGAGACAGGATGTCGTGGACTTCGTCAACCACATCCAGCATGCGGTCAACGCACAGGAAGGTAACAACCTCCCGGTATCCGCATTTAAGGACTATGTAGACGGCACGACCCCGTCCGGCGCGGCTGCTTATGAGAAGCGCGGCATCGCGGTGGACATCCCGGTATGGAACCCGGAAAACTGTATCCAGTGCAACCGCTGCTCCTATGTCTGCCCGCACGCTGTCATCCGTCCGGTGGCGCTGACCGACGAAGAGCTGGCGGCAGCTCCGGAAGGCATGGCTGCAGTTCCGATGACCGGCATGCCGCAGTACAAGTTTGCCATCGTAGTATCCGCTCTGGACTGCACCGGCTGCGGTTCCTGCGCAAATGTCTGCCCGGGCAAGAAGGGCGCGAAGGCGCTCACCATGGCAAACATGGAAGCAAACCTCGGCAGCCAGAAGGGCTTCGACTATGCGGTAGAGCTTTCGGAGAAAGCGGACGTCATCGAGAAATTCAAAGAGAATACCGTCAAGGGCTCTCAGTTCAAACAGCCGCTGCTTGAGTTCTCAGGCGCATGCGCAGGCTGCGGTGAGACACCGTACGCAAAACTGATCACACAGCTCTTCGGCGACAGAATGTACATCGCGAACGCGACGGGATGTTCCTCCATCTGGGGCAACTCCTCACCGTCAACCCCGTACACCGTAAACAAGGCAGGCAGAGGTCCGGCATGGGCGAACTCCCTGTTTGAGGACAACGCAGAGTACGGCTACGGCATGCTGCTGGCACAGAAGGCGCTGCGCAACGGCCTCAAGACCAAGGTAAGCGCGCTGCTCGACTGCGACTGCTGCGGCGAGGACGTGAAGGCTGCGGCTCAGGAATGGCTGGATACGTTCAACAGCGGCATCACCAACGGCCCGGCGACGGACAAGCTGGTTGCGGCATGCGAGGCATGCGGCTGCGACGAGTGCAAGGCTGTTCTGAAGGATAAGGATTACCTGGCGAAGAAATCCCAGTGGGTATTCGGCGGCGACGGCTGGGCATACGATATCGGCTTCGGCGGCGTTGACCATGTGCTGGCAAGCGGCCAGGATATCAACATCATGGTATTCGATACCGAGGTTTACTCCAACACGGGCGGCCAGTCCTCCAAGGCTACGCCGACCGGCGCGGTTGCACAGTTCGCTGCAGGCGGCAAGGAAGTGAAGAAGAAAGATATGGCTTCGATCGCGATGAGCTACGGCTACGTATACGTTGCTCAGATCGCGATGGGCGCTGACTTCAACCAGACCGTCAAGGCAATCGCAGAGGCAGAGGCTTATCCGGGACCGTCCCTGATCATTGCTTACGCTCCGTGTATCAACCACGGCATCAAGAAGGGCATGAGCAAGGCTCAGACCGAGGAAGAGCTGGCTGTAAAGGCTGGTTACTGGCACTGCTTCCGTTACAATCCGGCGCTCAAGGCAGAGGGCAAGCCGGCGTTCACGCTGGATTCCAAGGCTCCGACCGGAGACTACAAGGAATTCTTAAACGGCGAGGTTCGCTACAACTCCCTGATGAGGGCAAATCCGGAGAGAGCGGAGATGCTGTTCGAGAAATCGGAAGGATATGCGAAGGAGAGATACGAGTACCTGAACAAGCTGATCAAGCTGTACGGGAACGACTGATCTTCGGACACAATAAAAAGAAGTTTTGGCTTGCGCCGGCATGGGAAACTGTGCCGGCGCTGCTTTTCGCGCCGGGAAAGCGCCCGCCTTGCGGACGCGTGAAATTCCTGCGGCTTTTCGGACGCACGAAAATCCGGGACGGGCAGTTTACATTGGGTTTTATATGTGATATGATAAACTGAGTTTGCGGCAGGGGAAGCTGACAGCCGCAATGGGACAGGGCATTTACAGCCGACGGGCAGGGCGATACGGCTTTGCGCGGCGGAAGGATAACAGAGGTTTGAAAAATGGGATTGCGGAAGACACCGGCGCAGCCGGGATACGGGCAGGCGGGAGCGCCGCCGGGAGGGAAAAAGAGAGCGAACAGCGGCCGTATGCCGCAGCAGGCCGCAGGGCGGGGCCGCCAGGCGGCGCAGAGGCCAAAGGCGGGACGGCAGCAGCCGGTGCCGGCGCGGGGACCGCAGGGCGGGCCTTTCCGGGGCCAGCCGCAGCCGCCGGTGCGCCGGCCGCGTGTGCTGACGCCGTCCAATCTGCTGCTGGCGCTGACCGGCTTTCTGTTTCTGGCGACGCTGTCGGTGGTGCTGGTGCTGAACCTGCGCACGATCTACTATTTTGATATCCGCTATCAGCAGCTGGAGGACAAAACCGGGTTTTCCGAGGAGGTAATCCGCGAAAACTATGACACGCTGATCGATTACAACCTGATCACGAAGCGGGTGAAGGAGCTGGAATTTCCCAGCTTTCCGATGTCCGAACAGGGCAGGATTCACTTTGCGGAGGTGAAGCGGATTTTTACGGTGGTCCAGTACCTGTGCTTTGTCACCGGGGCCCTGCTGCTGATGGGGCTGGTGAAAAAAATGCGGCGGCGGGATTACGGCAGCCTCAAGCTGACGGCCATCTTTACGTTTTTCATTCCCATTGTGCTGGGCGTCCTGGCGGTGACCAGCTGGGATACGTTCTTTATACGGTTTCATCAGATTTTTTTCCGCAACGATTACTGGATTTTCGACCCGGTCACAGACCCGGTGATCCGCATCCTGCCGGATGTGTTTTTCTTCCACTGCGCGGCGGCGATTCTGCTGTTTCTGCTGCTGGGCGGCGTGGTGTCCGGGGCCTTGTACCGCTTTGCGACGCGCCGGTACCGGACGCGGCCGGGCAGGGACGGTCAATTCTATAAGAAATGATAATGGAGGCAGAGCATGAACCTGGAAAAGATTCCACAGTATGAACTGATCAAACAGGAGCGGATCGGCGACATTCAGTCGGACGGCTACCTGCTGCGACACAGAAAGAGCGGCGCCCGGATTCTGGTGCTGCAGAACGAGGATGAAAACAAGGTCTTCAATATCGCATTCCGCACTACGCCTACGGACAGCACCGGCGTGGCGCACATTCTGGAGCACAGCGTGCTCTGCGGCAGCCGGCTGTTTCCGGTCAAGGACCCGTTTGTCGAGCTGGTCAAGGGCTCGCTCAACACGTTCCTGAACGCGATGACGTACCCGGACAAGACGATGTACCCGGTGGCGAGCTGCAACGACCGCGATTTCTGCAATTTGATGCACGTCTACCTGGACGCGGTCTTTTATCCGAACATTTACGAAAAGGAAGAAATCTTCCGGCAGGAGGGCTGGAGTTACCAGCTGGAATCGCCGGAGGACGAGATTGTCTATAACGGCGTCGTCTACAACGAGATGAAGGGCGCGTTCTCGACGCCGGAGGATGTGCTGGAGCGCGAAATCATGAACGCTCTGTTCCCGGACACGACCTACGGGGTGGAATCCGGCGGAGACCCGGCCTGCATCCCGGATTTGAAGTATGAGGATTTCCTGGATTTCCACCGCAGATACTATCATCCGTCCAACAGCTACATCTATTTTTACGGAAACATGGACATCGAGGAACGGCTGGAGTGGCTGGACCGCGAGTACCTGAGCGGTTTTGACAGCCAGCCGGTGGATTCCGCGATCCGCCTGCAGCCGGCGTTCGACGCGCCGCGCGAGGTCAACCGCAGATATCCTATTTCGGAGTCCGACGAGCTGGAGGACAACACCTACCTGTCCTACAATACGGTGGTGGGGACGGGACTGGACACCGAGCTCTCCACGGCCTGCATGGTGCTGGAGTATGCGCTGCTGTCGGCGCCGGGGGCGGTGCTGAAGCAGGCGCTTCTGGATGCCGGAATCGGCAAGGACATCATGGGCTCCTACGAGAGCGGGCTGTATCAGCCGTTTTTCAGCATCGTGGCGAAAAACGCCAACGCCGGCGACCGGGAGCGCTTCGCGCAGGTAATCCGGGAGACGCTGGAACGGCTGGTAAAGGACGGCATCGACCGCAAAGCGCTGCTGGCCGGCATCAACGCCATGGAATTCCGGGCGCGGGAGGCGGACTACGGCTCCTTCCCCAAGGGACTGATGTACGGGATCGCCGTGTTCGACAGCTGGCTTTACGACGACAACATGCCGTTTGACTATCTGAAATTTGACGTTTACGACCGCCTGCGGCAGCGGGCGGAGACCGGCTATTTTGAGGAGCTGATCCGCACCGGGCTGCTGGAGAACACACATGCGGCTTACGTGACGGTGGAGCCGGAGCGGGGGCTGACGGCGCGCACGGAGCGCGCGGTGGCGGACCGGCTGCACGCGTACAAGCTCTCCCTGTCGCCGCAGGAGCTGCAGCAGGTGATAGACAACACCGCGAAGCTGCGGGCCTTCCAGGAGACGCCCTCGGCCCCGGAGGAGCTGGAGCGGATTCCCATGCTCACGCGCGGGGATATCGGGCGCAGGGCGGCCGGCTTTGAAAACACGAAGCTGGACTGGGACGGCATGCCGGTGCTGCACCACGACATCTTTACCAACGGCATTGCCTATCTGGACCTGCTGTTTGAAGCCGGGGACCTGGAGCGGGAGGACATCCCGTATCTCGGCGTGCTCAAGGCGGTGCTGGGCATGGTGGATACGGAGCATTATACCTTCCAGGATTTGAACAACGAGATCAATATTCACACGGGCGGAATCTCCGCCGGGGTCAGCGTCTATCCGGTGCTGAACACCGCCGGCCGTCTCCGCATTTTCGCGGGCGTGCGCGCGAGCGTTCTCTACGATAAGATTCCGTTTGCCCTGCAGATGGCGGAGGAGATTCTGCTGCATTCCAGGCTGGAGGACGATAAGCGGCTGTATGAGATTCTGGCGAACCTGAAATCGCGGCTGTCGATGCAGCTTTCCTCCGCGGGCCACATGGCGGCCGCGGAGCGGGCGATGTCCTATTTCTCGCAGATCAATGCGTTCAACGACGCCATCAGCGGGATTTCGTTCTACCAGCTGACGGAGGACCTGGAAAAACATTTTGACGAGCGCAGGCAGGCGCTGAAGGAAAAGCTCCTGCAGCTGATGCGGAAACTGTTTTGCCGGGAGCGGCTGTTTCTGAGCGTGACCTGCGACGGGCCGGGCCTGGAGCGGGTGCACGCCGCGTACGCGGACTTTGCGGGCCGCCTGCCGTCGGCCGGTACGGGAGCAGTGAAAGCGACAGAAGCCATGGCGCATATAGATCATGCAGATACCGCGGAGCATAGGAATCCTGCGGGCACTTTGGAGAATGCGGGCGCTGCAGAGGATGCTGGCACCGCGGAGAATGCGGGCGCTGCGGGGGATACAGATGCCGTGAAATGCGCGAATTGCCGGAACAATCCGGAAAAACAGAACAATCTCATGGCCCTGGAAAAGAAAAACGAGGGCTTTATGACTCCGGGACAGGTGCAGTATGTGGCCCGGGCCGGCAACTTCATTCAGAAAGGCTACGCCTACAGCGGGCTTCTGCGGATCGTGAAGGTGATGCTGAGCTACGATTATCTGTGGGTCAACATCCGCGTGAAGGGCGGCGCCTACGGCTGCATGAATTCGTTCGGCCGCACGGGGGACGCTTACTTCGTCTCGTTCCGCGACCCGCACCTTGCCTCTACGGACAGGGTGTTTGAGGGCGTGCCCGCCTATCTGGAACATTTTGAGGCGGACGAGCGGGAGATGACTAAATATATCATCGGCACCGTCAGCGATCTCGACACGCCGCTGACGCCGCAGCAGAAAGGACGCCGCGCGCTGAACGCGTATTTCAGCGGGGTCAGCGGCGAGGACATGCAGCGGGAGCGCGACGAGATTCTGGAGGCGACGCCGCAGCAGATCCGCGCCCTGGCGCCGCTGGTGCAGGCGGTGCTGGACGAGCAGGCGTTCTGCGTCATCGGCAACGAGAACAAAATCCGGAGCGCCCGCGGGATGTTCGGCAGCATCCAGATGCTGACCAACGCGGTTTCGGAGGAACTGTAAATTCAGACGCATGTGTGAGGAGCCTATGGAACCCAAAAACTTTAAATCCGGCTTTGCCACCCTGATCGGCAGGCCCAATGTCGGCAAGTCCACCCTGATGAACCACCTGATCGGGCAGAAGATCGCGATCACCTCGAACAAGCCGCAGACCACGCGCAACCGCATTCAGACGGTGTACACGAGCGCAGAGGGGCAGATCATTTTCCTTGACACGCCCGGCATCCACAAGGCCAAAAACAAGCTGGGCGAGTATATGGTGAACGTGGCCGAGCGCACGTTCTCCGAGGTGGATGTGATTCTGTGGCTGGTGGAGCCGACCGGTTTTATCGGAAAGGGCGAGCGCCACATCGCGCAGCAGCTGAAAAAGGTGAACGTCCCGGTCATTCTGATTATGAACAAGATCGACACGGTCGAAAAGCGGCAGATTCCGGGCTTTCTCGACGGATACCGGGAGCTTCTGGATTTTGCGGACATGATACCGGTGTGCGCGCTGCGCGGCGTGCACATGGACCGGGTCATCCGCGCGATTTTCCGCTATCTGCCGTACGGGCCGAAGTTTTACGACGACGATACCGTGACCGACCAGCCGCAGCGGCAGATCGTGGCCGAACTGATCCGCGAGAAAGCGCTGCGCTGCCTGGAGGAGGAAATCCCGCACGGCATCGCGGTCTCCATCGAGCGGATGCAGGAGCGCGGCGACAAGGGCATCATGGACATCGAGGCCACCATCATCTGCGAGCGGGAATCGCACAAGGGCATCATCATCGGGAAAGGCGGGGCGATGCTGCGCAAGATCGGTTCGCAGGCCCGCTATGAGATCGAGAAGATGCTGGAGATGAAAACGAACCTGCAGCTCTGGGTGAAGGTGAAAAAGGACTGGCGCGACAGCGACTATATGATCAAGAATTTTGGATACCGGGAAGAACAGGGATGAGCGAACCGTTGAGAGTGACCGGCATGGTGCTTTCCGCCGTGCCGTACGCGGAATATGACAAAAGGACTGTGCTTCTGACCAGGGAGCGGGGGAAGATTACCGCCTTTGCGCGCGGCGCGCGGCGGCCCGGCAGCGCTCTGCTGGCCTCCGCCAGCCCTTTTGCGTTCGGTACGTTCGTCGTCTATGAGGGGCGCAGCGCCTACACGCTGGTGCGCGCGGAGATTTCCAATTATTTCGCGGAGATCCGGGAGGATGTGGCGGCCGCCTGCTACGCCTGCTATTTTATGGAGGTGGCCGGGTATTACACGCGGGAGAACCTTGACGCGTCCGCGATGCTGAACCTCCTCTATGTCACCCTGCGCGCGCTTTCCAACGAAAAGCTGGACAACGAGCTGATTCGCTGCGTGTTTGAGATGAAGGCGATGGCGCTCAACGGGGAGTATCCCTATGAGACGGCGGAGGACGCGTCTTTGCAGGAATCGACGCGCTACGCCCTGTCCTACGTGCTGCAGGCGCCGCTGCAGCGGCTGTATGCGTTTACGCTGACGCCGCCGGTGTTTGCGGAGTTCCGCGCGGTGCAGGACCGGCAGAACAGCCTGCGCATCGACCGGGAATTCAAATCGCTGGAAATCCTGCGGGCGATGGAGGACGGGAACTCTGGCTTTCAAAAATAAGTGTTGAAACCAAAAAGGTTTCTATGTATAATAAATGGGATTTATTTAGGAGGAAACGCGGTGATTATGAAAAAGGGAGTGATAGCGTCTGTCCTTGCCGGGGCGGTGCTGCTGGGCGGCTGCAGCCGCTGGACGCCGCAGGAGCCGGAGGCGCTCTCGATCGGCGAAGACGGCTCCGTCACGGAGCTGGTGCGCGAGACGCTTGACGCTGACTATTATAATATAGAAGAACTTCAGAATATGATTCATTCCGAGGTCGCCGCGTACAATGCGCAGCACGGCGAGGATACGGTTAAGCTGGAAGAATTCGAAACGGAAGAAAACGGCGAAGTCACCATGAAAATGGCCTATGCCTCGGCGCAGGACTATGCGCGCTTCAACAACACGGAATTTTACTACGGCTCGATGATCAACGCCCAGCTGGCCGGCTATTTGTTCGACGTTTCCTACAAAAAGGTGGAGGACGGCGTGGTGGTGGGCGATCTGGTGAGCGGCAGCGAGGTCATCCGGGAGATGGACGAGCAGGTGCTGATCCTGCGCGCCCCGCAGGAGGTACATCTGCCCGGAAAGGTGCTGTACACCAGCGCGAACGCGGAGATTCTGGCGCCGGATGTCGTCAACGCGACCGGAGAGCAGGAGAAGGAGGAGCAGAAGGGTTTGGTGCTTCCCTCCAACGCCGTCTATTACGGGGAAGAGGAGACCTATGAGGAGCAGGCGGCGGCCAACCGCGTGTATATTATTTTTGAGTACTGATATGAGATTTAAGTAAAATTTGGAGGAGAATCAGAATGGAAAAGACAATGGAGAAGATTGTTGCACTTGCGAAAGGGCGCGGCTTTGTGTATCCTGGTTCCGAGATTTACGGCGGCCTGGCGAACACCTGGGATTACGGCAATCTCGGCGTGGAGCTGAAAAACAACGTCAAGAAAGCCTGGTGGCAGAAATTTGTGACCGAGAACCCGCACAATGTGGGCGTGGACTGCGCGATTCTGATGAACCCGCAGACCTGGGTGGCTTCCGGACATCTGGGCGGTTTTTCCGATCCGCTGATGGACTGTAAGGAGTGCCACGAGCGCTTCCGCGCGGACAAGCTGATCGAGGACTACTGCCAGGAGCAGGGGATTGCGCTGGAGCGGCCGATCGACGCGTTCACCCAGGAGGAGATGACCCGGTTCATCGAGGAGCACAACGTGCCCTGCCCGACCTGCGGCAAGCACAATTTCACCGACATCCGTCAGTTCAATCTGATGTTCAAGACCTTCCAGGGCGTGACTGAGGACGCGAAGAACACCGTGTACCTGCGCCCGGAGACGGCACAGGGCATTTTCGTCAATTTCAAGAACGTACAGCGCACCTCCCGCAAGAAGGTGCCGTTCGGCATCGCCCAGATCGGCAAATCGTTCCGCAATGAGATTACGCCGGGCAACTTCACGTTCCGCACCCGCGAGTTTGAGCAGATGGAGCTGGAGTTTTTCTGCGTGCCAGACACCGACCTCGAGTGGTTTGACTACTGGAGGAGCTTCTGCATCAACTGGCTGAAATCCCTGGGCATGAAAGACGGGGAGATGCGCGTCCGCGACCACGAGCCGGAGGAGCTTTCTTTCTACAGCAAGGCGACCACGGACATCGAGTTTTTGTTCCCGTTCGGCTGGGGCGAGCTCTGGGGCATCGCCGACCGCACCAACTACGACCTGACGCAGCATCAGAACGTGTCCGGCGAGGACATGTCCTACTTTGACGACGAGAAAAAAGAAAAATACATCCCCTACGTGATCGAGCCGTCGCTCGGCGCGGACCGCGTGGTGCTGGCGTTTCTGTGCAGCGCCTACGACGAGGAGGAGATGGAGGGCGGCGACATGCGCACGGTGCTCCATTTCCACCCGGCGCTGGCTCCGGTCAAGATCGGCGTGCTGCCGCTGTCCAAAAAGCTGAACGAGGGCGCGGAGAAGATTTACACGATGCTCTCCAAACATTACAACTGCGAATTCGACGACAGGGGCAACATCGGCAAGCGCTACAGACGGCAGGATGAGATCGGCACCCCGTTCTGCGTCACCTACGACTTCGAGTCGGAGACCGACGGCGCGGTGACGGTGCGCGACCGCGACACGATGGCGCAGGAGCGCGTGAAGATCGAAGATCTCAGGGCTTATTTTGAGCAGAAGTTCGATTTTTAGGACTTGCTGGCAGAAACAATCTCTGCTATAATCTTAAGGCATTATCTGGACATCAGAAAATCGCCGTACAATCCGGAGGCTGCTGCAGCCCCGGCAAAACAGAACAAACAGGAGGAATTCACGATGAAAGGAAACATTGTAGTAGGTCAGTCCGGCGGCCCGACCGCGGTGATCAATTCCAGTCTGGCGGGAGTCGTCAGCAAAGCGAGAGAGCTCGGCGTAAAGAAAATTTACGGCATGCATCACGGGATTCAGGGCTTCCTCAATGAAGACCTGGTAGATATGGGCGAGTATATCAAAGAGGACAAGGATATTGAGCTTCTGAAACGGACTCCGTCGGCGTTTCTCGGTTCCTGCCGCTATAAGCTGCCGAAAATCGAGGGCAACGAGGAAGTATACGACAAGATTTTCGCGATCATGGAGAAATATGAGATCGAGTGCCTGTTCTATATCGGCGGCAACGATTCCATGGACACCATCAAGATGCTGTCCGATTACGCGGCGCTGAAGGGCAAAACGCAGAGATTCATGGGCGTTCCGAAGACCATTGACAATGACCTTCCGATCACCGACCACTGCCCGGGCTACGGCTCCGCGGCGAAATACATCGCGACCTCCCTCAAAGAGGTAATCCGCGACAACGCCAGCTTCGGCATCGAGAAGCCGACCATCTGCATCGTGGAGATCATGGGCCGTCACGCAGGATGGCTGACCGCGGCAGCGGCGCTTTCCAGGGACGAGGACTGCGAGGGCCCGGATATGATCTATCTGCCGGAGGTAACGTTCGACATGGACGACTTCATGGCGAGAGTCAAGGACCTGTCCGTGAAGAAGAGCTCCGTGGTGATCGCGGTGTCCGAGGGCATCAAGATCGCGGACGGCCGTTTCGTCTGCGAGCTCGGCGGAGGCTCCGACTATGTGGACGCGTTCGGCCACAAGCAGCTCTCCGGCTGCGCGGTTGTGCTGGCGAACAAGATTGCGGCTGAGACCGGCCTCAAGACGCGCGCGATCGAGCTGTCCACGCTCCAGAGGGCAGGCACGCACCTTGCTTCTCTGAACGACATCAACGAAGCGTTCAACGTAGGCTATCTGGCATGCAAGGCGGCGGACGAGGGCCAGACCGGCATGATGATCACGATCGACGTCAGGGAGCGCAGCCCGTATCAGGTGGGCTACAGCATTTACGACATCCACGCGATCGCGAACGTGGAGCGTCCGGTTCCGGCGGAGTGGATTACCAACGACGGCACCGACGTGGGCGAGGGCTATGTGGAGTATGCCCGTCCGCTGATTCTCGGCGAGCTGACGCCGCTGATGGTGAACGGCGTGCCGAAGCACCTGGTGCTGAACAGAAGCGCGTACAGAAAATAACGCCCGAAAACGGGAAATCATCCGCCCGGTCTGCAAAAGACCGGGCCGGTATTTTTTTCATCTAAAACTGACAAAAATCTGACAGGATTCCCGGATGTTTCTTAAAATGTGCATAATCATGGAAAGGATTTCCTTGACTCGAACGGGAAATATGTTACAATTAAAGGTAGAATTAAAAATGACTACATTTTTAGGAGGAATGTGTAACATGGCAAAATGGGTTTATTTGTTTACGGAGGGCAACGCAGGCATGAGAAATCTGCTGGGCGGCAAGGGCGCCAACCTGGCGGAGATGACGAACCTGGGTCTTCCGGTGCCGCAGGGCTTCACCATCACGACGGAGGCCTGCACGCAGTACTATGAGGACGGAAAAAAGATCAACGATGAGATTCAGGCGCAGATCATGGAATACATCGTGAAGATGGAGGAGATCACCGGCAAGAAGTTCGGCGACCGGGAAAATCCGCTGCTGGTTTCCGTGCGTTCCGGCGCGAGAGCTTCCATGCCCGGCATGATGGACACCATTTTGAACCTCGGCCTGAATGAGGACGTTGTGGAGGTCCTGGCTAAGAAGTCCGGCAATCCGCGCTGGGCGTGGGACTGCTACCGCAGATTTATCCAGATGTTCTCGGACGTAGTCATGGAAGTCGGCAAGAAATATTTTGAAGAACTGATCGACAAGATGAAAGCGGAAAAGGGCGTGACGCAGGATGTGGAGCTGACTGCGGAGGACCTGAAGGAGCTGGCGAACCAGTTCAAGGCGGAATATAAGGACAAGCTCGGACAGGATTTCCCGGACGACCCGAAGGTACAGCTGATGGAAGCGATCAAGGCTGTGTTCCGTTCCTGGGACAACCCCCGTGCAAACGTATACCGCCGCGACAACGACATCCCGTATTCCTGGGGCACCGCGGTCAACGTGCAGATGATGGCGTTCGGAAACATGGGCGATACGTCCGGCACGGGCGTGGCGTTCACGCGCGACCCGGCGACCGGCGAGAAGCACCTGATGGGCGAATTTTTGCTGAACGCGCAGGGCGAGGACGTGGTTGCAGGCGTGCGCACCCCGCAGAAGATCGATCAGCTGAAAGAGATCATGCCGGAAGTGTACGAGCAGTTTACCTCCATCTGCAAGACGCTGGAGGATCATTACAGAGATATGCAGGACATGGAGTTCACGATTGAGGACCGGAAGCTCTACATGCTGCAGACCAGAAACGGCAAGAGGACCGCAAAGGCCGCTTTGAAGATCGCCATCGACCTGGTGCAGGAGGGCAGGATCGACGAGAAGCAGGCCGTTTCCATGATCGACCCGAGAAACCTCGACTCCCTGCTTCACCCGCAGTTTGACGCGCAGGCCCTGAAAGAGGCGAAGCCGATCGCGAAGGCTCTGGGCGCATCCCCGGGAGCCGCATGCGGCAGAATCGTGTTCACGGCGGAAGACGCGAAGATGTGGGGCCAGATGGGCAAGAAGGTCGTGCTGGTGCGTCTGGAGACCTCCCCGGAGGATATCGAGGGCATGAAGAACGCGCAGGGCATTCTCACCGTCCGCGGCGGCATGACGAGCCATGCGGCCGTTGTGGCGCGCGGCATGGGCACCTGCTGCGTGTCCGGCTGCGGAGACATCATTATGGACGAGGCCAATAAGGAATTTACGCTGGGCGGCAAGAAGTACCACGAGGGAGACTTCATTTCCCTTGACGGCTCCACCGGCAATATTTACGACGGCATTATCCCGACCGTGGACGCGACGATCGCAGGCGAGTTCGGCACGATCATGGAGTGGGCGGACAAATACAGAAGGATGAAGGTCCGGACGAACGCGGATACCCCGCGAGACGCGAAGAAGGCGCGCGAGCTGGGCGCAGAGGGCATCGGCCTCTGCCGCACGGAGCACATGTTCTTCGAGGGCAACCGCATCGACGCATTCCGCGAGATGATCTGCTCCGAGACCGTGGAGGAGAGAGAAAAAGCGCTGGCGAAGATTCTTCCGGAGCAGCAGAGCGACTTTGAGGCGCTGTATGAGGCGCTCGAGGGCAACCCGGTGACCATCCGTTTCCTCGACCCGCCGCTGCATGAGTTTGTCCCGACCGAGGAGGAGGACATCCGCAAGCTCGCGTTCTCCCAGGACAAGAGCGTGGAGACGATCAAGGCGATCATCGACTCCCTCAAGGAGTTCAACCCGATGCTCGGACACCGGGGCTGCCGTCTGCTCGTCACCTACCCGGAGATTGCAAAGATGCAGACGCAGGCTGTGATCCGCTCCGCGATCAACGTGCAAAAACGGCATCCGGACTGGAACATCTGCCCGGAGATCATGATCCCGCTGATCGGCGACATCAAGGAGCTGCAGTTTGTAAAGAAGATCGTGGTCGCTACGGCTGACGAGGAGATTGCGGCGGCAGGCTCCAGCCTCAAGTACCAGGTGGGCACGATGATCGAGATTCCGCGTGCGGCGCTGACGGCGGACGAGATCGCGAAGGAGGCGGATTTCTTCTGCTTCGGCACCAACGACCTCACACAGCTCTGCTACGGCTTCTCCCGCGACGACTCCAGCAAGTTCCTGAACGCGTACTTTGATGCGAAGATTCTGGAGAACGACCCGTTTGCAAAGCTCGACCAGTCCGGCGTCGGCAAGCTGATGGAGACCGCCATCAAGCTCGGCAAGCCGGTGAACGAGCATCTGCACATCGGCATCTGCGGCGAGCACGGCGGCGACCCGTCCTCCGTAGAGTTTTGCAACAAGCTGGGCCTCGACTATGTGTCCTGCTCCCCGTTCCGCGTACCGATCGCGAGACTGGCGGCGGCGCAGGCGGCGATCAAGGAAGCGTAAGGCGGAAGGTATAGGTGTTTCGGGGGAAACGCTGTTTGTTTCAGGGTAAGCATGAATCACCGAAAAAGGGCAAAATAAAATAGTGTATCAATGAACAGCACAAAGACCTTGGAGCGATGGCAGAACGTCATCCTCCGGGGTCTTTTTTGTCCCTCCCGGCAGCAGTACGGAAGCCTCAGAGGCACTGCAAACAGGAGCCGAAAGGCGGCAGCTCCCATGCGGAAACACAGCCCCGGCTTTTCTTTCCAACACTGTACCAACAATGGAAGCCGTTGCTTTTCAGTTTCGAAAAGTAGATTTTGGATATTCACTGACAAATGTAAGAAGATATGTTCCCGTTTTCGACACTTGAGTGATTGGAAAGGGCCGGAATTCCTTGTAAAATAAGGAAAATCCGGCTCTTATCAATG
>CANRIG010000079.1 GCA_947630595.1 uncultured Lachnospiraceae bacterium | reverse complement strand
CGGCGTCCGCAGGTCGTGCGCCACCGAAGCGTTCAGCAGCTTTCTCTGCTCCAGAGCCTCCCACAGCGCTCTGTGCTTTTGCCTAAGCTCCCGGCGCATTTTCTCCATGGACCGGCACAGCTGCCCCAGCTCGTCGCCGCCCTCATAATCCATGCAAAAATCAAGATCGTCCTCCTGAATTTTCTCCACCCCGTTCTGCAGCTGCGCGATCGGCGTTCGGAGCTTTCTCCGGTAATAGACCGCCGCGGCCGCTCCGACTCCCAGCGTGAGGAAAAGCGCCGGCAGGCCGATCATCACCGCATAGAGCGCATAGTAGAGGATGCGGTCTTTTCCGCTCAGCGGCTGCCACCGGACGCTGCCGCTGTCGGCATTCAGAACGAAGCCTGTCTCGATCGGAAAACCGTCAGAGCTGACCGTCAGGCTTCGCCGGTCCAGTATTTTCTGCTGCAGCCGGCTTGCCCCGAGAATCGCGGCCGCGGACAGGAAAGCGATTCCGCATATCGTGGCCAGAAACGTGACCGTCATGGATTTTCGCAGCGATTTTGTCCTTACTTTGCCCATTTGTACCCCACTCCCCACACGGTTTCAATATAATGCTTCCCGGTACAGGCCGACAGCTTATTGCGTATCTTCCGGATGTGCTCTTTCACCACAATGCTGTCGCCCTCTCCGTCATATCCCCAGAGCCGCTCATAGATCGTTTCCCGATCAAAAACCATGCCCGCGTTTTGGGAGAGCAGGCGGATGATCTCAAATTCCCTGTTTGAAAAGTTCAGCTTTTCCTCTCCGCAGAACACCGTCCGTCCGCTGTAGTCGATCACCAGCTCTCCGTCAAATCTCAGCTTTGCCGCCGCGCCTTTTCTCTCCTCGCGCCGGAGATGCGCCGCGATCCTCGCCCGCAGTTCATCCATGCCGAAGGGTTTTGTGATATAGTCGTCCCCGCCGGCGGACAGCCCCCTTATCACATCCTGTTCCGTCACCCGCGCCGTCAGAAAAAGAATCGGGCAGGTCACATGTTCCCGGATGCGCCCGCACAGTTCCAGCCCGTCCATCCCCGGCATATTGATATCCAGCAGTATCATATCCGGCATGATGTGCAGCAGTTCCAGCGCCTTTTCGCGCTGTCCGCCGTGTAGACGAGAAATTCTTCCCCTAAACATTGTCTCATCATCGACAATATCATTTCCTCGTCGTCAACGATCAGTATTTTGTATTTCATAAGCAATGCTCCTCATGTATTTTCATTCATCCCGGATGACAAATTCTAAATGATAAAAGACAAATTTCCGACAAACGAAAAGCCGGAACTCCTCTCAGAATCCCGGCATCGCTTTCTGCCGCTGTTCCCCGGCGGGCTTTTGCCATCAGCAGCAGTCCGTTTCAAACCGTGACAACTTGTCACCCTTTCATATCCTCCAGAAATTCTCTCACCGCGTCCGTCATCATCTCCAGATGATAATCAAAGCAATGCGTGTCCCCGGGTATGATTACCAGTCTGGCGTCGTCGTAGAGCTCCCCCGCCCTCTGCGCATATTCCAGCGGAACCGCTTCGTCCCGGTCGCCCTGCACAATAAGCACCGGACCGTGGAAGCGTTCTATCTCATCCTCCACATGAATCGTCTGCGCCACCAGGATGTAGTTGCCGCCCAGCCGCCTGTCGTCCGTCTCCAGATAAGCGGGAACATGCAGCGGATCAAAAGACTGGCCCAGCAAATTTCCCTGCCTTGCCCCGTCCGGAATCATCCAGGCAGGCGAAAGAGGGATGAGCGCTTTCAGATCGTCCGCCCTCATGCCGCCCACAAGCATGGTGAGCAGGCCGCCCTGGGAATGGCCGCAGAGATACAGATCGCTGACAAAATCCAGTGTTTTTGCATAATCAATCACCGCCAGCGCGTTTGTCACCCATTTATAAAGCGTGTGATCTTCAAATTTTCCATCGCTTTTTCCGTGGCCGTACATTTCCGCTCTGAGGGCAGCGAAGCCCGCCGCATTCGCCGCTTTGGCCACAGCGACAATGTGATTTTCCTCCATATGCCCGGTAAACCCGTGAATCACGATCACCAGCGGACATTCTCCGGAACCATCCTGAATGTTTTCCGGCATATCCAGCTTCGCGTGAAGTCTGATCCCATCGTTTTCAATAAAGAATTCCTTCATGATCGTATCCTCCGTTTTCAAAGATGAAACACTTTATCAGTATTTTAAAGTTTCCCAATATTCACTCTGAGGCCGCAATTTGCGACCTCAAACATCTTGTCCTGACAAATTTATTGTATCAGAGCCTCAGCCATATTGCCACACAAATTTTCCTTTCACAGAAAATGAAGTGCTGTAAGTTCTCTTATTCCCCGTCTTTCTCCTGAACAGTCCTGCCGCACAGATCACCAATCAAATACCGCATGGCAGCGCCGGTCAGCACAATGTCCAGACACAATGTAACGCTGTTCTGAACCATCCTCAACTCAAAGGTGCTGCAGCCTAAACGAACCAGATTCTTCCATACATCTCCCAGATTCTCCCATACTTTTCTGTAAAATTCAAAGTCGGACCACTTCGGCGGAATATACGCCGCGGGAATCCCGCGTATCCCCGTCATCCACAACAGGCCAAAAAACAATATGATACCCGCGGTTACGCCCAAGACCGACACGGTTTTGTCCGTCAGTCCCTGGCACGTTCCGTCTTTATATAACCTTTCCCACACAAATCTTCTCCACACAGAAACGAAGACAGAAAGCGACATCGCGCAGAAGACCAGCTTCACCGCGGTTTGGAGCATACCCCAGTCAATTTTCACCAGTGAAATCCCGTATCTGTTCCGCATCCGGTTCTCCAGCTCCCAGTCTCCCAGCCTGCTGCCGGTCAGGGTCATGCGTCCAAAGCCCTCCTGATAATCCGCGGACGCCTGAATCAGCATGGTAGGCTCCATTTTATCGAGAATCCCTTTTATTTTGTATTCTTTCCCCTGATATATGACCGTTTCTCCCCTCGCATTTTCTGTACCGAACAGGCTCCGGGCCGTTCCGCCGTCGAGCAGGCAGCCCTGCGTGTCCCCGCAGTGCGGTACGGTGAAATTCCCGGTCATGTACTCCGGTTCTCCGCACACTGTTACAACGCTGACCCTGCCAGTCCGCCCGACCGGCGCCTGGGTGGAAACCGTCTGGCCGTCCAGGAAATCCCATAATACCAGACCGGCCATTTCTATCAGATCAGTCGTTTCTCCTGCTTCTTCTGCGCGCATCGCGGCAGCCGTTTCCGCAGACACTTTTTCCTCCAGCACATAATACCGGAGTCCGGAAAATTCCTGAAACAAACCAAGCTGGGCCAGGCCCTGCCCTATGCCAGTGACAACGACCATTATGCAAACAATAACCCTTATCCGTTTCCCCATAAGTCTCTCCGTTTCTCTCTTTTTCTTCCGCCAATCTCTCCCGACAGGGAAACATTAACCTCTTCATCTTTTACACCGCTTTCTTCCGCCAGTCTCACCCGGCAGAAAGCATTTGACTCCCTATCTCTCACACCGCTTTCTTCCGCCAGTCTCCCCCCCTCCGGCAGAAAAACATTTGCCTCTTTATCTTTTACACCACTTTCTTCCGGACCCGGCTCCCCGCATCCGTCGCCCGGTCCGCCCGGACAATAATCTCGCGGTCCGCAAGCTCATCCGAAGAAACCGCAGCGTAATCGCCGTTTTGCTCAAGGATTTTGACGCTCAGTTTCTCCGCCTCCAGAATTTTCCCCAGAATGCCTTCCCGCTCTTTCAGGGCCAGGACATACGTTTCGCCGGCCTCCATATGAATCGAATCCAGGGGCACCACGAGCGGATACGGCTCCGACTGCTTGCTGAAATCCGCCGTCACCATGTCCCCGACAGACAGGCTTTCCTCTTGTACTTCCACCGTGACATCCAGCAGGGAAGCATCCTTTTCATCATACGCAATCTTTGTGACAGTCTGTCCCCTGATCTCCTCCGACGCACCGTATTTCTTCAAAACGCACTCGTCCCCGGCCGACAGATATTTTTCCATATCCGCGCTGATCTGTACCCGGAGCCGCTTTTTCTGCGAGGACACCGCAATGACGGCGGAAGCGGAGGACGGCGTCATCGCCCCTTCCTTTACGTCTATTTCCTGAATCACCCCGGCTGCCGGGGAAAAGACATTCCCGTTTTCGTCCATACAGCCGCCGGAAGCGTCCTCGACCGCGCGGATTTTTGCAAGCAGCTCGCTCTCATAATCCCCGATCGCACCCTCGTACTCCGGTATGGCCTTTTCCAAAGCCTCCCGGTATTTCTTCTCGTCGTCCTTTCTGGCAAACTGATAGCTGCGCTCCCTGTTTCTCTTATACGCCCAGTACTCGTTTTTGGCGGTATTCAGTTTCTTCTGCAGTTTCTGGCACGCTTTCTGCGCCTTCACCGCCGCGCTTTCCGCGCGCCCGGCATCGCCGGAAAGCGAGCCGAGCCGAATCTTCGCTTCCGCGGCGAGATCGTTAAAATATACCCTGCAGCTGTGAAAATATTCATACTCCTTTTCCCGGACGGCAAGCTCCAGCTCGTCCTCCTGAAGATCGTCCTCCGCTTTCCAGTACCATCCTTCCGTCTTGGCAAGGTAACGCTGCCAGTCCTCATAGGCCTGCAGATATTTGTCCGAAAGCCCGCTTAAATCCATGGACGCCTTTCTCTCCCACGACAGGAAATCCTCCCCGGCGCGCGCCAGCGTTGTGTTCCCTGCCGTCCGAAACAGCAGCGCGCCCTCCTCAATTTCATCGCCTTCCTCCGCGCAGATTTCCGTCACCTGCAGGCCCTCCGGGACCAGCACGGCAAATTCGCTCCCGGCCTCAATCCTTCCGGAAGCGCTGATCTCATGCGTAATCCTCCCGGAAACCGCTTTCTTTGTTTCCACGACCGCCGTCGCAGCGCTCTGCGCCGCCCTGGACACAAATGTAAAGCACACCATAAATGTCACAAATAAAATTCCAGCCCTTTTTATTCCGTTTCTCTGCAAATCTTAGTTCTCCCCTCTCTTTACGGACGACGCTTCAATCCCCTGTTCCAGATAGTCCTGCCCCGTCAGGAACACCAGCAGCGCGGGAAGGAAAATCAATACGGATACGGCGAACGCATACCCGATCGTCCCTCTCTGTATTTCCGGCAGCAGAATCGACAGCGGCCACCGGCTTTTTGTTTTCAGGAAGGTCATCGGCTGCTCGATCATACTCCAGCTCTCCAAAAGCCCCAGCACCATCGCGGAAAAAATCCCCGCCCTGCCGAGCGGCAGCCCGATATACCGGAAAATCTGAAAAGGGCCCGCGCCATCCAGCTTCGCCGCTTCCATCATTTCCCGCGGGATTCCGTCAAAAAAGCGGTACATAATGAACACCGGAAACGCGGAAAACGCCCCCTGCCAGACGAGGCCCCAGTGGCTGTCCAGAAGCCTCAGCTCTTTCAGCACCAGATAATCAGGCAGCATCAGCACCTGAAACGGCATCAGCATCAGCGCGATGTAAATCCAGAGCAGCGCTTTCCTGCCCGGGAAATCCCCCTTTGCCAGCCCCCAGGCCGCCGTCGTTCCAAATATCATCTGCCCGGCCAGGATGCCGGCGGTGATTTTCACCGAGTTCCAGAACATGACAAAAAACTCCGGCGTGTCGAGAAGAACCTTTACATAGGACCGGGCAGTCGGAAAGGATGGCATCAGCGCCATTTTCGCGTATCCGTCTCCTTCCCCGAGAACCGGCCCGAGACAGTCAAGCAATTCATCCTCCCCCATGATGGAGCCGGCCGTCAGGAAAAGGACCGGAAGAAAGAACAGCAGCGCAAAAAGAAAAACAAGCGCCTCCGTACTTTTCCTGCAATGTTTCATCAACTTCATCTACCCCATCTCCTTTCCCCAGACCCGGTACAAACCGAGAATAAACGCCAGAATCACCAGGCTGAGCAGGACGGACGCCGCCGACATCTTGTCCAGGGCCAGCGCTCCGAACCAGTTGTTGAATAAATGCTGCATCATATACATACTGTCGTCCGGGTAGCTCCCGGCCACAAGGTATGCCTCGCGAAACACCTTGAAGGAATTCAGCAGCGACAGTACCGACACCGTGTACAAAATCTGTTTCAGGTTCGGGAGCATGATGCGTGTAAAGACCTGGCGTTCGTTCGCCCCGTCAATCCGCGCCGCTTCATAAATCCTCCCGTCGATCTGGCGGATCCCCGCCATCCAGAGGATCATGTTGTACCCGGTATTCCTCCAGAGATAGCTGACGACCATGACCCCGAACGCAGCCGGGGAATGCAGCCAGTCCGTTCCCGCCCGTCCGAACAGTCCCGGCAGCGCGTTCAGTATGCCGTGCCCGTGAAACACGAGCTTCCACACCAGGGCGACCGACACCGCCGGAAGCGCCATCGGCAGCAGGAACACCCACTTGTAAAAACCGGCAAGCCTGCAGCGGAGCACAACCGCCGCGAGAAGCAGCGAGACAGCCAGCAGCAGCGGAATACAAACCGCCATGAACCGCAGCGTGTTGGCGCCCGCCAGAAGAAATGCCTCATTTTGAAATAAGTCCCTGAAATTCTGCGCGCCCGCGAAGGATTCCCCGGAATTTTGCGTGACGGAACGCCTGACGACATCCAGATAAGGCACAAAGTAAAAGACCGACACCCCTGCGAGGCTGGGGAGCACCCATAAGGCTCCCCGCCAATTTTTTCCGTTTTTCATGATAATCTCCATTCCGCCGCCAGGCCGGCGGCACAAATGTCACTCCGCCATATGAAGGCCGGCTTTCTGCTCGATGCCGCTGACCGCGTCCTCCAGAGTCAGTTCCCCGTTCAGAAACCGCATCCCCTGCTCCGTCACCGCATCCCGGATCACGGTATCGGTGACGCTGCGCACGGAAAGATGTTCAATAATATCACTTATCCTTTCAAATCCCTCCCTGCAGGCTTCCTCGCTGAGCCCGGAGCTCTCCGCCGTTTTAAGCTCCGCCTCCTCCATCGCACGGAACGCCGCCCGGTTCACCGGATAAGCGGTATCTTCAATTTTGAACGTCTCCTGGCAGGAAGACGACAGGAATTCCTTCACAAAAGCCAGAGCGGATTCCTGATTCCGGCT
This sequence comes from uncultured Lachnospiraceae bacterium, assembly GCA_947630595.1. GTDB lineage: Bacteria > Bacillota > Clostridia > Lachnospirales > Lachnospiraceae > Choladousia. Next base: position 7,524 of record CANRIG010000079.1, on the reverse strand, counting down.
CTTTGCGTTCACCGCTACGATCTCCTTCGGAATAAACACGTCCGCGCACTGCCCGCGCGCCCCGTCAAACGAGTATGCGCCGTCCTGCAGCAGGCCCAGCAGCGTTTTGGAAAAATTGAGCGACTTTGAATGATAGAAGGCCAGAGACTGGCTTCCGCCGGTCACGAGCATCGGCTGTATCAGCTCCGCATTGTCGTCCGAATAGAGATAACTGCCGGTTACCGCTTCTATATCCGCCTCGCTTACCCCCGCTTTCTGCAGATCGTTTATCTCCTTTGCGATCTCCAGAAAATCTTTCAGCCGGTCCGTATCAATCTGCCCGGAACCGTCAACCCATGCGGGCGCGCAGAAATCAAACAGATATTCCAGCAGGCCCTCGTCGTACAGGCCCGTGATGCTCGTCTGCTCCGGGTGCTGTTCCTTCAGTGACCGGACCTCGTCCGCCAGCGAATCCAGATCCGCAATCCGGCTTATCGTATCTTCCCCGCCCGCCATGACCGGGAAGCAGAACCTTGCCGGGACTGCGCAGACCGCTCCGTCATCTTCATATGTATAAGCGATCTTTTCATAAACTCCGTCCGTTTCCGCCGCTTCCCGCAGCACGTCGCGCAAATCCAGCAGCAGGCCGCTCTCACAATACTGCTCCGCCGCCATTCCGTCCAGAATCAGAAGATCCGGCCCCGTACCTGCCAGAATCTCCGTGTTCAGCGTCTTTACCGCGTCGTCCGCCGTCAGCCCCGCCTCCTCGCTCAGCCCGGTCTCCACCGACACCACGCAGCCCGGGTGACTCCGGTTGACGGCGTTGATCTCCTCCTCGAGCAGAACATTCCGATTCAGCGTATATACCGTGAGCTCCCCTTGCATTGCGGCTGTCCCGCCGCCCGAATCGTTGCCACCGTCCGAACGATTTCCGCCGTCCGAATAATTTCCGCCATCCGAATGATTCCCGCTGTCCGAATGATTTCCGCCATCCGAATGATTCCCGCTGTCTTCCGCATCGCTGCCGTTTCCGGCAGCCGCATATTTTTTCAAAATCATCTCGGCGGAGCCGTCCCTGTCCTTTCGGTACGCGAGCAAAAATGTCCGGCCGGACAGCGCCGCCATCCGGTAAAACTCGCACGCATCGTCCCCCATGGAATTCGACGTGCCCTCGATCAGCTGTTCCGTAATGCTGCCCCCGGATGCATAATGATACAGGCCCCGCCTGCAGGCGTAGAAGAACCCGCTTCCCTCCGAATCCGGCGCCAGAATTCCCTTTTTGTGGGAATTGAAATCCGCGATATCCTGCGAAAGCAGGTGGCTGACCACCTCGTTTCCGTCGAGCATCTCCCCCTGATATCCGTAATATCTGGCTCCCTCTCCCGTGAGCGTCACGATCGCTCCGTCGACCGGGGCCGCAAGGTAATGGTACTCCCCCTCCGCGGGTATCGTCCCGGTCACGGTCCCGTCCGCGAGATCGACGATACAGATATTGCTGTCCGTATCCGACGCCAGAAGCATTCCTTCATCTACAAAATCCAATGTGTAACATATCGAACCCTCCGCAAAAATGTTTTCGATCCGGTTCTGCGTCCCGTCGCCCGTCCGGATCAGGATGCTCCCGTCCTTTGAGGCAAACGCCATGGCGCCCTCCCTGCTGACCGCCGCGGCAGGACACTCCGCCGGAATTGCCGCCGTCTCCGCATCCGCGCACTCCCAGGTCTCGCCCTGATCCGGCGAGGAATACACAGCCTGCGCCGTTATCATCCAGACCGCCCCTCCCGCTTCCCGGAGCGCCAGGATATTTTCTGCTCCGTCCGGAAGCGGAAGGTCAAATTCCCGGTATCCTCCCGCCGTTCCCGCATCTGCATTTTCTTCCATATAAGTATCTGCCGCATTGTCTTTTACCTCTCCCGCGTTTCCCCCTGTTTTCTGTCCGCATCCTCCCGACTGAATCAAAAGGACAAACGCAAGACACGATATGACTAATTTCTTTTTCCAAACCCTGTTTAACATGTTCCCGCTCCTCTCGTTTTTTATTCAAAGGCGTTCCCGCCCTGCATGTTTACACCTTATCATGCCAATATCGAAATTTTTTCTAATGATGCGGGAACTTTTTAGACGTGAATTAGACATATTCATGATACGGTACCAATATAAACGGACGCTGCAAAGACTGCACGGCATGACAATGCGGTACGCCCGGACGACATGACCCGGCAGCATAACAATGCGATACGCCGGACAGCACGACCCGAACAGCATGACAATGCAATACGCCCGGACGACATGACCCGAACGTCCTGAAAGGAGACTTCCATGAAGATACTGATGATAGAAGACGACGCGGATTTTGCCCGTTCTCTGTGCAGCAGGCTGACGGAGCACGGATTTATAACAGACTTGTGCTCCAACGGAAGCGACGGCCTTTTTTATCTGAAGCAGGAAACGTACCATCTGATTCTGCTGGATCGAATGCTTCCTGTGCTGGACGGGATGCAGTTTCTGCAGATTATCCGGCAGCAGGGAATCATGACGCCCGTTATTTTTATCACCGGCATCGGCGAGCTTTCCGAAAAAATATCCGGCCTGAACTGCGGAGCGGACGATTACCTGGTGAAGCCTTTCGTGTTTGAGGAACTTCTTGCCAGAATCAACTGTATTCTGCGCAGGCCGCCGGAACTGAAAACAGCGCGCCCGGTCTCGCGGGGAGACCTGATTTATCACCCGGCGGAGCAAAAGCTGTGCTGCGGCGCGAAATCGTGTATCCTCACTGCGAAAGAGAACGCGCTGTTTGAACTTTTTCTGAACCATCCGAACCAGATTCTGCCGAGGGATTTTATTTTCTCCGAAATCTGGGGAAACGCTTCGGACGTCGAGGACCGGAATCTCGATAATTTCATTTACTTCCTCCGAAACCGGATTCGTTCCATCGAAAGCACCGTCATCCTGAAAACGGTGCGCGGCATCGGATATCAGCTCGTGATTTAATTTCACAGACAACGAAAGGGAAAGGATTATGTATCGGAAACTACATATGCAGCTGACGCTTTTCTGCTGCACCGTGATCAGCGCCATCCTGGTCACCATGACGGTTTTCAGCCTCAAACTGATCCGGGACAACCAGAATCTGCGCCAGTTTGATGATTTTCAGAAATGCACGGCCGGCATCTATGAGGCATTATCCGAGCAGGATAATATTTCCCATGCCTGGCTGAAAAAATTAACGGATGAAAATGCGTTCCGCATCTCCATACTGGACAATGAAACGCCGATTATCTTTGATTCGCAAAACAGCAAATCCGCTGACAGCGCCGTTTTTGAGCTTGCGCGCGAAACCGCATGGGAGGCTTATACGCTTTCGGCGGCGTCTGTAAAAAACAGCGGCTATATGAAGCATATGGAATTTCCCTTAGGCGGCGCCGAAACGGAGAAATCTCTGGCGTCGGTCGGGTACATCCCGAAAAAATACGGTATTTTGACCGTCACCATTCTTTCTCTCCTTCCCGCGCCGTTTTCCGGCCTCTGGAATTTATTTCTTCCGATTATCTTCGCGGCGCTTGCGGCAATCGTGATACTGAGCGTCTGCTCGTTCTTTTTAATCCGAAGCCTGATCCGGCCCCTCGTAAAAAACCACGAACAGCAGGTCAGCTTCTTTTCCGCCGCCTCGCACGAGCTCCGCTCCCCGGTCACGGTTATCATGACGTCGCTTCCGCTGCTGAAAAACCCGTCCGCGGCAAAGCGGGAAGCGTCCTATGCGCTGATCGAAAAAGAATGTTTGCGGATGAAACGGCTGATTGGCGACATGTTTACGCTCGCCTCCCTTGACAACGGAGCCATCTCCATCCATAAGGAAAGCGTCTTTATCGACAATCTCCTGATCGACTGTTACGAAAAGTTCGGAATCCTTGCCGGGCAGAAGCAGATTCGGATTGATTTTCTTCTGCCCGATACGCTGATCCCGGAAATCAGCTGCGACCCGGAGCGGATAGCGCAGGTATTCACGATACTGCTGGACAACGCGGTCGCCTACACCCCGCAGGGCGGAACCATCCGCATTTCCGTCCTGCTCAGAACAAACGCCGTCGTGATCTCCGTCGCCGACAGCGGCCCCGGAATCCCGGACGAAAGCAAGGAAAACATCTTCCGCCGCTTTTACCGCTGCGATCATTCCAGAACCGACAAAAACCACTTCGGGCTCGGCCTGAGCATCGCAAAAGAAATCATGGAGCTGCACGGCGGGACGATCACTGCCAGCGACTCCGGGCTCGGCGGCGCCGAATTTAAGGTACTTCTCCCTCTAGACGGCAGATAAAAAGCCAGAACTCCGCAGAGGTTGTCAAAAATATCAGACGGGCCCTGGCATGATCTTGCAATATTCCCTGCGGATGAACTTTATACTCCCATGTATTCAACAAGCTCCCCGCTCTGCGCGTCCACATAAAAAAGCTCCGCGCTGCCTCCCGTCGGTGAAACCATTCCTTCGATCAGCTCTTCTGTCTTAAATACCCAAACCGGCCGAAAGGTTACGCTCCCTTCCTCCCGGTCCAGATAATACTGCAGCTCGATTTCTGTCACCGCATCGCCGCTTGGAGCCGGATGAACCGCGCCTGCTGCCGCATAACTTTGCACATGCTCCAATATCTCATCCATGGAAAGAAGCGTCGCTTCCGCACGGTCTTCTATTTGATACCGCCCGGTATAATTGAGATAGGTCAGCCTTTCATCCCGGTAACACATGGTCCCTTTCGCATACGCTTCGGATTTCCAGGCCACCGGAACTCCCTCTAATTCCCCTGTAACCGCATAATAGACCTCGTTCCCCGCGCTCTGGATTTCCCGCGCCTTTCCGTCAATTTCCAGCAGCTCCAGAATGGCTTCCGGGGCGTCCGGCCGGGCCATGTCCAGCAGAGATTCATACGACTCATTCAAAGGAGAAATCTCAAAACTGATTCCGGCGCCGTCTTCTGTCCCGGTTTCTTCGTCCGCGCGCAGAACGGAACCAAAAATCTGGTTCTGTCCGCCGGTTCCCGCCAGGTCATAAGTCCACATTCCGTCATCCGGCTCCGGGCATTCCCGCCAGTTTTCTTCCTGTCCGTACAACAGTGTCACACTGTCCCTTGCGTCAAACGGAATCAGGGATGCCTCCCCTGCGCAAACCCTGTCCGTACTGCAAATAACCTCCGCATCGATCGTAAGATCACTGTCCTCACACGGGATGACGGCCGTAACTTTCTGGTTCTCCGCCGCTTTGAGAGAAACCGGAAACATCAGAGAAACCGGGAGCATCAGGCAAAACAACAAAATTACAACTTTTTTTCTCACTGCACAAAACTCCTTTCTGTTTTTCATCATCTGGTGATATTTTTTATCACTAGTGCATATCATATCATCCCATGCCAATAATGTCAATATTTATTAGCTGCTGATATTATTTATTGACTTTCTTCCCTGTTTCCTGTAGAATGAAAGCAAATATGCGGAGGTGAACTGCCTGTGAAGAAAAAATTATCGCTGACTCCCAGCGAAGAACGGATGATGGAGCTGTTCTGGTCGGAAAACCGCCCTCTGACCAGCGTGGAATTATCTGAGCATTCGGAAGAAGAAAACTGGAAAAGCAGTTACGTTTACATCCTGATTCGTTCTCTTCTAAAGAAAGGATTGATCGAAGTATGCGGGACCGTACAGTATGCGTCCCAGTATGCGAGGCAGTTCCGCCCGCTTCTCACCAAAGAACAATATGCCGCCAGGCTTGCGCTTTCTCTGGATTTTGATTCCGATTCCGTCTCAAAAGTGGCTGTGGCTATGATGCAGGAATCCTGCGAAGATTCGGAGCAGCTCATCCGGCAGCTCGAGGGCATGATTGCACAGCTGCGCAAAGAAAGCGGGGAATAAGCTATGGGATTTTCTTTCTGGTCCTTCCTGGTCGCTCTCGCATGCTCCGGCCTGTTTATTTTCGGACTGAGCCTGTTCCGAAAGCAGGTCATGCTGTCCGGAAAATACGGCGCGTTCGCTCTCATTTTTGTCTGCCTGCTTTGTATCCTGCGTATCTTCTTTTTCTATGATTTTTCTTTCAGCACAGGCATTCGTCTTCACGGCTTTTATGCAGTATTTTCTGATTTTATACTTGCTACGGCTCCGGATTTACAAGACTGGTTATGTTCTCCATGGCAGCTTTTCTTAATCCTGTGGGGAATCGGAGCCGTATGGAAGTCGGCTGTCTTTTTCCGCCGGTATCATGTCTTTCATCGGGAGCTCCGCCGTTTTCCCTCCTATCGCCCGGATCAGATCGAAAAAGTTTCCGCCAGGCTTTCCCAGGACTTCAGATGGAAGATGACCTGCGCGGTCCTCTGCGTTCCCGGGATTCAGACGCCGGGCGGAATCGGCCTTTTTCACAAAAAAATCCTGCTGCCCGACTGCGCTTACTCCGATCAGGAGCTTTATTACATACTCGCGCATGAATACAGCCATTTTCACAACGGGGACCTCTTTTTAAAGTTTTTTGTCCAGATATGCTGCTGTATTTTCTGGTGGTTTCCGCTTATACGCATCCTGCAGAAGCAGATCGCTCAGGCGGCGGAAATCCGCTGTGATTTGACCGTTGCAGAACATATCCCGGCAGTTGTGCTGCCGGAATACATGGAAATTCTTGTCAAAATCCTCAGGCAGGCTTCCCAGTCAGATCAAAACTCCTTTTATCCCATGGCCACCCTGCTTGAAAATACGTCGGAAGAAACCGTTATGGAACGGTTTCAAATTCTTGCGCGGAAAAACAAAACAGGGTCCGTCAAGATGATTTTATTCTCCGCCGCCGCGGTCGTCTTCTTTTTTTCTTCCTATTTGTTTTTGCCGATTCCGGCGTACGATCCTCCTATGGAGGATATAGAAGAAGGCGGCGCAGAATATGTCGATCCGAATCAATCCTGGCTTTACAGGAAAGGCGACCGCTATTACGTGGTGATTAACGGGGAGGAAACAGACCCCGTCAGCGAAGCTTCGCTTCCCATCTTTCTGGAAGCCGGTTTGCCTCTTAAAGAGGAATTTTCGGAAACAGAATAAAGAAAATGACCATATAAATAGTTTCAAAATATTTTTTGTCCGCGCCTGCCACGGTCCGCATCCGGTGAGCGATGACCAGCGCCGTAGATAAAGCCGCCTTGTTGGAATAATAGCCGTATACGGTTTGTCAAGAGGTATTTTTAAGATTTATTCCGCATTTTTCAGCGCTTCGTTCATCGGTATCCTCTTAATTCGTCTGAAATCAAAGAACAAAACGATAAGGTATCCGATCAGTACAAACAGGAACATTTTTGCATATCCTGCCGGAGTCATCATAAAGGTAAACCAGCCGCTGTAGCTGAACATGATAGCTTTCCACGCGGCACTCATAACAAGTGTGCCGAGAAAAACGCCGGCAGCGTCGCATACTGCAAAAACGATCGTCGTAGAGAGCAGATACAGCCGCGCGATCTCGCTGTTTTCATAACCGAGTATCTTGGTCATGGAGATGGCGTTCTCATTTTTCTCGATGATGATCTTTGTGAG
>CANRIG010000078.1 GCA_947630595.1 uncultured Lachnospiraceae bacterium | reverse complement strand
GCATGAAGCAGCTGTTTATCGCTGAGAAACCGAGCGTGGCGCAGGAATTTGCAAAAGCGCTGAAAGAACCGATGAAGCGGGGAGACGGGTATCTGGAATCGGATTCCTATCTGGTGACCTGGTGCGTCGGCCATCTGGTGACGATGAGCTACCCCGAGGTCTACGACCCGAAATACAAACGATGGAGCCTGAACACGCTGCCGTTTCTGCCGGAGCAATTTTTATATGAAGTCATCCCCGCGGTGAAAAAACAGTTTCAGATCGTCAGCCGCCTGCTGAACCGCAGCGATGTGGACGTGATCTACGTCTGTACGGATTCCGGGCGCGAGGGTGAGTACATATATCGCCTTGTGGAGCAGATGGCCGGCGTGAAAGGCAAGCAGCGCCGGCGGGTGTGGATCGATTCTCAGACGGAGGAGGAGATTCACCGCGGCATCGCGGAGGCGAAAGACCTGTCCTGCTATGACAATCTTTCCTCCGCCGCTTATCTGCGGGCTAAGGAAGATTACCTGATGGGCATCAATTTTTCGCGTCTGCTGACGCTGAAATATGGAAACGCGATTTCCGGCTATCTGGGCACCAAATATTCCGTGGTCTCCGTGGGCCGGGTGATGACCTGCGTGCTGGGGATGGTGGTGCGCCGCGAGCGTGAGATCCGTCAGTTTGTCAAGACGCCGTTTTACCGCGTGCTGCAGAAGATACGGCTTGAGGGGCGGACGCTGGAGGGAGAATTCCGGGCGGTGGAAGACTCGGATTATTATCTCTCCCCGAAGCTCTACCGGGAAAACGGATTCCGGCAGCGCGAGGATGCGGAGGCGCTGATCGCCGGGACGCTGCCGCTGGCGCCGGCCGTCATCGCTTCCATAGAAAAGAAGAAAGAGAAGAAGAACCCGCCGCTGCTCTACAACCTGGCGGAACTGCAGAACGAGTGCTCGCGGATGTTTAAGATCAGCCCGGACGAGACGCTGCGGATTGTGCAGGAGCTGTACGAGAAAAAGCTGGTCACTTATCCGCGCACGGACGCCAGAGTGCTCTCGAGCGCGGTGGCAAAGGAAATTCAGAAAAACATCGCGGGCCTGCAGAGGTTCGGCCCGGCGCAGGCATTTGCCGGGGAGATTTTAAGCCTTGGCAGCTATAAAGGAATCGCGCGCACGCGCTATGTAAACGACAAGCAGATCACAGACCACTATGCGATCATCCCCACGGGACAGGGCCTGAACGCGCTGGGTAGCCTGAAAGGGCACGCGTTCGGCGTGTATGCGGCGATCGTTCGCCGTTTTCTCAGCATTTTTTACCCGCCAGCGGAGTTCCAGAAGGTGACAATGACGACCGCGCTGGGGAAAGAAAAATTTTTCTTCTCTTTCCGGGTGCTGCTGGAGGAGGGCTATTTTAAGGTCGCCGGCAATCCAGGAGAGCGCAAAGCCAGAGCCGCGGGCACGCCGGAGAATGGGACGGTTGAGAATGTGACGAAAGCGCCAGAGAGTGGGACAACAGGAAATGTGACGGGCGCATCAGGGAACGGGGCAGCAGGAAATGTGACGAATGTGCCGGAGAACGGAACAGCAGGAAGCACAGGGATGACTGGGGCCGTGACGGACGCACTGGAAAACGGGATGTCAGGAGCCGCTGCGGGTATGCCGGGGAATGAAATGGCAGGAAAAGACGGCGCGGAGGAATCCGGGGAAGCGCAGTACGGCAGGGAGCTTCTCGACGCGCTGCGTCCGCTGAAAAAAGGCATGACGCTTCCGGTGGAGACATTGTATATCAAGGAGGGGGAGACCTCTCCGCCCAAGCGCTACAGCTCCGGTTCTATGATATTGGCGATGGAAAACGCCGGCCAGCTGATCGAGGACGAGGAGCTGCGCGCGCAGATCAAGAGCTGCGGCATCGGCACTAGCGCTACGCGCGCCGAGATTCTGAAAAAGCTGGTGGCCAACAAATACATCGGACTGAACAAGACGACCCAGGTGCTTTCGCCGACCCTGCAGGGGGAGATGATTTACGACGTCGTATTTTACTCCATCCGTTCCCTGCTCAACCCGGAGCTGACGGCGAGCTGGGAGAAGGGCCTGAATTACGTGGCCGAGGGCACCATCACGAGCGACGAGTACATGGTCAAGCTGGAGCACTTCATCCGCTCGCGCACCGAGGGCGTGCTGGCGCTGAACAATCAATACGCGCTGCGGCCGTTTTTTGACGAGGCGGCGAAGTATTACCACAAGGGAAAAACGAAAGCTGCCGGGGAGCCGCGCGGGAAGGACGGAGAAAAGGCGAAAACCGGCGAACCGCGCGGAAAGGGCGGAGAAAAGACGAAAACCGGCGAACCGCGCGGAAAAGGCGGAGAAAAGGCGAAAACCGGCGAGCCCCGCGGGAAAAGCGGAGTGAAAGAAAACACCGGAAGCAAAAAATAAAGGAAAAAAGACAGAAGAGAACCAAAAGGAAAAAACAACGAAATAAAAAGAAAAACAGTAAAACAAAAGAACAACGAAACAAAAAGAAAAACAGCAAAACAAAAAGAAAAACAGCAAAACAAAAAGAAAAACAGCAAAACAAAAAGAACAGCGAAACAAAAAGCAAAACAGCAAAACAAAAAGAGCATCGAAACAAAACGGCAAAAAACAGTGAAACAAAAAAGCAAGAACAGCGCATAAAATGCGAAAACGACAGGAGGCTCACATGGAAACCTGTAAAATCAAAAATCTTTATACCTTAAGCGAAACCATCGCCGCGCCCCTGCTGGCGGAGGCGGAATACCCCTGGGAGGTGCTGCCGAAGATCGGCGCGTTTATTCTTGAGCTCGGCGCCAAGCTGCCGCCGGAGGAGTACGAAAAGCGGGACGGCGACGTCTGGATTGCGAAGTCCGCGTCGGTGGCGCCCACGGCATACATCCATGGGCCGGCCATTATTGGCAAGGAGGCGGAGGTGCGCCACTGCGCTTTCATCCGCGGCAACGCGATTGTGGGCGAGCACGCGGTGGTCGGCAATTCCACGGAGCTGAAAAATGTAATCCTGTTCAACCGCGTGCAGGTGCCGCATTATAATTATGTGGGCGACTCCCTCCTGGGCTACCGGGCGCACATGGGCGCCGGCTCGATCACTTCCAACGTGAAGTCGGACAAAAAGCTGGTGGTCGTGAAGGACGGGACGGAGCGCATCGAGACGGGCCTGAAAAAGTTTGGGGCCATGCTCGGCGACGAGGTGGAGGTAGGCTGCGGCTCTGTGCTCAATCCGGGCACGGTGGTGGGGCCGCGCTCCAACATCTACCCGCTGTCCTCGGTGCGCGAGGTGGTTCCGGCGGATTCGATCTATAAAAAGCGCGGCGAAGTCGTGCGGAAGTATTGAGAAGGAGCGGCAGTATGGCAAAGAGCAATACCTACGACGCGAGCAGTATTGCGGTGCTGGAGGGCCTGGAGGCGGTGCGCAAGCGCCCGGGCATGTACATCGGCAGCGTCTCGCGCAAGGGTCTGAATCACCTGATTTATGAGATTGTCGACAACTCGGTGGACGAACATCTGGCCGGTTTCTGCAGCCGGATTGAGGTATATCTGGAAAAGGACGGGTCGGCGACCGTGGAGGACAACGGCCGCGGCATCCCGGTGGGCATGCACGAGAAAGGCATGCCGGCGGAACGCCTGGTGTTTACGACGCTGCACGCCGGCGGCAAATTCGACAACACATCCTACAAAACGAGCGGCGGCCTGCACGGCGTGGGTTCCTCGGTGGTGAACGCCCTGTCGACCTGGCTGGACGTGCAGGTGATGCTGGACGGAAAAATTCATCACGACCGCTATGAGCGCGGCGTGCCGGTGCAGGAGCTGTGCAAGGGACTGCTGCCGGTGATCGGCAAAACGCAGAAGACCGGCACCCGCATCAGCTTTCTGCCGGACCCGGAGATCTTTGAAAAGACGCGGTTTTCCGCGACGGAGCTCAAAAGCCGGCTGCATGAGACGGCTTATCTGAATCCGCAGCTGACCATTTACTTTGAGGACCGCCGGGGCGAGGAGACGGAACAGATCACATATTGTGAGCCGGACGGCGTCATCGGCTTTGTAAAGGAATTGAATCAGGACTCAGAGGCGGTCTGCGATCCCGTTTACTTTAAAGGAGAGGCGGAGGGCATCGTGGTCGAGGCGGCGTTTCAGTACGTCAACGAATTTCACGAAAACGTGCTCGGCTTCTGCAACAACATCTACAACGCCGAGGGAGGCACGCACCTGACCGGCTTCAAGGCGACGTTCACCAACGTGCTCAACGCCTACGCCCGCCAGCTCGGCGTGCTGAAGGAAAAGGACGTCAATTTCACCGGGGCGGACATCCGCAACGGGATGACGGCGGTGATCTCGATCAAGCATCCGGATCCGCGCTTCGAGGGCCAGACCAAGACCAAACTGGACAACCAGGACGCGGCGCGGGCCGTGGGCAAGGTCACCGGCGAGGAGATCGTGCTCTATTTTGACAAGCATCTGGAGGCGCTGAAAAGCATTTTAAGCTGCGCCGAGAAGGCGGCCAAAATCCGCAGGACGGAGGAGCGCGCCAAGACCAACATGCTGACCAAACAGAAATATTCGTTTGACAGCAACGGCAAGCTGGCCAACTGTGAGAGCCGCGACAGCAGCATCTGCGAGATTTTCATCGTCGAGGGCGATTCGGCCGGCGGCTCGGCCAAGACGGCCCGCGACCGCAATTATCAGGCGATCCTGCCGATCCGCGGCAAGATTCTCAACGTCGAGAAGGCGAGCATCGACAAGGTGCTGGCCAACGCCGAGATCAAGACCATGATCAACGCGTTCGGCTGCGGCTTTTCCGAGGGCTATGGAAACGATTTCGACATCACGAAGCTGCGCTACGACAAGATTATCATCATGGCCGACGCCGACGTCGACGGGGCGCACATCAGCACGCTGCTGCTGACGCTGTTTTACCGTTTTATGCCGGAGCTGATTTACGAGGGGCACGTCTACATCGCGATGCCGCCTCTTTACAAGGTGATTCCCGCCAAGGGCAAGGAGCAGTATCTTTACGACGACAAGGCGCTGGAAAAGTACCGGCGCACGCACAGGGCGCCGTTTACGCTGCAGCGCTACAAGGGACTCGGCGAGATGGACGCGGAGCAGCTCTGGGAGACGACGCTGAACCCGGAGACCCGCGTCATGCAGCGGGTGGAGATCGAGGACGCGCGCATCGCCTCCAACATCACGCGGATGCTGATGGGGACGGAGGTGCCGCCGCGCAAGGCGTTTATCTATGAGCACGCGCAGGACGCGCTGCTGGACGTTTAGGGATTTTCAGAGAGGGTAAGGAGATTGTCACATGGACGGACAGATTATCAGGGCCGAATATTCGGATATCATGCAGAAATCTTATATTGATTATGCGATGAGCGTCATCATTTCCCGCGCGCTGCCGGATGTCCGCGACGGGCTGAAGCCGGTGCAGCGGCGGACCCTGTACGACATGTATGAGCTGGGCATCCGCTACGACCGCCCGTACCGCAAGAGCGCGCGCATCGTCGGCGACACGATGGGCAAATACCACCCGCACGGCGACAGCTCGATCTACGACGCGCTGGTGGTGATGGCGCAGGATTTCAAAAAAGGGCTGGCGCTGGTGGATGGGCACGGCAATTTCGGCTCCATCGAGGGCGACGGGGCGGCGGCGATGCGCTACACGGAGGCGCGCCTGCAGAAAGTGACACAGGTCGCTTTTCTGGCGGACCTGGACAAGGACGTGGTCGACTTCGGGCCGAACTTTGACGAGACCGAGAAGGAGCCGCTGGTGCTGCCGGCGCGCATCCCCAACCTGCTCGTGAACGGAGCCGACGGCATCGCGGTGGGCATGGTGACCTCGATTCCCTCCCACAATCTGTGCGAGGTCATAGACGCGGTCAAGGCCATGATCCGCAACAACAAAATCACGACCGGGGGCCTCATGAAGTACATCAAAGGGCCGGATTTCCCGACCGGCGGCATCATCGTCAACGAGAGCGACTTGCCGGCCATTTACGAGAGCGGGCAGGGCAAGCTCCGCATCCGCGGCCGCGTGGTCACGGAGAAGGTCAAGGGCGGCCGCGAACGCCTGGTCGTCACGGAGATTCCCTACACGATGATGGGCGCGAACATCGGCAAGTTCCTGAACGATGTGGCGGCGCTGGTGGAGACCAGAAAGACGACGGACATCGTGGACATTTCCAACCAGTCCTCGAAGGAGGGCATCCGCATCGTACTGGAGCTGCGCCGGGGCGCGGACGTGGAAAAACTGAAAAATCTTCTATATAAAAAGACGCGGCTGGAGGACACGTTCGGCGTCAACATGCTGGCGGTGGCCGACGGCCGGCCGGAGACGCTGAGCCTGCGGCAGGTGATCGAGTACCACATCGACTTCCAGTTTGAGGTGACGACCCGGAAGTACCAGAACCTGCTGGAAAAGGAAGAAAAGAAAAAAGAGATACAGGAGGGCCTGATCCGCGCCTGCGACGTGATCGACCTGATCATCGAGATTTTACGGGGCAGCAAGAGCCGCGAGCAGGTAAAGGCCTGCCTGGTGGACGGCGTGACCGAGGGCATCCGCTTCAGGACGGAAAAATCCCGGAAGCTGGCGGCGAAGCTGGGCTTTACCGAGGCGCAGGCCAACGCCATCCTCGACATGCGCCTGTACCGCCTGATCGGCCTCGAGGTCGAGGTGCTGATGAAGGAGCACGAGGCGACGCTGAAAAATATCGCGCTTTACCAGGACATCCTCAACAACTACGACTCGATGGCCGCCGTGATCATCCGGGAGCTGGATTCCTTTAAGAAGGAGTTCGGGCGTCCGCGCCGGACCACGCTGGAGACGGCGGAGGAGATCGTGCTCGAGGAGCCGAAGACCGAGGAGATGCCGGTGGTATTCCTGATGGACCGCTTCGGCTACGCGCACACGGTCGACGAGTCCGTCTATGAGCGCAACCGCGAGGCGGCGGACAGCGAGAACCGCTTTGTCCTGCGCTGCCTCAACACGGACCGCCTCTGCGTGTTCACGGACAGCGGGCGCGTGCATCTTCTGAAGGTGCTGGATGTGCCCTACGGCAAATTCCGCGACAAGGGCACGCCGCTGGACAACCTCTGCAACTACAGCAGCAGCGAGGAGAGCTTTGTGGCCGTGCTGGCGCTGAACGACATCCGCGACACCGTGCTTACGTTTGTCACCCGGCAGGCCATGGTCAAGCAGGTGCAGGGCGCCGAGTTTGACGTCTCCAAGCGCACGATCGCGGCCACGAAGCTGCAGGACGGGGACGCGCTGACTGCCGTGCACGCGGCCGCCGAGCAGGCGCATCTGGTGCTGGGCACGGAGCACGGCTTTTTCCTGCGCTTCCCGGTGTCCGAGATTCCGCTCAAGAAAAAGGGCGCCATCGGGGTGCGCGGCATGAAGCTCGCCGGGGACGACGCCGTGTCCGGCGTTTACTGGCTCGAGGGCGGACAGAGCCCGGAGGCGGAATACGGCGGAAAGCCGGTGCGCCTCAACCGTCTGCGCATCGGCAGCCGGGATTCCAAAGGGACGAAAGCCCGCGCATAATGGATTGACAAACGCCCCCGCCTTGTGTAATATAAAGCTATAGGAGCAACAAACAGGGCAGCTTTTGTCAGGGACAGCTGACAGAGAGGGAGGGACATTTATGAAAAAACTTTTGAAACTGAGATATCTGCTGCTGGCGGCGGCGGTCACGCTGCTGATGGCGGTACCGGCGCAGGCGGAAGGCCCGATGAAGCAGGCTCCGGTCTACCTTACGATTTCAGGGCTGACCGACGGCGTTGCGGAGTGCGGCCAGTGGCTGACGTTCAAGGCGACCGGCGGTTCCGTCGACATGCTTTATCTGAAGGTCGAAGTGGACGGACTGGATACGGCGACTTATTTCATGCCGAACGGCACGCTCACGCTTGAGGTGGGCTCGATGGTGAGCGCGCACGGCTATCTGGCGACCGGGCGGAATTTCACTGCCTACGTCGTGTCGAAGGCCATGCACAACTACGCGGAGGAGCGCTCCGCATCGCAGAGCTTTTCCGTCCGCTACCCGACTTCGGCGAGCTATTCGCTGGTGTCGCAGGGCGTCGACCGCCTTTACGTTTCGACTTCCGAGCAGTATTCGCTGGCGTCCGTTCCGGTTCTCTACAAGGACGGCGTGGCGCTGACCGATCCGGAGACGCAGCTTCCGGGCTCGGTGTTCCGCTATGAGATCACGACGGAGACGACGGGCGAGCTTGTCTCCACCGACGGCATGGTGAAGGATGTCGGCTATTACAATGTGAAGGCGATGCTGATGTTCACAGACCCGGACACCAATCAGACCATTGTGGTCACGGCGGAGCCGGTGCTCTCCAAGATCATTTCCCCGGAGATCGTCGTGGACGGCAGCAAGCTGGACGGCGGCAGCTTTACCTTTAAAGAGGGCAGCGGCCAGACCATCCAGCCGGTCGTGGCGGGCATGCCGGCGAATCTGTACACGCTCACCTACACGTACCAGGATGAGAATACGAGCCAGACCGTGACCAGCACGAATCCTCCGGTGTACACGAAAGAGGGCAGCCATCCGGTGCAGGTCACCGCGACCTTTACGACCAGCCGTCTGATCACGGCTTCCGCAAACGCCACGATCACGATCGGCAAAAAGGCGGCGGACGGCAAGGATTCCGACAAGACGGCCAGCAAGACATCCGACAAGACGGCCAGCAAGACATCCGACAAGACATCCAGCAAGACGGACAGCAAGAACGATACCTCCGGGGACGATTCGTCCAAGAGCGATACCACCGCGGCCACGGCCAGCCTGAAGAAGGCAAAAACGGAGGTCACAAAGCTCCAGAACAAGAAGGGCCAGGCGGTGACGCTGAAGTTCAAGAGCAATGCGGCGGGCGTCAAGGGCTATGAGGTCGTTTACAGCACCAATAAGAAGTTCACCAAAAAGACCACAAAGGTACAGACGGTGAAGAAGACCAAGACCTCGGTCACCATCAAAAACCTGAAAAAGGGCAAGACCTACTACTTTAAGGTCCGCCCCTACAAGCTGGATAAGGCCGGCAAGAAGGTGTACGGCAAGGATTCGGCGAAGCAGGCCATAAAGATCACAAAATAGTCAGAATCACCAGAGTTCCCTTTCCACCGGCGGCACGGTGGAAAGGGGTCTTTTTGACTGGAACGTGAATCTGCTGAAACACAGCGGGCAGTTCCTGGACTGGATTTCCATCCACGGTTACTGGGATGCGATTCACCAGACCAACGCTTACGCCGATTACGACGCCTGCATGGTTTATACCAACAGCATCGGCGATTCCGTGCGCAAGGTCCGGGGGCTTCTGGAGGCGATGGATCTGGGCCATATCCGCATCGCCTTCGACGAGTGGAACCTGCGCGGCTGGTATCACCCGAATGTACATACGGTCAAACAGGGCGTGACGAAGGAGGAATACCTCTACCCGCGGGACAAAAACGACGACAACACAAAGTATACGATGGCGGACGCCGTTTTTACCGCCTGCTTCCTGAACATGTGCAACCGCAACTGCGACGTGATCGGCATGGCCAACTACGCGCCGGTTGTGAACACCAGGGGCTGCATCTTTACGCATAAGGACGGGATCGTGCTGCGCAGCACCTATCACGTCTTTGACCTCTACGTTAATTATCTGGGCGACCAGGTGCTTGAGACATGGAGCGAGGAGCAGCCGGCGCGGGAGCTGCGGTCTGTGTCCGGAGCGTTGGAGAAGGTGGAGATGCTGGATGTGGCGGCGACCTCGTTCAGCGGCCGCGGCGGCTATGCGCTGGCGGCGGTGAACAAGGACCCGGAGCGGACCCAGACGCTGACGCTGTGCATGGAGGCGTCGGGCGAAGTGTGCGTCCGCTATATCTGCGGGGAGAGTACGGAAAGCTACAATGACATTGACTGCAGCGGGGTGGAAATTCAGTATGAGACATTGGGCGCGTATCATCCCGGCATGCAGATCGCGCTGCGCCCGCATTCGGTCAATATCATCTGGATCGGAGTGACAGAAAAAGAATAAGACAGAACACAGAGAGGAGTGATGTGTCAGTGAAGCGTGCTTCCATGATTATTGACAAGGCTTTTAAGGTTTCGGAGGTGGATCCGAGGCTTTACGGTTCTTTTATCGAGCACCTGGGACGGGCGGTGTACGACGGCATTTACCAGCCGGGCAACCCGCTTTCCGATGAGGACGGCTTCCGTCAGGACGTCATCGGCATGGTAAAGGAATTAAACGTCCCCATCGTCCGCTATCCGGGCGGCAATTTCGTCTCCAGCTTCGTCTGGGAGGACAGCGTGGGGCCGGTGGAGCAGCGCCCCGGTCGTCTGGAGCTGGCGTGGAGAAGCCTCGAGAAAAACGAGGTGGGCATCAATGAGTTTGCAAAATGGGCGAAGAAAGCCAATTCCGACGTGATGATGGCGGTGAACCTCGGCACGCGGGGCATCGCGGACGCCTGCAACCTGCTGGAATACTGCAACCATCCGGGCGGCACGAAATACAGCGACCTGCGGATCCGCCACGGCGTAGAGCAGCCGCACAACATCAAGGTGTGGTGCCTGGGCAACGAGATGGACGGTCCCTGGCAGCTGGGCCACAAGACCATGGAAGAGTACGGCCGTCTGGCGGAGGAGACCGCCAAGGCCATGAAGCTGATCGATCCCACGATCCAGCTGGTATCCTGCGGCAGCTCCAACCTGGACATGCCCACGTTCCCGGCGTGGGAGGCGAAGACGCTGGAGTGCGCGTATGATTATGTAGATTTTGTCTCCATGCACCAGTATTACGGCAATCCCGACAACGACACGGAGGATTTCCTGGCGCTCTCCGACAACATGGACCAGTTTATCCGCTCCGTCATCGCCACCTGCGATTTTGTGCGGGCGAAGAAGCGCGGCAAGAAGGACATCAACATCAGCTTCGACGAGTGGAACGTCTGGTTCCATTCCAATGAGAAAGACGACGATACCATGGAGAACCGTCCGTGGCAGGTGGCGCCGTCTCTGCTGGAGGACGTCTATACGTTTGAGGACGCGCTGCTGGTGGGCCTGATGCTGATCACGCTGCTGAAGCACGCCGACCGCGTGAAAATCGCCTGCATGGCGCAGCTCGTGAACGTCATCGCGCCGATCATGACGGAGCGCGGCGGCGGGAAGGCCTGGAAGCAGACGATCTTCTATCCCTTCATGCACGCTTCCCGCTACGGCAGGGGCACGGTGCTGCAGCCGGTGCTGGACTGTCCGAAGCACGACACCAGCGGCCATGAGGACGTGTCCGACGTGGTCAGCGTCGCCGTCTGGAACGAAAAGGACGAGGAGCTCACCATTTTCGCGGTCAACCGCAACATCCATGAGAGCATGGAGCTGACCACGGATGTGCGCAGCCTGGAGGGCTACCGGCTCGCGGAACACATTGTGCTGGAGCACAGCGATATGAAGGCCTGCAACAGCGCCGGAGAGGAGCTGGTGGCGCCGAAGACCGTCCAGAGGAGCACGATGGAGGACGGCAGAGTCACCAGCGTGCTGGAGAAAGCGTCCTGGAACGTGATCCGGCTGAAAAAGTAAAGAAAAATATGAATGCGGAGCGAAAATTCATTTGCCCGGCAAATTTGCGCTTGCAATTCTGACCGCTTATGGTATAATGAACTGGTAGTAATTCGCAGGCGGATATAGTTCATTGGTAGAACACCAGCTTCCCAAGCTGGATAGGCGGGTTCGATTCCCGTTATCCGCTTTCTTTTCATCATCACGTTTAAATTTCCGTCCGAATGGGCTTGCATTTGCCGGAAAATGGTGCTATGATGATCTGGAATTAAATATTTACTAGTTATGAGAGTGGACCTTTGGTCCACTCTTATTTGTGGAAGAAAGAATGGCCAGGAGGAGTGTGGATGAGTAAGAGAGAGACGTACGAGCAGAAGACGGAGGCGCTTTTGCTTCCCCTGATGGAACGGCACCAGTTTGAGCTGGTGGACGTGGAGTATGTGAAAGAGGGCGGCAGCTGGTATCTCCGGGCGTATATCGACAAGCCGGGCGGGATTACCGTGGACGACTGCGAGGTGATCAGCCGGGCGCTCAGCGATCTGCTGGATGAGCAGGATTTCATAGACGAATCGTACATTCTGGAGGTGAGCTCTCCGGGTCTGGGAAGACCGCTGAAAAAGGATAAGGATTTCGCGCGCAGCATCGGCGAGGAGGTAGAGCTGCGGACGTTCCGGGCCATCGATCATCAGAAAGAGTTTACCGGGATTCTGAAAGGCTATGACAGGGAAAAGGTAATGATTGAGATAGAAAATGAAAAGACGCTGGAGTTTGCGCGCGCGGATATCGCGCTGATACGGCTGGCGTTCGATTTCTGACAGGGAGGATACCATAATGAACAACGAGTTGTTTGAAGCACTGACGATGCTTGAAAAAGAGAAGAATATCAGCAAGGACACGCTGCTGGATGCGATCAAGCAGTCTCTTCTGCAGGCATGCAAGAACCACTACGGCAAAAATGAGACCACCAACGTCGTGGTCAACATTGACCCGGAGACGTGCGAGTTCGAGATATACGCGGAGAAAACCGTGGTCGAAAAGGTGGAGGATGAGCTGCTGGAGATCAGCCTCACCGACGCCAGGATGCGCGATTCCCGCTACGAGCTGGGGGACATTGTGCGGGTGGACATCAAATCCCGGGAGTTCGGACGCATCGCCACTCAGAACGCCAAGAACGTGATCCTGCAGAAGATCCGCGAGGAAGAGCGCAAGGTGCTGTTCAACGAGTATTACGAGAAGGAGCGGGACATCATCACCGGCGTGGTCCAGCGCTACGTGGGCCGCAACATCAGCATCAACCTCGGCAAGGTGGACGCGATGCTGAACGCCGAGGAGATGATCCGCGGCGAGGTTTACCGCCCGACCGACCGCATCAAGGTATATGTGCTCGAGGTGAAGGATACGCCGAAAGGCCCGAAGATTCTGGTGTCGCGGACGCACCCGGAGTTTGTGAAGCGCCTGTTTGAGGCGGAGGTGACGGAGGTGCGCGACGGCACCGTGGAGATCCGCAGCATCGCCCGCGAGGCGGGCAGCCGCACCAAGATGGCCGTGTGGTCGAATAACCCGGACGTCGACCCGGTGGGCGCCTGCGTCGGCTTAAACGGCACGCGCGTCAACGCCGTGGTGGACGAACTGCACGGCGAGAAGATCGATATCATCAACTGGGACGACAACGCGGCGCTGCTGATCGAGAACGCGCTGAGCCCGGCCAAGGTCATTTCCGTCATCGCGGACGGGGATGAAAAGACGGCCAAGGTGGTCGTGCCCGATTACCAGCTCTCGCTTGCCATCGGCAAGGAGGGCCAGAACGCGCGTCTGGCGGCGCGCCTGACCGGCTTCAAGATCGACATCAAGAGCGAGACACAGGCCCGTGAGTCCGGCGACCTGCTCGAGTACGAGGAGGATTACTACGAGGACGAATATTATGAGGACGACGGGTACTATGAGGACGGCGAATACTACGAGGACGGCTACTACGACGGCCAGGAGGACGGCGGGTACTACGGGGATGAGTATTCCTATCCGGAGACGGACGGCTCCTATGAGGACGGCGGCTCCTATGAGGACGACGGCTCTTACGGGGACGGCACGGCGTACCCGGACGACGATGCGCCGGACGGCGGTCAGGAGTGAGCCATGGCGGCGCAGGCAAAACGGGTCCCGCTGCGCAAGTGCACGGGATGTCAGGAGATGAAGTCAAAAAGAGAGATGATGCGGATTCTGCGCACGACGGAGGGGGAGATCGTTCTCGACACGACGGGGCGCAAAAACGGGCGCGGGGCCTATGTCTGCTGTTCCATGGAGTGCTTTGAGAAAGCGGTCCGCAGCAAAGGGCTGGAGCGTTCCCTGAAGGTACAGATTCCGCGCGAGACATATGAGAGTCTGAAAAAGGAGATCGAATCGATTGAAAAGAGATAGCGTGTTATCGCTGGTGAGTATCGCGAAGAAAGCGGGAAAGGTGGCGGCAGGCGGTTTCCAGACCGAGACGGCCGTCCGATCGGGCAGAGCCGGACTGGTGATCGTTTCGGCGGACGCTTCGGATAACACCAGAAAAAAGTTCCGTAACATGTGCGCCTTTTATAAAACGCCGATCCTGTTTTACGGCACGAAGGAGCAGCTTGGCGCGGCGGTCGGATGCGAAGAGCGGGCGTCGCTTGCGGTGCTGGATGCGGGATTGTCGGGGTCGATTGAAAAGCAGACGGAAGGCTTGAGGGACGGAGGTTGTGAGTATGGCGAAAATCAGGGTTCATGAACTGGCGAAAGAGCTGGGCAAAGAGAATAAAGATATTATTGCGGCACTCCAGAAAGCGGGTGTGGAGATCAAGAGCCACATGAGCAATGTGGAGGACGACGTGGCGGAGAAAATCAGGAACACGTTTGGTGCGGCAGTGAAAAAAGCGAAGGAGGATGTGCGCATGGAGCGGGATCCCGAGAAGACAGTGGGAAAAGAGCCGGGGAAGGAAGAAGCGGCAAGGCCGGAGGCGGCGAAACCGGAAACGGCAAAACCGGAGGCGGCAAGACCGGAGGCGGCGCCGCCGAAAAAGAAAAATATCATTCAGGTGTTCCGGCCGCAGAACAGCAAGACCGGCATGGTGAAGCCGGGAGCGAGGCCGCGTCCGCAGGGTCAGACGGGAGCGAGGCCGCGTCCGCAGGGCCAGCCGGGCATGAGGCCGCAGGGGCAGCCGGGCATGAGGCCGCAGGGGCAGCCGGGCATGAGGCCGCAGGGGCAGCCGGGCGTGAGG